>NZ_JAUFQG010000004.1:2405000-2771053 GCF_030409605.1 Simiduia curdlanivorans
TGCTTGATTCACTACGTAAGACATCAGAAACCTAATTTTTTGATGTAACCGCACTGAGGTTACAGAAAAAAAGAAATTAGCTTTCTGGTTTCACACCAGCCGCTCTTTAACAAGGTAAATGTAAAGTTGTAATAATTGCTGATATATAGATGAGTGTGTCTCAAGCACATAAATCTGGCGTAATTTGTTGTTGCAATTGACTTCAGTATTTTAGTTGGCGTGAAAGCGTTAATTATTAATCGTTTGAAAATCAGATATTTTTAAAAAATAGTCAATACAGTCGCTTGTGTTATATGGTCAAGCGACTAAGCGCATACGGTGGATGCCTAGGCAGATGGAGGCGATGAAGGACGTAGGAGCCTGCGATAAGGTTAGGGGAGCCGGCAAACATGCTTTGATCCTAACATTTCCGAATGGGGAAACCCACTGAGCTTTGCTCAGTATCGTACAGTGAATACATAGCTGTACGAAGCGAACCCGGGGAACTGAAACATCTAAGTACCCGGAGGAAAAGAAATCAACCGAGATTCCCTTAGTAGCGGCGAGCGAACGGGGACCAGCCCTTAAGCAACTTGTGTTTTAGTGGAACCTTCTGGAAAGTTGGGCGATACAGGGTGATAGCCCCGTACACGAAAAGGCACTTGTTGTGAAATCGAGTAGGACGGGACACGTGATATCCTGTTTGAACATGGGGGGACCATCCTCCAAGGCTAAATACTCCCATCTGACCGATAGTGAACCAGTACCGTGAGGGAAAGGCGAAAAGAACCCCTGTGAGGGGAGTGAAATAGATCCTGAAACCGTATGCGTACAAGCAGTAGGAGCCCACTTGTTGGGTGACTGCGTACCTTTTGTATAATGGGTCAGCGACTTATTGTATGTGGCAAGGTTAACCGTTTAGGGGAGCCGTAGGGAAACCGAGTCTTAATAGGGCGTTTTAGTCGCATGCAATAGACCCGAAACCGGGCGATCTATCCATGAGCAGGTTGAAGGTTGGGTAACACTAACTGGAGGACCGAACCCACTAATGTTGAAAAATTAGGGGATGACTTGTGGATCGGAGTGAAAGGCTAATCAAGCTCGGAGATATCTGGTTCTCCCCGAAATCTATTTAGGTAGAGCCTCGGACGAATACCACTGGGGGTAGAGCACTGTTTGGGCTAGGGGGTCATCCCGACTTACCAACCCCATGCAAACTCCGAATACCAGTGAGTACTATCCGGGAGACAGACAGCGGGTGCTAACGTCCGTTGTCAAGAGGGAAACAACCCAGACCACCAGCTAAGGTCCCAAATGTTAATTAAGTGGGAAACGATGTGGGAAGGCTTAGACAGCTAGGAGGTTGGCTTAGAAGCAGCCACCCTTTAAAGAAAGCGTAATAGCTCACTAGTCGAGTCGGCCTGCGCGGAAGATGTAACGGGGCTAAATTAGCAACCGAAGCTGTGGCTACAGACTTTGTCTGTGGGGTAGGGGAGCGTTCTGTAAGCTGTTGAAGGTGTGTTGAGAAGCATGCTGGAGGTATCAGAAGTGCGAATGCTGACATGAGTAACGACAAGGGGAGTGAAAAACTCCCCCGCCGGAAGATCAAGGTTTCCTGTCCAACGTTAATCGGGACAGGGTTAGTCGGCCCCTAAGGCGAGGCGGAAACGCGTAGTCGATGGGAAGTAGGTTAATATTCCTACACTTTTTGTTACTGCGATGGAGGGACGGAGAAGGCTAGGCCATCACGGCGTTGGTTGTCCGTGTTTAAGGTTGTAGGCTGGGGGATTAGGCAAATCCGGTCCCCTAAGGCTGAGAACTGATGACGAGCTCAATTTATTGAGCGAAGTGGTTGATGCCATGCTTCCAAGAAAAGCTTCTAAGCTTCAGGTAACAAAGAACCGTACTGTAAACCGACACAGGTGATCAGGTAGAGAATACCAAGGCGCTTGAGAGAACTCGGGTGAAGGAACTAGGCAAAATAGTACCGTAACTTCGGGAGAAGGTACGCCACTGACGGTGAAGGATTTACTCCGTAAGCTGTCGGTGGTCGAAGTAACCAGTCCGCTGCAACTGTTTATTAAAAACACAGCACTCTGCAAACACGTAAGTGGACGTATAGGGTGTGACGCCTGCCCGGTGCTGGAAGGTTAATTGATGGGGTTAGCGTAAGCGAAGCTCTTGATCGAAGCCCCAGTAAACGGCGGCCGTAACTATAACGGTCCTAAGGTAGCGAAATTCCTTGTCGGGTAAGTTCCGACCTGCACGAATGGCGTAATGATGGCGGAGCTGTCTCCACCCGAGACTCAGTGAAATTGAAATCGCTGTTAAGATGCAGTGTACCCGCGGCTAGACGGAAAGACCCCGTGAACCTTTACTGTAGCTTTGCACTGAACTTTGAACCTATTTGTGTAGGATAGGTGGGAGGCTTTGAAGTCGAGACGCTAGTTTCGATGGAGCCGTCCTTGAAATACCACCCTGGTATGTTTGAGGTTCTAACGTAGGTCCCTTATCGGGATTGCGGACAGTGCATGGTGGGCAGTTTGACTGGGGCGGTCTCCTCCCAAAGAGTAACGGAGGAGCACGAAGGTTGGCTAATCCTGGTCGGAAATCAGGAGGTTAGTGTAATGGCACAAGCCAGCTTGACTGCGAGACTGACACGTCGAGCAGGTACGAAAGTAGGTCATAGTGATCCGGTGGTTCTGTATGGAAGGGCCATCGCTCAACGGATAAAAGGTACTCCGGGGATAACAGGCTGATACCGCCCAAGAGTTCACATCGACGGCGGTGTTTGGCACCTCGATGTCGGCTCATCACATCCTGGGGCTGAAGCCGGTCCCAAGGGTATGGCTGTTCGCCATTTAAAGTGGTACGCGAGCTGGGTTTAGAACGTCGTGAGACAGTTCGGTCCCTATCTGCCGTGGGCGTTGGAGATTTGAGAAGAGTTGTTCCTAGTACGAGAGGACCGGAATGAACGAACCTCTGGTGTTCGGGTTGTCATGCCAATGGCATTGCCCGGTAGCTACGTTCGGACGGGATAACCGCTGAAAGCATCTAAGCGGGAAGCCTCCTTCAAGATTAGATCTCCCTGGGACTTTAAGTCCCCTAAAGAGCCGTTGAAGACTACGACGTTGATAGGTTGGGTGTGGAAGCGCTGTGAGGCGTTGAGCTAACCAATACTAATTGCTCGTGAGGCTTGACCATATAACAGAAACGATTGTGTTGACGTTGTACTTTTTAGAAATAGAAAATGATTTGAGAACGATCTGAAGTATTGCGTGAGAGATCACACAACAAGTTAATCAGATTTATGTAAGGCGAGACTCAGCATCTACAGAATTATTACGACGACTTTGTTATCGAAAGACAACAGAGCACATTTACCGCCCTATTTGGATAACGCATGCCGTTGCTTATTGAAAGTGACATAAGACACAGCGATCCATACCAGTTTGCTTGACGACCATAGCGATTTGGAACCACCTGATCCCATCCCGAACTCAGTAGTGAAACGAATTAGCGCCGATGGTAGTGTGGGGTTTCCCCATGTGAGAGTAGGACATTGTCAAGCATCTAAATTAAAACGCCCGATAGGTTAAACCTGTCGGGCGTTTTTCTTTGTCTGCGAGTTGGGTGGGCAATGTCCTACTCTCGCATGGGGCAAGTCGGAGTGCCGCACCACCCTCTCTTTACCTGTGGGGCCGCTCACGCGGTCCGGCCGACAAGCGTAGCTTGCCTGCGCTCCGCGATGCAGGTTGCTGATCGCAACCTAAGCGCATCGCTTCGCCCCCATGTGAGAGCGTGCTAGTAGATGGTTTGTGACGTGAATAGTGCATTGCGGCTGCGCCGCTTGCTGTTAAAAGACGAGAAATAAAAAGCCCAATCGAATACTCGGTTGGGCTTTGTTGTTTGTGGTTAAGTGTAAGCAAAAGCACAATCTTGACTTGCAGCTTGCAGCTTGCAGCTTGCAGCTTGCAGCTTGCAGCTTGCAGCTTGCAGGGGGCGGCCATCCGTCTTGCAGCTTGCAGGGGCCGGCCATCCGGCTTGCAGCTTGCAGGGGCCCGAGCTATCGGGCTAGGCGCTCCGCCGTTTGCCCTCCCGCCCTTCCTGTAAACTGTACCCTGTCAACTCAACCCTTCTTTGCAGTCTAAAGCAGAGGAAGTGGCCCAGAAGCAGCAGGGGATCTACCCCGAGAATTATGCGGTAGAGGTGATAACCCCTGAACAAGCGCAAGTAGAACGCCAGGCTCTCACTGAGCGCGAGGATGCGCAGTACGGCATGGGTGACGTGGTATCGGGTATCAATGCTCAAGAGGCGGAATACCAGGAACGCGCACAACCGCAACAAAGTACGGCCGATATTATTGACGCAGTTGACATGCCGGCGGCGACAGTCGAAGCTAAACAAACATTACCTGAAGACCCGCGCGTAGGCCGGACGGTCGTAGCGTCCAGTTTTGCGGCGGATTCAGAACAAGCAAATGACGAAGGTTTACGGAGGCTAAATGCTCGATCAAGAGAACTCTCAGAAGGATACTTCGCCCAAAAAATTATCGAAGGAGGAGGGGGAGAAACTGATAGCGGGGTTGGAGAAGACCGGGCTCGCGATACAGATGGAAATCGAGAGTGGGAATCCAAACTCGCCCTTAGCCGCAGCTTTGAAGGACTTAATGCAGCCGGAATAGTTCAGTTCCTCCGAACCCCTTCTCCGGAACGAGATTTCTTCGCCAGAGACTTAGCAGCATTCGCCAAGGCTCAAAATGTAGATCCGGCGGCGCTAGCTACACTGCACAACTATAGGATTCGGCTGCAAGAGAATGTGGCGCGGAATACGCAGGATTTCGGGGAAGCTGCCGACGAAACCCGCGCGGAAGAAATTGACGCCGAGGAAGTAGAGCAAACACTCACAGAAATCGACCCTCCGGATACGGAAGATGCCGACGAAGTACTACTGAATAAGTACTGGCGCGATCCTTCCGGTAACGGAAAGCCTTTCCAAATGGCGGAAGGTACACGTAGCACCCGCGCCACATTCGCTCTCGCACTACTGCGCACAGCGTTCCCTAACTATGATTTCGTCCTGCAAAAGGTTCTGCAGGGGAATTCATCTGCGTACCTATATGAAATCCACCCGCGCATCAAAGAATACGCCGATAAAAAGTCGGCGGAGGCCGCGGCGCGGGAGTTTAAGGGGATCAATGCTAGCGACTCGTTCCATGTTAAAAAACGCGACGATAAATTTATCGTAGTGCGGGAGGAACCTGCGTCGGTTGTGGCGGGGTACAACGCTAAAGCACGTCGAATTGCTGCTCTAACCCCTAAACCGCCACTGCCGGTTTCTGCGGCAGTACATCTAAAAGGTTTGAGAGCGTATGCTCTGCAAAACCAGCGCCTGCTTCTGCGTAGTAGTTGAAAACCACATCGGCGCCGGCGGCTTTCATGGCGGTGCGTTCGTCTTCGTATTTGGCAACTGCTGCCACTTTGCCTTTGTATCCAGAATGTCGAAGCTGTTCTACAGCATCAACCATTTCCGACAGTGATGGCATGGTGAACATCACGAGGTTATAACGGGTAGATTGTAGGCCTTCCCAGAAGTCGGCATCTTCGGCGTCGCCGTAAATAACTCGTCGTCCTGCAGCTTGATGGGCTGCCATTTTTGATTTGTCGGTATCAACGCCGCAAACGCGTAAATTGTATTGATTTTGGATGGTGTCATAGGCGCCGGAGCCAACGCGGCCCATGCCGACGATAAGAACCTCGACGTTCTTCGCTGGGCATTGCGGGTCATCATCGGTATCGACATCTGTTTCGAAACGTTTGAGTACGTCTTTGTATTTGGCGTAGAGTTGATGTGATCTGCCGTTAACGAGTGTGGATAGAACAAATGATAGTGATACCGCAATAGCCAGTGTTGCCATCCAGCTTTCCGATAGCCAGCCCAGTTTTAAGCCCAGTGCCGCAACGATTAAGCCAAACTCGCTATATTGAGTTAGCGCTAAACTCGCCAGCATGGCTGTACGCGCCCGCATTTTGAAGCGGGTAAGCAGGAAGAAAAAGGCGGCGGCTTTTAGCGGCAACAGCAAGCAAAGTACTAAGGCGATGCCCAGCATGATCAGTGTCGGTTCGGCCGCCAGGCCGATATTAAGGAAAAACCCGATCAGGAAAATATCTTTGAAACTGATCATGCTTTTTGCTAACTCGCCGGCCTTTTTGTCGCCGCTAATGAGCATACCGAAAATCAACGCGCCGAGATCGGCTTTCATGCCGACCAGTTCGAACAGTGTGCCGCCCAGCGCGGTAAGAATGATGCCAGCGAGAATTAAAATTTCATCGTGACCGCTGGCCTTGATGACATAACTGAAAAGCGGTCGGGCAAAAAAGAGTAGGGGTAGCAACAGCGCCCATAGGCTTGGAATTTTACCGGTGGAAGCGGTTAAAAATAAAACCGCAACAATATCCTGAACAATGAGAATACCAATGGCTAATTGGCCGTGGCGGACGCGAAACTCGCCCCTTTCTTCGAGCATAGCAACGGCGCATACCGTAGAGCTGAAGCTGAGAGCAAAGGCGATTAATGCCGCTTGCTGCCAATTCACATCGGACACTAAGGGCAGGCCGAGGGCACCAATAAAGAGCACAAAGCCGAAAGTAATAGCGCCGTAAGATAAGGTGTGTTCAACGGTGGAGCGATAGATCTCGGGTTTCAACAAGCTCTTTAGGTCTAGCTTCAAACCGATAATGAACAGCATCAAGGATATGCCAGTATCGGAGATAAATTCGATGGTGGTGGAAGATTCAAATCCTGCGAGACCTAAGCCAAAACCAGCGATGAGATAGCCTACTAAGGGCGGTTGGCCAATTTGGCGTGCGGCAAAGCCGAACACAAAGGCGGCAATGATGATTAAGCTATCCATCGGTTCGGTTGACTCCTTGTTCGAATCTAAGGCAGGCGGCTTATTTGAGTCTGCCTTATACCACAAAGCCGAGCCTAGCCGAAGTTTACTTGTGTTGCCAAAAGGGCTGGCCAATAGGTGAGGTGGAGGGGCTGGCATTTTGACGGGGTAATATTAACCCCGCTTGATAGGCTAGGCGTCCTGACTCTATCGCCAGTTTAAAGGCGCTAGCCATCACGACAGGGTCGAGTGCTTTAGCGACGGCGGTGTTTAAAAGCACGCCATCAAATCCTAATTCCATTGCCTGCGCGGCATCGGACGGCGCACCTAGGCCTGCGTCAATGATTAGTGGTGTATCGGGTAGCCGCTCGCGCAAGGTTCGCAATGCATAGTCGTTCATCAAGCCTAGCCCAGTACCGATGGGTGAACCCCAGGGCATAATCGCCTCGCAGCCGGCATCTCTTAACCTCAAGCACAGAATGAGATCGTCCGTGCTGTAGGGCAAAACCTTGAAGCCGCGTTTAATCAGCTCGCTCGCCGCTTTTAGCAGCTCGAAGGGGTCTGGCTGTAAGTTGTAGTCGTCGCCAATAACTTCGAGTTTTATCCAGGCCGTGTTAAAAATTTCCCGAGACATTTCCGCTAGGTTAATGGCTTCTTCTGCGCTCTTGCAGCCCGCGGTGTTGGGAAGTAGCTGGCAGCCTAAAGATTGAATTTCTTGCCAGAAATTTTGCCCCAAGCGATTGGCCGGATCTTGCCTGCGTAAGCTCAGCGTGACTAAGCTTGCAGCGCTGGCTTTCACGGCATCCCTCATGATAGCGGGCGATGGATAAAGTGCTGAGCCTATTAGAAACCGGCTCGCAAAGGATTCGCCATAGAGTTGTAATTGGGCGGCGTTTTTTAGCTGGCTTGCACCTTGAGAAACCTCCATTTTAGCCTCCTGCTACGGGTGTGAGTAAGTCGATACAATCGTTTGGTTTGAGTTGATAGCTTGTGTATTGCGAGCGCGGTAAAAACTGATTGTTAATCGCTAGTGCAAACTTGCCTTGGTTGAGTTCCCACTTTGTTAACGCCGTACTGACAGGGGTATTGGATTCAATTACCTTTTTATCGCCGTTGAGATGCACAATGATTAACTCTTGCATAAGGCATTTTTATCCTTGTGGTGGTAGGGCTTTGATGGCGGTGTAAATCGCGCCTTGAGTTGCTGTATCGCTTCGGCGACTAAGGCCGGCGCAAGTAGAAAGCCGTGTCGGTATAGGCCGTTGATACTCATCACTTGATTGGTTTGAGTTATTTGTGGCTGGTTGTTTGGGTAGGCGGGGCGGAGATTGGTGTCGGTTTCAATCACTCGAGCCTCAGCAAAAGCTGGGTGCAGCGTGTAAAGCGCGCTCGATAGTTCCAGCGTTGATTGCAGGCTAATGGGGCTCGTATCTTCACTTTCGATTTCCGTGGCGCCAATAATGAATTGGTGCTTAGGTTTAGGT
Organism: Simiduia curdlanivorans; assembly: GCF_030409605.1. Lineage (NCBI taxonomy): Bacteria > Pseudomonadati > Pseudomonadota > Gammaproteobacteria > Cellvibrionales > Cellvibrionaceae > Simiduia > Simiduia curdlanivorans. The sequence continues at coordinate 2,413,356 of NZ_JAUFQG010000004.1, forward strand.
ACGGCATAGAGTTTGTAGCGCGGGTGCATTAGCCGAATTGGGCGCTGAAAGGACACTTCTTTGGTTTCCACCCAAAGCACTTCGCCACGTACGCCACGCAGCGGGCCGGTGGCCAATTTAGCGCCCATGCCGCGACAGTCAATCCAATAATCAACGTTGTCGGCAATATTAAGTTGCTTGAGATTTAAGGTCGATGCCTCGCAAATGGCGCCATCGGTAAAACTGATCGGGCAGTTTTCAGCGCACATACCGCCGAGCTTTTTAATGGAGGTTAATAGCAGCGGCAACAATTGCCTGTTATCAACATGAGCTTCGCTCGGAAGGTAAATGGCTTGGTTGAACTGGTTTAGCTGCGGCTCAAGGGCACGCAACTGCGTGGCGTCTAGCCATTGCGCTGTTACGGTTTCACCTTGGAGTTTATGGCTTATGTCTCGATAAAATTGTGTCAGCTCTAGGTGGTCTTGCGGGTGGGCTAGAGCGACGCTGCCATTACAGGACAAGAGAGATTGCTTTGTATTGAGTGCTGGTAACCAACTCTGCCATAACGCTAACGATGTTAGTCCCAGGTCGTAGATGCATTTTTCGCTAACGGCGAGTTCACTCAGCGGCGATATCATGCCGGCAGCGGTAAAGGCAGCGGCGCGTGAGGCGGTGAAGCTTGAGGCTTCAAATAGATAAACCTTGTAGCCCTCGAGGAGCAGGCGCCAGGCGAGCAGTCTGCCTAGTAGGCCAGCGCCGCAAATAGCAATGTGGGGTTGAGCGTTTTGAAAGTGTGTCAAGTGCGCTGCCTGCTAACTAAACATGGGCGCAGAAATACAAAGATGTCGAGTGGCGGGCATCTCTTGTTTCCTACGCAGGTGTTAACCTGATCAGGTTCTACGGGTTCAGCGAACTGATCTCAGCCCTGCACAAGCCTATTTAAAACCACATTTAAACCAAGGTTTTAAAAGAGGGTGCGTAGCAGGGCGCCCCGACAAGAGCGAGCAGTTTAAAGAGCGCAGAATGTGGCTGCAAGGTCTATTCGTATTTAGGGCAGTATTTTAGGTTTTTGCCGACTCGACAATGGCGCTAAACTCACCCTCGTGTAAACGCGCGCGCACTCTTTCGCCAGTTTTCAGTTGCGAGGCTTTGGTAATAACCTCGGCCTTGTCGTTGGTGATTAAAGCGTAGCCACGTTCCAGCGTTTGCAGCGGGCTAAGGTTGTGCAAGCTCTGCATGTGTAAATGCAAGCTGTGTTGTTGCCCGTTGAGGTGGTGTTGCAATCTGTCGCTTAATTGTTGCAGCGCTAAGCTAACGCTGTCTCGTGCTAGATGAATTTGCCGTGTGGGGTTTTTGTTGTGCAGGCGCTTTTCAAGTTGTTGGAAATGCACTTTTTTACTCTGTAGTTGACGCGCCGGGTGCAGTTGCTGAAGCTGGCTGGTGAGATGTTCGGCTTTTACTTGGGCTCGACTTATGGCGTTGTTTAAAGCCAAGTGCAGCTGACGTTGGGCACGATTTACCTGCTGCACAGCCGGTAACAGCTTGGGTTCGCAGCGGTTAAGCCTGTGTGCATAGAAATCTGTTCTTTGGGCCAGTTGTTTGAGTTTTCGCTCCATGGCTTCTTCCAGCAGATAACCAAAACCGGTAAAACTCTCGAGCCAATCACTGGCGTCGGGCGATAGGAGTTCGGCCGCGGCGGAGGGGGTGGGTGCCCTTAAATCGGCGCAGTAATCGGCAATGGTGGTGTCGGTTTCATGGCCGACGCCGCACACCACGGGTAGTCGGCTCTGCGCAATTGCGCGCGCGACACTTTCTTCATTGAAACTCCACAAATCTTCCAGCGAGCCGCCGCCGCGGGCGAGCAAAATTACATCGAACTGCGCCTGTTGATTGGCAATCTCAATAGCTTTGACGATAGCCGGTGCCGCGTCGGTACCTTGCACCGGCACGGGTATCAGGGTTAACGGCTGGCCGGCCCAGCGGCGTTTGAATACCGCGAGAATATCTCTCAGTGCGGCACCGGTACCCGAGGTAATAATGGCGATGTGCTTGGCCGGTAGCGGTATTTTCTTTTTTCTACGCGGGTCAAATAAGCCCTCGAGTGCGAGGCGCTCTTTAAGTTCTTCGAAGGCCCGTTGTAAGGCGCCTAGGCCGGCGTCCTCCATGTGTTCGGCAATCAGTTGATAGTCGCCGCGCCCTTCGTACAGGCTGACGCGCCCGCGAATCAGTACTTTGGCACCGTTTTTAGGTTGAATGCGTAAGTGCAGGCTGCGATTTTTAAACATGGCACAGCGAATTTGTGCGCCACTGTCCTTTAGAGTGAAGTAGCTGTGCCCCGATGCAGGCCGCGTGTAATTGCTAATTTCTCCCTCGACCCAAAGGAGTGAAAGATGGGTTTCGAGTAGCTGCCTTGCCTGCCGGTTCAGCTGGCTGACGGTGTAGAGTTTTTTATCGGCAGTGATGGAGTTCATGGCACTCAAATGGCGGCAAAAGACGGACTATACCCAAGCACCCGTGCCGGTGCGAGCTGTAATCTGCACCACTAGCCATTGTAATAAGGCTGTTATATGCAAGCGATAGCCTCCTAATAGCTGAAAAAGCGTGACGTCCAGTTTACCCAATAGGTTCAAATCGTTATAATCGACCGTTTACCTTCTAAACCTTCTATTTACTAGGTTGATTGCAAACTATGTTGCGAATTGCACAAGAAGCACTGACATTCGACGATGTTTTATTGGTACCCGGCTATTCGGATATTACCGCCAAAGACGTGTCGCTCAAGACCCAATTAACCCGTGGTATTCAGCTCAATATCCCGCTGGTATCGGCGGCCATGGATACCGTCACGGAGTCTCGCCTAGCGATCGCCATGGCGCAAGAGGGTGGTATTGGCATTATTCACAAGAGTATGTCCATCGAGCAGCAGGCACTCGAAGTGCGCAAAGTTAAGAAGTTCGAGGCCGGTGTTGTTCAAGACCCGATTACCATCGATAGCAATGCCACTATTGCCGAGCTGGTGGCGTTAACCCGCGCCAATAACATCTCGGGCGTGCCCGTGCTCGATAACGGTGATCTGGTCGGAATCGTGACCGGCCGCGATGTGCGCTTCGAAACCAACATGGCGGCTAAGGTCGCATCTATCATGACGCCGAAAGACCAATTGGTGACGGTGAAAGAGGGCGAGGCGCCTGAAATCGTGCGCGGACTCTTGCATAAGCACCGCATCGAAAAAGTGCTGGTGGTGAACGATAAGTTCGAATTGCGCGGTTTGATCACGGTGAAAGATATTAGCAAAGCCGAGAACTTCCCCAGCGCCTGTAAAGACCCAGCCGGCCGCCTGCGCGTAGGTGCATCGGTAGGCACTAGCCCAGACACCGACGACCGGGTTAAAGCGCTAATTGAAGCGGGTGTGGATGTGCTGGTGGTCGATACCGCACACGGCCACTCAAAGAATGTGCTGGATAGAGTCAAGCGCATCAAAACCCTATACCCAGATATCCAAGTTATTGGCGGTAATATCGCCACCGGCGCCGCGGCTTTGGCCTTGGTTGAAGCTGGTGCAGACGGCGTTAAAGTGGGTATTGGCCCCGGTTCTATTTGTACTACCCGCATCGTGACAGGTGTTGGTGTGCCGCAGATTTCTGCTATTGCCGGTGTAGTTGAAGCCTTGAAAGACACGGACATTCCCGTTATTGCCGATGGCGGTATTCGCTACTCTGGCGATATCTCCAAAGCCGTTGTTGCCGGCGCGCACTGTTTAATGATGGGCTCGATGTTCGCCGGTACTGAAGAGGCGCCAGGCGAGGTTGAGTTGTATCAGGGCCGCACTTACAAGTCTTACCGCGGCATGGGCTCCTTAGGTGCAATGGCCAGAACCCAAGGTTCCTCCGATCGCTACTTTCAAGACGCCAGCCAGGGCACCGAAAAGTTAGTGCCGGAAGGTATCGAGGGGCGTGTACCCTACAAGGGCCCGCTGTCAGCCATCGTGCATCAAATGATGGGCGGGTTGCGCTCTGCCATGGGTTACACGGGCTCGATCGATATGCAGACCATGCGCACCAAGCCTGAGTTTGTGCGCGTCACCAGCGCCGGTATGGGCGAGAGCCATGTGCACGATGTCAGCATCACCAAAGAAGCGCCTAACTACCCCGTCGGTGGTCGTTAAGCTGCAAGCTTGATAAGACAGTGATCGGCCAAGGCCGGTCACTTTTGTTTTCGGGGGAGTGAAAAACCTCTCGTTATGTCAGTTTCGTTAGTAAAAAGTTGCGAGCCCTCATGAGCCAAGATATCCACGCCCAACGCATTTTGATTCTCGATTTTGGATCTCAATACACCCAGTTAATTGCCCGTCGCATTAGAGAAATTGGTGTTTATTCGGAAGTTCGCGCTTTCGATATGACCGAAGCCGAGATTCGCGAATTCGATCCCAAGGGTATTATTTTATCCGGTGGCCCGGAGTCTGTTACCGCCGGTGAATCGCCCCGGGCGGATGCAGCGGTTTTCGAACTGGGTATTCCTGTGCTGGGTATTTGCTATGGCATGCAAACCATGGCCGAGCAGCTGGGCGGTAAAGTGTCCACCAGCGATGTGCGCGAATTTGGTTATGCCCAAGTGAAAGTCGAAGGTGCAAGTGCATTGTTGCACGATATTAAAGATCATCTCGCGGCTGACGGCGCTGGCTTGCTCGATGTCTGGATGAGCCACGGCGATAAAGTCACCAGCATGCCGGCTAATTTTAAGTTGATGGCATCGACACCCTCTTGCCCCATCGCCGGTATGTACTGCGAAGAAAAGGACTTTTTTGGCGTGCAGTTCCATCCCGAGGTGACCCACACACTGCAGGGCCGCCGTATATTTGAACACTTTGTGTTAGAGCTCTGTGGCTGTAAAGCGCTGTGGACACCGGCCAATATCGTTGAAGACGCGATTAACCGCGTGCGCGAACAGGTGGGTAGCGATAACGTGTTGTTAGGTTTATCCGGCGGTGTAGATTCTTCAGTGGTTGCCGCACTCTTGCACAAGGCCATTGGCAGCCAGCTTACCTGTGTTTTCGTCGACAACGGTTTATTGCGCAAGAACGAAGGCGATCAGGTGATGGACATGTTTGCCAAAAACATGGGTGTCAAAGTGATTCGCGCCAACGAAGAAGCGCAGTTTTTATCGCGCTTAGCCGGTGAGAATGATCCTGAGAAAAAACGCAAGATTATCGGCAATACCTTTATCGATGTGTTCGATCAAGAGGCCACTAAGCTTAAGGGCATCAAGTGGTTGGCACAGGGCACAATCTATCCCGATGTGATCGAATCGGCGGCCAGTAAAACCGGCAAGGCCCATGTGATTAAGTCGCACCACAATGTTGGTGGTTTGCCCGATGACATGGCTTTCGAACTGGTTGAGCCGTTGCGTGAATTATTTAAAGACGAAGTACGCAAAATAGGCTTAGAGCTAGGCTTGCCCTACGACATGGTTTACCGCCATCCCTTCCCCGGCCCAGGGCTAGGTGTGCGTATTTTGGGTGAAGTGAAAAAGGAATATGCCGATATTTTGCGCGAAGCCGATGCAATTTTCTTAGAAGAGTTGCATAAGGCAGACTGGTATCACAAAACCTCACAGGCTTTCGCGGTATTCTTACCGGTCAAGTCTGTCGGCGTGGTGGGCGACGGCCGCCGCTACGAGTGGGTGATTGCTCTGCGCGCCGTGGAAACCATCGATTTTATGACAGCTCGCTGGGCGCACTTACCCTATGAGTTGTTGGAAACCGTATCGAACCGTATTATCAACGAAATCTCTGGTGTTTCTCGCGTCGCCTACGATGTCTCGAGCAAGCCACCAGCAACGATTGAGTGGGAATAGTACGGACAGGGCTTGGGTAACCAGGCCTTTTTTATGCGTGAGGGATAACATGGCGTTTTTACAGCATTGCCTGAATGGCGCGATTGTGGCGCACTACCAAGTGGAGGGTGCGCTTCTTCTGGGTCGCCAAAGCGACAACGATATAGTGCTAGAAGATACCACTGTTTCAAGCTTGCATGCGGAAATCACGGTGGATAGCGATGGCGTGTTTCACTTCAAAGATCTGGGTAGTACCAATGGTGTACTTTATCAGGGCAAGAAAGTTGCGTCCGGCACACTGTTGGTAGGTGAGTGGTTAAGCGTTGGCTTGCACGAGTTTACCCGTATTGAACATTTGGCCGAGGGCATGGAGCGCACCTTGCGGATTAAGAAGAGCTGGATACCCGGCGTCTATTACACATCCGATAAATAAAGGTAAACTGCCAGCTAATAATACCGATAATGGCATTGCGCATGCGCCCACTTAGGCGAATATTTGACCAGTTAGAAATCATCGACGTTACCTATCTGCTGCTGAGCCTAGGTTTTGTGCTGGCTTTACAGTGGCCTGCGTGGCTGCAGCAGCCCTTGCAGTGGTTAGATCAGCGTTTGCTGTCGGCCAGTTACTCCTTAAGCGCAGCACCGCCAAGTCCGGTAAAAATTGGCTTGGCGGAAATTCCCGATGAACTTCTCGCGGATTTTACCCGCCTTCCCGTTAACCATCCGCTCACTGAAAAGCTCATCGAGCTGCATCTCGCTGGGGTGCCTTTTCACGTATTTCTACCCTCGGCGTTTGGCGTTGCTGGCTTTACCCAGCAGGAGGATTTTACTGCCTTGGCCTCGGCACTTTCCGCTGGCGAGGGCGAGGCTACGCAAGCCCAGCGACAATTATTGTTGGCGAGAGTGAATGAGCTAAAGCAGTGGAAAGATTTTGTCGGAAGTCCAGATATTTTCTGGTTTTTACCCTGGGGCCAACTGGAGTTGGGCGGCGGCCGGGCGCTCAGTTTCCAATTAACCGCATCGCCTTGGAGCGTTGGCCTACTGCAGTGGTTGGCCGGTCGGGATCAGACGCCGGCGGGGATGCAAAATCTTGCGGCTGCGCAGCAACATTATGAGTTTCTAGGCGCTGGCGCTCCTGGCTTGGCGCGCTTGTGGAGCCAGGTGGGTGAGCACCAAAAGATAATAGCCGCGCCGTTATTGTTGGCGCAAAAACACCGATCCTTAGGCCCTTTGCAGTGGTCTGATGGCCAGTTGCAGGCGCAAAATCAGGCTTGGTTCCGATGGGTTAATGCCCGCGGTATCCTTCCGGTGGATTGGCGCTTGGCTCCGGTGGTCTTACCGATGAATGACGTGGCTGGTCGGTTAAGCGAATTTGACCTCCTGTTGATTGCACCGCAATCGAATTCTGAGGCGCTGTTAACGGCGGCAGCAATGAATACCCTGTTGGCCGACCATTACCCGAAAAGCCCAGATTGGGCTTGGGCCTGGGAGCCTATGAGTCTGCTTCTGCTGGCACTGTTAACCGCACCCATTTGGCTGCGCGCCGGTTCCGCCGTTTTGATACTTAGCTTGGTTTTAGTTTCGACGGCGTTAGTTGCATGGCAACTGGCTGCACATATCTACTACCAATGGTGGCTGCCCACGGCAACCGCGCTAATGTTTATTTGGTGTGCCGTGATCTTGCGTCTGATCGCGCTGGTTTTTTCTCGATCACTGGAAGGCTTAAGAGAAAGTTGGCGATTAGGCTGGCAGCAAATAGTGCGCGAACAAATTGGTTCTGGAAAACTGGCGGAGGCTGAAAATAGTTTAAATAGTTTAATGCAGCTGCGCCATGAAAAGTGGCAATTACAAGCATGTTATGACATAGCGCAAAGTTACGAAAAGCAGCGTCGGTACGAGCAAGCGGAAAAGCTGTATCGCGATATTTTAATCAAGGCACCGAAATTTTCCGATGTAAAAAATCGTCTTATGCGCCTGCAAGAACTATCCGGCAGCCAGGGCACAGGCGGCCTGGATGCAACGCTCGTCATCGATGAGCAGATTATTAACAAGCCGGTACTGGGGCGCTACGAAATTCAGAAAGAGTTAGGGCGTGGTGCCATGGGGGTGGTTTACCTCGGCCGAGACCCACGTATTAGTCGTATGGTGGCAATCAAAACCTTGCACTATAAACACTTTGAACCCAGCCAATTACCCGAGGTAAAGGCGCGCTTTTTTAGAGAGGCGGAAGCGGCTGGGCGGCTCAGTCACCCGAATATTGTGTCAGTGTTCGATGCGGGCGAAGAGGCCGACTTGGCATTTATAGCCATGGATTATGTGCCTGGTAAGGCGTTAAATTACTTCACCAACCCCAAGCGTTTACTGCCGGTGCCTATTGTCTATGGATTAATGGCCAAGGCTGCCGATGCGCTTTTTTATGCCCATAAACATCAAATTATTCACCGCGATATTAAACCCAGCAACCTGCTGTACGACCCTGAAACCGGGCGCATGAAGGTAAGTGATTTCGGTATTGCGCGGCTCGTGGATAACTCCAAAACCCGCACCGGCGATGTTATGGGAAGCCCGCTCTATATGTCGCCCGAGCAACTTAAAGGTATAAAGGTGAGCGAAGCCGCAGATATTTATAGCTTGGGCGTTACTATGTATCAGTTGCTCACCGGTAAGCTGCCTTTCGATGGCGATAGTCTGGCTAATTTGACTTACCAGATCTTACAGGGCAAGCACGCCAGTGTGCGAACGCACAGAGCAGAATTGCCTCCAAGCGCCACACGAATTACCAATAAGGCGTTGCAAAAGGACCCAGAGGATCGCTTTGCCAATGCCCGCGAAATGGCCGAAGCGATTCGTAAATCGCTAGCGCGGGATTTCGAGTAGACTAGAAAATTATTGAATAAAGTGCAATTGTTTAGACGAGGTGTATATGGCTCAGTTAGCGCAATTAATTGACGATGTGGTAGTGAATAAATTCGACTTAGATAAAACACCACTCACCATCGGTCGCCACGCCGATAATCGAGTGCAGATAGACGATGGTGCCGTCAGCGGCCGTCACGCGGTGGTTTCGATCAGGAAAAATCCAGACTTTCCTGAATATCAAGAGATAGTGTTAGAAGATTTAGGTAGCACCAACGGGACGCGAGTGAATAGCGAAAAAATTAAAGGTAAGGTGATTTTAAATCATGGCGACGTGGTCAAGATCGGCTGGAATGAATTCAAGCTTATTGATAGTAAACAAAAGAACTTAGCCAGTACGGTGCATATGCTGCAGGACTAGTGTAATCGGCAAAGTGAAAACGTGCGGCATTGTTTTACTGGTGTGGGACTACTGGTTAAGGCTGAGCCGGGCGTTTGATTTAGCCTCTGCGTTTAATGCGGCAGTGGATTTTGGCCACCCTATTAATAGCTTTAGTAGATATTAATAGGAGTTAATAGATATTTAGTAAAAAGGGTTCCTGAGCCTTACAGCCTATACCACTTGAGGCGAGTCCGCGCTGGGCTTGTTGTTTGAATGTGTGTTTAAGCGTGTTGTATAGGTTAAAAAGCAAGTATAAAAAAACCGCGCTTAGCGCGGTTTTTTTATCGTTGAAACCTGCCGCTTGCTCGGGCTTAGCGCTCCAGATATTGCAGCTTGTTTTCAACGCCATCCCACTCAGCGGCATCCGCCGGGGCATCTTTCATCTCGGTGATGTTGGGCCAAACTTGTGCCAGCTCAGCATTCAGTTCTAAGAATACTTCTTGACCTTCCGGTAGTTCGTCTTCTGAAAAGATGGCTCCTACGGGGCATTCTGGCTCGCACAGGGCGCAGTCAATACATTCGTCTGGGTGAATGACGAGGAAGTTGGGGCCTTCATAGAAACAGTCAACTGGGCAAACTTCCACGCAATCGGTGTGTTTACATTTAATACAGTTATCACCAACTACGAATGTCATTTATTGCACTCCGTCTTAATACGAAAAATTCGCCGGCATTCTACCGTAACCTTTGGCAGGTTTCTAATCTTTTGCGGCTAACGTCACTCAAATCTGCTGTTTTAGCGCGTAAAGGAGATCAAGTGCCTGCCGCGGTGTTAGCTCGTCTAGGTCTAATTTCTCCAATTTTGTCACCACTGGGTGGGGTGGGGCACTAAATAGCTCGCCTTGCCAAGGATCTGGCGCTGGTTCACTCTTTTTCGCAGCCTGCCTTTCCACCACTGCACCGGCGTCAATTGGCGCGACACTAGCCCCGTGGCTACCCGCTTCCAATTGCGCTAATTGTCGCCTCGCCATGGCTAATACTGCTTCGGGAATGCCGGCGAGTTTTGCCACCTGAAGACCATAGCTCTGGCTGGCCGGGCCATCTTGAATATGGTGTAAAAATACAATGTTATCTTTGTGTTCCGTGGCGGTTAAATGCACATTGGCAACTCCAGCGAGTGTCTCAGGCAACGCGGTGATTTCGAAGTAGTGGGTGGCAAACAGGGTAAATGCCTTGACCGTTTGGCCCAAGTGCATGGCCGCCGCCCACGCCAGCGACAGACCGTCGAAGGTGCTGGTACCACGGCCCACCTCATCCATTAACACCAAGCTGTTCGGCGTGGCATTGTGCAGAATATTGGCTGTTTCGGTCATCTCCACCATGAAGGTCGAGCGGCCGCTGGCGAGGTCATCGCTGGAGCCGATACGGGTAAAGATGCGATCTGTTAGACCCAGCTCGCACTGCGCAGCGGGTACGAAGCAGCCTATTTGCGCCATCAATACGATGAGCGCCGTTTGTCGCATGTAAGTCGACTTACCGCCCATGTTGGGGCCGGTGATGATCAGCATGTGGCGCTGTCTGGATAGCGCTAAGTCGTTGGCGACGAAAGGCTGGCTGGACACCTGTTCCACCACCGGGTGGCGGCCTTTTTCTATGTGAATACCGGGTTCTTCGGTAAGTGAGGGCTTACAAAAATTGAGATGCTCGGCGCGCTCGGCAAAGCTTGCCAGCACGTCCAGCTCTGAAACGGCGGCGCTGGCATCCTGCAATTCAAGTAAGTGCTCATTGAGGGTTTCTAGTAGTTCTTCATAGAGCGCTTTTTCACGGCTTAGGGCGCGGCTTTTGGCCGACAGCGCTTTATCCTCAAATTGCTTCAGCTCGGGCGTGATAAAGCGCTCGGCATTCTTTAATGTTTGGCGGCGAATATAGTCGGCCGGTGCTTGATCGGCTTGGCCCCGGCTCAGCTCGATGAAGTAACCGTGCACGCGGTTATAGCCCACTTTCAAGGTGGAAAGTTTGGTGCGTTCCTTCTCCCGCGTCTCTAAGTCGATCAAAAATTGGCCGGCATTGGTGCTAATAGCGCGCAGTTCGTCGAGCTCTGGGTCGAAGCCCTCGGCAATCACGCCGCCTTCGCGAATCACCACCGGTGGGTTTTCGATCAAGGCGCGGTCGAGTAGATCGACTAGCAGGGGAAACTCGCTCACTAGGCTCGCCAGTTTGCGAATACGGGCGCTGTTCGACTCGGCTAACTGTTGTTGCAAGAGTGGGAAGCAGGCGAGAGAGCTTAACAGGCGGCTCAAATCCCGCGGCCGCGCCGAGCGCAGCGCCAGGCGCCCCAAAATGCGCTCCATATCGCCGACATTTTTTAAACTCTGGCGGATGGGCTCGAAGGCATAATCAGCGAGCAGCCAGCTGATGGCATCTTGGCGCTGGGTTAGGGTGTTTAAGTTGCGCAGCGGCCGATTAACCCAGCGCCGCATTAAGCGCCGCCCCATGGCGGTAACGCCGGTGTTGATCACCGACAGCAGGGTATTCTCCTCGCCGCCGCTGAGGTTGGTATCTAGCTCGAGGTTGCGCCGCGTTGCCGTGTCCATGGCCACCGCCTCGTCGCGATTCTCAAACGCTAGCGTGCGAATATGGGGTAACGCCGTGCGCTGGGTTTCGCGCGCGTAGCTAAGCAAGCAGCCGGCGGCGCACAGGGCGTGGCGAAGGTGGGAGCAGCCAAAGCCGTCTAGATCTTGAGTGCCAAATTGTTGGTTCAATAATCGCAATGCCGTATCCAGCTCGAACTCCCAAGGCGCGCGGCGGCGTAAGCCCTTGCGCTTGGCGAAGAGCTCGAGCTCCACCAGCTCGTCGGCCACTAGCAGCTCGGCTGGGTTTAAGCGTTGCAGCTCGGCCGCTAGCGCTTCTAAGCCTGTCACTTCTAAGAGCAGGAAGCGGCCCGAGCCGATATCGAGACTGGCGATGCCGTAGTCGTTATCTTGCGCGTGTACGGCGACGAGTAGGTTATCTTGGCGCTCGTCGAGCAGCGCCTCATCACTGACGGTGCCGGGCGTGACGATGCGCATGACCCTGCGCTCGACTGGGCCCTTACTGGTGGCTGGGTCACCCACCTGTTCACAAATGGCGATGGACACCCCTTGTTTGACTAAGCGCGCGAGGTAGCCGTCGGCTGAGTGGAAGGGAATGCCGGCCATGGGAATAGGTTCGCCATTGGATTTGCCCCGTGCGGTCAGGGTGAGATCCAATAGTTCACTGGCGAGTTTGGCGTCGTCGAAGAATAGCTCGTAGAAGTCACCCATCCGGTAGAACACGATTTCATGGGGGTGTTCGGCCTTAATGCGCAAATACTGTTGCATCATGGGCGTTTCATTGGAGAGGTCTTGGACGGCTTGGTTCATAATGTCGACTGTGCTGGTCAGGATCAAGCGGGGTATTCTACGCAAATCTACCTTGGTCATAAACGTTGTTTAGGAGAAGTTAATGACAGCAAGCCAAGATCACTTGGTTCAGCAGATAGCGGATCAACTTGTCGCCCAGGCGGCTAGCCTAAGTGTTGCGGAGTCCTGCACCGGTGGTGGTGTCGCGCAGGCACTTACTGCCGTGGCGGGTTCCTCGGCGTGGTTTGGTTATGGTTTTGTGACTTATGCCAATAGCGCCAAGATAGCGCTCTTGGGGGTGGATGAGGCGACACTTACTCAATTCGGCGCGGTGAGTGAACAGGTGGCGGTACAGATGGCGGAGGGCGCGAGAGCTAGGGCGTCGTCCACCTGGGCATTGGCGACCACCGGCATCGCTGGCCCAAGTGGTGGCAGCGCGGAAAAGCCCGTGGGCACGGTTTGGTTTGCCTGGGCTGGTCCCCGGGGAACACACTCGCGACGCTGTGTATTTGCCGGTGATCGAGCCTCTATCAGAGAGCAGGCGGTTGTGGTTGCCTTGACTGAATTAACTAAATTAATAAAATTTACTGTATAACCATATAGTACTGGTTGCGCATACAGTAAAATTGTCTTAAGCTACTCAACATAGATTGGTTAAGCCAACACATTTTGCTAACAAGCTCAGTAATGAGCAGACAACGTACAATTAGAAAATTACAAAGGTATCAACATGGATCAGAACAAGGACAAAGCCCTACAGGCAGCGCTCGCTCAAATTGAACGTCAATTTGGTAAGGGCACCGTGATGCGTATGGGCGATCGCGAGCGCATCGCTATGCCATCTATCTCAACCGGTTCATTGGGTTTGGATGTTGCCTTGGGCATAGGCGGCCTACCGAAGGGGCGTATCGTTGAAATTTACGGACCTGAATCCTCCGGTAAAACCACCTTGACCTTGCAAGTAATTGCCGAGGCCCAGAAAAAAGGTGGTGTCTGCGCGTTTATCGATGCCGAACACGCCTTAGACCCTATTTACGCAGAGAAGCTGGGCGTAAATGTTGACGACCTAATCGTCTCCCAGCCGGATACCGGCGAGCAGGCTCTAGAAGTCGCAGATATGTTGGTGCGCTCCGGCGCTGTGGATGTGCTCGTGGTGGATTCCGTGGCTGCACTGACGCCTAAGGCGGAAATCGAAGGCGAAATGGGGGATCACCATGTTGGTTTGCAAGCGCGCTTGATGTCTCAGGCGCTGCGTAAAATTACTGGCAATATTAAAAATGCTAATTGCCTAGCTATTTTTATTAACCAAATTCGTATGAAAATTGGTGTCATGTTCGGCAACCCTGAAACCACTACCGGTGGTAACGCACTCAAATTTTACTCATCTGTGCGTTTAGATATTCGCCGCACGGGTGCTGTTAAAGACGGCGACGAAGTGATTGGCAATGAGACCCGCGTTAAAGTGGTTAAAAATAAAGTCGCACCACCCTTTAAACAGGCTGAATTTCAAATTTTATACGGCCAGGGTATTAATTTGCAGGGCGAAATTATCGATTTTGGTGTGAAACTCGGGCTCATCGATAAGGCGGGCGCCTGGTATAGCTATAAAGGCGATAAAATCGGCCAAGGTAAGAGTAACGTCGGTAAGTTTTTAGTAGAAAACCCAGCAATACAGGCGGAAATAGAGCAGCAGGTTAGGGCAGAGTTGTTGGGTGGAAAGATGAAAGCTGAATCTTCAAGCGATGAAGACAGCGTTGTAGAAACGGAAGAATCATAAGGTTGTTAGCTCGCCCCGCAGTGTCAAAGCTGCGGGGCTTTTTTTTGCTTAAAAAAGGCTACAGAGGGTACTGACATGAAGTCTGCGCGGGCACCGTTGCAAACGGAAGCAGAAATTATGGATGCGGCGTTAAGTCTGTTATCTCGACGAGAATACAGCGAGGCTGAACTGACGCGGAAGTTGCTGGAGAAAACCGAACAGCAACATCATGTAGAAAGTGTATTAGCTCGGGTTCAAGAGTTTGGCTATCAAAACGATCAACGTTATACCGAAAGTTATATCCGCTACGGTATTAGCCAAGGCAAGGGTGAGAGCTGGATAGCTATGAAGCTGCGTCAAAAAGGCGTGTTGCCCGCGTTAATTGAGGCCTGCTTACGCGATGCGGAGCCCTGTTGGCAAGATATCGCTTTGGCACAGTTGGAACGAAAATTTAAAAGCCAAGGCTGTGATTTGCAGGAAAAGGCCAAGTGGTACCGTTTTTTGGCTTCCAGAGGCTTTAACCCCGATGCAATTTCCAGCGCCGTTGAGCGCCACGCCCAAAATCAGCTAGCGTGATGTTGTAGTTTACGACCTACGGGATTGTGATCTAAAGGTTTTCATCCAGCGTAGCTAGTGGGTGAATTCATTAAAGAGCGCATAGACGGTGACTAATAACGACGAGCTGCACCAAGAACTTCCGAAAGATCACCCCGATCCCTTGATTTCCTTTTTTCATAAAATTATTCAATACGCGGTGAAAGTCCTTGCCGGCTTAATGGTGTTGGTGATTATTTGGGGTATAGGTGACGTGTTATTTGTCTTATACCAACGGTTGATGGCTCCACCCTTCATGCTGTTGGATATTAACGATATCTTTTACGTATTTGGCACTTTTATGGCCGTACTCATCGCCATTGAAATTTTTATCAATATCCGATTATATTTGGGCTCTAATACCTTTCCGGTAAAGTTGGTCGTGGCGACGGCTTTAATGGCAATATCTAGGAAAGTTATTGTATTGGATATTGAAAAGCTATCTTATGAATATGTGTTTGCCATCGGTGTTACGATTTTAGCGTTAGGTGTTACTTATTGGTTACTTACGCTGAAGCAACCCGGGAAGATAGGAGTGTAAGGACTGTAAAACATTAATTAGTATTATTAATGGCGTGCGTGCAGCTTATCGCAAATGTCGTTAAAAATGGATTGCTAGAGTCTTAGTTTGAGCCAAGCATGTAATGCTTTCTTTGTATGAAATCCTATCGGTGCATTTTTGACGGCCGCGGCAATTTTCGATAATTTATAACTCAGTAAAGCGGGTGATAGATTTTTGCCTCGCGCCTATTGAATTCATTGGTGGCGTAAGAAACGCAGCCCTCCTTATTGGTCTCGTTTTACCAGCCCGACGGAAGCTGTTGCAACAACAGTTCCAGAGGTGCTCAAAGGCATAATTCATTAAATCCGAAGGAGCCGCTAGGTGAGGTTGTCCTCTGGCTGCAAAAGTCGCACTAACTTTGCGCCTAGCCAAGTAGAAGTATATGAAAAGGTGTATGAAAATTTATGCCGGCATGGCCTATAGCAATGGGTAACATCTTTTGAATTTTGGTGCAGTGATATTAGAAAGTTAGAGAGTTTGTAAAAAATAATTGTACATCTATACGCTTAGATGCTCCAACTCAGCGGGAAGGATATGCCGGTAAGTCGGTGTCCACTCAACTTATTGTGCGTGGTAGATTTTTTGGTGTGTAGAGGAGGCTAACCTTAGTGGTTAGCCTTTTTCTTGAGTGACTATACCTATCTTCGCATTGGCTACGCTGGCATCTAATAAGAGCGCCGAATGGTTACCCAATCATCTAGGGCGCTAAACGGTGCTGGTTTTATTCTCGCCTGTCTTTGTTGGTTGCTCATCTTGCTTGCGCGGACGGCCTCGTTTCAGTGGCCGCACGCGCTGGTTAGCAATTCGCTCGATACGGTCTTTAAAGGAATCTCCCCCTAACACTTGGCCTAACTTAACCGTTTCTGCAATGTAGGTTAAAAGTCGCGAGTCAAAGGCATAGCGAAATAGTTTTCGGTACGCCTGTACTCGCTCGCGCGTGTTTTTGCCGAGCTCAGTATAAAGTCGGTGATCTTTAATCAGCTCACTGGTCTCTAACGTCGTATGAAAGTTAAAGCTCGACCAAGGGTATTCGCCAGGTTCGTTTGCCAAGCCCAAGTACATGGGCTTGAGCTCTACATAGCGATAGCAGGTGAGTAAATAGGCTTCTGAGTCGATAAGGCTAGATTTATAGCGTCCGCCCCAGAGCGTACCCGAGCGCCGGTATCGGTGATTTACGTACTGCACATAGCGCCTACCGAGGGATTGCATCATCGAGGATATGCCTTGCTCTATGCGCGGCGTGGCGATGAATTGCACCATGTTCGGCAGTAATACGTAAGCATGAATATCGACGCGATATTGCTCTGCAGCTGTTTTTAGGCTCTGTAAATAAAATTCGTAGTCTTCATCATCAAAAAAACAGGGCAAATTATTGTGGCCTGTTTGTACGATGTGCTGCGGTATATCGGGTAGATTGAGTCGCGGTAATCTTGCCATCTTGGCAGGGAGTCCCTATTTGGTTTCGAATCCTTTTGAATAGCCTTCCCTATGGGGCAGCGCATTATCGCAAATCTGGGTGCAATTTTTCAAATACCTATGGCAAGAGTTTGTGGTGCTATCGTACTCATTTGGTTTGTATCTGGCGTCTTTGGGCTGTCAATCGATTATAAATCGTTGGACTTGCTTTAGTTTTGAAATTGGATTGCGCTAAAATGCCAGCGCAGCATGTTGCCTGATGGAGGCGGCAGGAGCCACATTGGATTAGTGCGATGACACCAAAGGAAGCAATTCGCCTCGCCATAAATGGTCGAACAGATATCGGCCAAATGCGGGATGAAAATGAGGACCATATTGGTTGGTATAATCATCCTTCATTGCCGATGGGTTTTGTCGTTATTGCCGATGGTATGGGCGGTTATACGGGCGGCTCTAAAGCCAGCCAAATTGCGGTTAAGTCAGTAACCGAGCATCTCGAAGCCCTGCCCACCAGTACTTTTCAGGCTTGTACGCCCGATCAGCAATTGTTAGTCATCCATGCCAAAATTTTAGATGCGCTGAATGCCGCAAATGCTGGAATTTTGGATGCTAAAATAACCGCGCCTCAATTAGCCAATATGGGAAGTACAATTGTACTTGCATTGGTTTGGCAGGATAAGGTCACAATTGCCCATTTAGGCGATTCACGCGCGTATCTCTGGAATAAAGAGGGTCTTTGTCAGCTCACCAGTGATCACAGTTTGGTTCAGGAGATGATCGATAGCGGTTCCTTGACCGTTACCCAGGCGCGCTCCAGTCGCGTTAGAAATCACATTACTCGAGCCTTAGGTGTGACTGATTTCATTGAACCTAACATTAATACTTATGCGTTAACCCAAAACTCATTATTGATGTTGTGCAGTGATGGCTTAACGGAGTATCTCGACCACGGTGAGCTCGAGTTTGTGTTGTCGACCCATAGGCCAGCCCTGGAGTGTTGCTATCGTTTTATTTCGGAAGCCAATGAGATGGGCGGGAAAGATAATATTAGCGTCGGTATTATCGAGTACACGGTGGATAAAAACGTGAATGCCGGTCAGGTCAATATTTCAGTGCCCGCACCCAGTGCGCAAGTGGAAGATGTGACGGTGCGAAAAGAGTCGCGAGCTTAAATATAAGTTTCATTGAAAAAGGCCTTCGATGAAGCACTGCTGTCCCACAGTTATGTCGCGGGAGAGTTTGGTGCCCGTACTAGCGACCGTCACCCGCATGGGTTGATATCGCTAATAGGCAAAGCATGCTTTGCAGCGATAGCAACGCCCACAATGTGTCATTGTGGGCCGGTCCCAAAGGGCGGGTGTTGAGACTAGATGGATGTATTCACGTCGTGTTGCTAGTGTGGGCACCAAACTCATGTCCAAGTACACGCCGAGATGTCGCATCTACTGTGAGGCTTAAAGCCTAACGATGGTCATATCGTTTTTGTGGGACAGCAGTGTTCGATGAAGGCCTTTTTTTATTTATGGACTTATTATCAGTGTGTGTGTCGTTTTACCCTTGAGCCAAGGCGAGGCTCTCCCATCTACCCAATCTTGATGACCATTGCCAAAAAACGGTGACAGCGGGTGCGCACTTTGCCCTGTTGCCATGTGAAAAATGCCTTCAGATTCTCGCCCAGGTGAAACGACAAAACGCTCGCTGGCGCCGTGCGTGGGCGTTTGCACTCGCGGCATGTGGGTGTCGCCATTGAGTGGTTCATGGGGCATGGACATAAACCACTTGATGGGGCCGACAAAGCGCGCCATGGGGTGTTCGATAATCACTTTATTGGCCTCGCCCCAGGTATTATCGGCGAGACTGCCGTCTTTATATAAAGGCTCCACCACCGCGTTAATGGCGAAAAGTTCCAGTTCATCCCAGCTGCTAAAGTCTGGATTGAGTAGGTGCAGCGGTCTGGCTTGCAGTAGGCTCCAAGCTGGGTATTCGATTTGCCGGTTAGCGTTTGCTAAATCGAAGTTTGGATCGATGGTTTGCATATAGCTAATCAGCGGTGCGGTTAAATACTCGATGGTCTTTAATCGGAACTCGCGCACTAGTCGATAGCCTACAGAGTCTATTTCCGCCCTTGCTGTCCATTGTTCTAGGTGCGCTTTCGCTTCAATCAATGAGGGCTGAGTAATGTCCGCTTGCGACAGGCGTTGCAATAGATGATCGCGCCAGGGCGTTAAGAAAACGGCCTTGTCGTCCAGTTGAATGTTGAGCAAGTCATTTTCGTCAAAGCTTTCTAGGGCGAATAAATCGTCTCTAATTTGCTGCTGCCGCGCACCAAGGGCGTAGCCAGAATCACCCATCCTTTCGAAGGCCTCATCTGAAAGGGTTCTTGCATTGGCCGTCCAAATGCGTTGGTTTTCCGGTGTAGATATGGCGGGATGTTCATCCAGCCCACGAATCCCTTGCCATGATCGCGAGCCATCGCTCCAGCTTTCAGGTAGTTTGCCGTCGGTACCGACACGCTTGGGAAAGGGGCCAGCGATGGTCCAGCCGATAGCGCCGCTATCGTCTGCCATAACGAGGTTTTGGTGCGGCATACCGAAACTGGGGCCGAGCTTAAGCGCATCGGCCACGGACGCCACAGACTCCATAATATAGGGACCCATGTTGGCGCCAGTTATGTCGTGCGCCGTCCATCTCAGCGCTAAGAGCCGGCCTTTTGAGTCTTCTCCGATGACCGGGCCCCACTGGGTTTCCCGGACTTGGAAGGAATGTGTGGCTTGGTCTTTGATCGCGATGGCTTCTTGGAAAAGTTCAAATGCCTGCCAGCCCTCGGCGGTTTTGTAGGCATCTTTGCTGTCATTGAGCTCGAGCAAAATAACATCGGACCAATCGCCCTGGGTATTGGTGAAGCCCCATGCCACTTTGCCATTTGAGCCTGCGACGACTAAAGGAGTGCCTGGGAGCGTGGCGCCGCTGACTAAACGCCCGGTATCAGGATGTTGCCACTGGGCGCGAAACCAAATATTGGGCACCCGAATGGCGAGGTGCATGTCATCGGCAATCATGGCGCCGCCATGTTTGGAGATAGCACCCGACACAGCCCAGTTATTACTGCCGACGACGACATCCTCAGACACTATGGGCACATAGCGCATCGCGGTCGAATCGGGCATTAAATCGGACCAACCGGTGCTTGGGATAGGCGCTGAGGCTAGGCTGGCCCCGGTTGTGTCGCTTTCTATCAGCGGCGCGTCCCACTGGCCTCCTTGTTGTGTGAAAAAGGCGTAGAGGTCAGCGGGTAAAGATTCGGCCATAATACCGCGGGTGCGTTCGAACCAACCTTGATCGTCTTGCAATACGAGAATCATGCTGAAGACGGTAAGAATACTGTCTTCTGGCTGCCAAGGGGCAGGGGTTTGCCCGAGCAGGGTGTACTCAAAAGGGGCGGCCGATAAACTTTCTAAACCAAAGTTAACGCCCTTGCTGTAGGCATTCAGAATATCGATGGCGTGGCTTGGGTAGTGCTGTAAGTTGCGTTGAGCCCGAGCGCGGAATCGATGTAATCTTACTTGCTTGTCGTGGTCTAGCGCCGCTTCTCCAAACAGCGCCGACAATTCGCCGGCGGCGTTGCGCCTTTGTAAATCCATCTGAAAAAAGCGTTCTTGGGCATGGGCAAAGCCTAGGGCAAAAGCGATATCAGCTCGAGTTTTACCTTCAATCTCTACGATGCCTTGCGCGTCTCGCTCAATCGATACCGGGGCTTGCAGATCGGATTGTGTTAGCGTGCCGTCGAGTTGCGGCAAACTCATGCGCAAGAGTAGGTAGATCGCGGTAATTGAAATGATAATAAGTGCGACAACACTTACGGATAAAACGCGCAAAAATTTCATGCCTGCTCCAAGGGTTTTATTATGGCTCCATAGTAGCAGGTCACTATTTATCTAACAGGCGGATTTGTGACTGGCTGTTCATTACCTTGCTTGTCCATCGTCCTGCTTGTCTAGGGTATTAGTAGCGAATAGGCAAAGAAAAATAGGCAGCTAAGCCGCCTATAGAATTTTTGACAAGAGGGTTATATCGGCTTGCGCAGACTAAATATATTGCACCAATTGGCCATCAATCCAACTGTGATGCACATTAAAATCATCATCGATGGTGATGCAGTTAGCGCGAAAATCAGGTTTGAGTTGCCCGAGCTCCGATGCCATACCCAACATCTCGGCTGGGTAGGTGGACGCCATTCGGATGGCTTCGCCCAAGGCTAGGCCCAATAATTCATGGGTGTTTTTAACGGCGCCAATCATATCCAGGTCTGAGCCGGCGAGCGTATCGTTAGCGGTGGCACAGCGGCCATCCTTAGCAAATATTTTTTCGCCATTTAAAATAAAGGATTTTTCGCTGGCACCTACGGTCGGCATGGCGTCGGTCACCAATACCATTTTGCCTTTAGCTTTTGCGGCTATAGCGACTCTCAGCGTGGCAGGCGCAACGTGATAATTATCGACAATAATGCCACACCAACTATGGTGATCTTCGAGTGCGGCACCCACCACACCGGGTTCTCTACTGGTGAGCGGCGTCATCGCATTAAATAGGTGGGTAAAGGCTTTCAAGCCGCTATCGAGGGCGAGTTTTGTTTCCTCGTATGTTGCCGCCGTGTGACCCGCGGCAACAATAACGCCGGCATCGGCAAGGCGTTTTATCATTTCCGGCGTGGTGCACTCAGGTGCTAGTGTTACGTAGGTTTTACCACTCTTGAGTGAGGTCAGCAGCTCGAAAGCCTGTTCGTCTATCACTTTAAACTTTTCTGCGTTGTGTACGCCTTTACGCAAACTGTTTAAAAACGGGCCCTCTAAATGCACGCCAATAACACCGGGCACTTTCTTTGCCATCGCCTCGGAAACGGCTTTGATGGTGGCGCCCACCACAGAGAGATCGTCGCTGATTAAGGTGGGTAAAAAAGAGGTGGTGCCCAGCTTTCTGTGGGCATCACCTATGGTGCAAAGGGTTGCGACACTGGGCTTGTCGTTTAACAGAGCCCCGCCGCCACCGTTGACTTGGGTGTCGATAAGCCCAGGAATAAGTTTTAATCCAGTCAGGTCGACCAGCTCGTAGTTAGCCTTTTCCAAGCCACTTGCTGGCACCAACGCGCGAATCTTATCATTGGCCAGCACTAGGGCTTTATCGCTGTGCCAGTGCTCGCCGTCGAAAATGGTTGCATTAATGAGCGCGGTTAGGCGTTGCATTAGAGGGTCTCCGTGACCTTGCGAAGGTGTGGTGGTTCATCTGGATTGTAACCGCGCGCCACGGATAATGCGTTGGCCATTTTATAAAAGCTTTGAATGGCCAAGAGCGGCGCGAGAGCGGGGTGAGCGCCGCCAACAACCTCTAAGCTTAATGGGCCTACGGCGCGTTCGCCGGCGACTAGTACTTTGGCCGAGCGAGCTTCAAAGTCTTTAATCAAGGCGTTAAATCCGTCGCTGGTTTCGTCCTGCTGCGCCAGCATGAGTACGGGGAAGCCGGCTTTTACGATGGCCATGGGGCCATGTTTTACTTCCGCCGAACTAAATGCTTCGGCGTGCAGGCCGCAGGTTTCTTTGAATTTCAGCGCTGCTTCCTGCGCCACGCCGAAGCCTAAGCCTCTGCCGATGACGAATAAATTGGATGCATCTTTTAAGGTGTCAAGCGCTGCGGACCAATCACATTGCCAGGCGTCGGCCAGCAATTGCGGCAGTTGTTTATACGCCTTCTGTAATAATTGATCTTCGCTCCACTCGCTCACTAGGTGCAATATCGCACTCAAGGTTGCGATGTAAGACTTGGTCGCCGCGACACTTTTTTCTGGCCCAGCTCTGAGTGGAATAACCAGATCTGCCATTTGCGCCAGCGGTGAATCTTCAACATTAACGATGGCTAGGGTCAGTGCGCCGGCCGCTTTTGCCTGCGCCACACCGGCTAATAGGTCAGGGCTTTTGCCCGACTGAGAAAACGCAATATACAAAACCCCGTGCAGCCGTTGTTTGGCCAGGTAGACCGAACTAACCGAGGGCGATGCGGAGGAAGTCAAAATGCCGGTGCGAGTCTCGATAAGATACTTGGCATAGGTTGCTGCATGATCCGAACTGCCGCGCGCCAACGTTACCACGGCGCTAGGGTTGAAGGCTCTAATAGCCGCCACGGCTTGTTGAACAGCGTCCTGATTTAAGGTTTGTTGGTTGGCCACCACATCGGCGCTCGACGCGGCTTCCTGGTACATCAAGGTTTGTTCTGCTTGGATGGTGGCGAGTGCGCTGGACATCAAATTCCCCAATAATTGTGAGACAACGTTGTCATTGTGAGGTAAAAAAACGGGCCTGTAAAGCCCCGTTTCACCCCTTATTTCATTGTGCGGCGGGGCAGCTCGAATCTCGAACCACTAATTTAGGATAAAAACCTTGATTCGCAGCATCGCTATCGTCATCGCGCTGGGACCGGATATCGTTGATAAGCAGTTTGGCGGCTGTCTGTGCGATGGTGTTATTGGGTTGTTGCGCAGTGGTGAGTTTTGGCCATGCTTGGCGAGAAAAGGGTGAATCTTCGAAGCCGACAATGGACAGCGCTTGGGGCACGGCAACGCCTAAAATACGCGCGGCAAATAAAGTACCCGCGGCAATTTCATCGTTACAGGCAAAAATAGCGGTGGGCTTATTGGCCAGTGACAGCAATTTTTTCGAGCGTTCAATGCCCGATTCAAACGCGTACTCGCCGGGTAGGATGAGCGATTCATCAATGGCTAAGTTATTCTGCTTGAGCGCGTCTTTGTAACCCTCAAGGCGCTCGCCACTGGAGGCGTGCTCCATATCGCCGCCGAGAAACGCAATGCGTTTGTGGCCTAAGTCGATCAAGTATTGGGTGATGTCAAAACCTGCGGTTTTATCGTCGATAAAAACGCAGGGGGATTGGCTGTCCGGTGCGTGCGAACCCGATAAAATACGCACAAAACGCACCTTTTTCTTTTTCAGCGCCTCGATAACCGCTGGCGTTTCCGACAGTGGTGGCGTTAACACTAAACCGCCGACGCGCGAGCGATCGAGCATTTCTGTCAGTTCGGAAAGTATGTCCGGCGATCTTGCATCACAGGGGTGAATCACTAATTCATAACCCTCGGTTCTGCAGGTGCTCAAAATGCCATTCTGCATTTCGATGACGTAGTTGCTGTTGGGGTTGTCGTAAATGAAGCCGATTGAAGAGGCGGCACCGCGCATGAGTCGCGCGCCTAAATTGGGTTGGTAGTTTAATTCTTTAACGGCAGCCAATACTTTTTCTTGCAGCTCTTGCCCGACACTCGGCTCGCGATTAATGACGCGAGAAACGGTTTTAAATGATACGCCGGCAAGTTTTGCCACGTCCTTGATGGTTGCCTTCATGGGGTTTGAGGTGCCTTTTTGCAAAATACGGATTCGAAGATGGGGCTAGGGTAGAGCGATTCGCGGGCTTCGGCAAGCCGAAACACCTTTCGGGCTCTGGTCTGTTTAGCTCGAGACGGTTATGGCTGCCACAGCAAGAAAGAAAGCGAACTTCGCATTGACAAGGTTTGATTGCTTGTGGAAAATGAGACAACGTTGTCATTTTTTATCGAAATTAAGGTTCCGTTATGTCTTCCAGAGCAGAGTTGCCCGAGTGGCAGAATTTGGTTCAGCACGCCGCGGCAGTTAAAGATCGCTCCATTTCGGGCTTGTTTCAGCAAGATGCGCAACGCTTTTCCAATTGCTCGCGCAGGGTGGCCGATAAGTTGTACGATTTTTCCAAAAACAACCTCTGCGAGACCACCTTTGAGCGCCTGTTAGATTTGGCTAAAGCGGTGGATTTTCCGGCTTGGCGCCAACAACTTTGGGATGGAGTGCCATTAAATAGCACCGAAAATCGCGCCGTGTTGCACGTGGCTTTACGGGATAGCAGCGGTCGTGCCTATTGGGTAGACGGTAAAAATATCGCCTTAGATGTGCAGCGCAGCCTAAAACAAATGCGCCGCTTTTGCGCTCAGGTTCGCTCGGGTCAATGGCTCGGGTACAGCGGCAAAACCATTACCGACGTGGTGAGTATTGGTATTGGAGGCTCCAATTTAGGCCCCCAAATGGCCTGCGAGGCCTTGGCGTCTTATGCCGACGACAGGCTTAAGGTCCATTTTGTGAGCAATGTCGACGGGGTGCAAATTCGCCGTGTACTGGCCGATTTAGATCCTGAGCGAACCCTTTTCGTGGTTGCCTCTAAAACCTTTACCACGCGCGAAACCCTGTTAAACGCGCGCACGGCGAAGGCCTGGTTATTGCAACAGGCTGGTGCAAACGACGCGGTGGCAAAACACTTTGTCGCGGTGACCTCTGCGGTGGCAAAAGCGCAGGCCATGGGCATAGCGCCGGAAAATTGTTTTGAGATGTGGGATTGGGTCGGCGGGCGTTTTTCACTTTGGTCTGCCATCGGATTACCGGTGGCACTGTATTTAGGCTTTGACCAGTTCGAGCAGATGCTGGCCGGCGCCTATGAGGTGGATCGACATTTTTTTGAGACGCCAGAACGCGACAATGTGCCCTTGTTAATGGCCTTGATTGGGGTGTGGAATAACACTTTCCTCAATATGCCAACGCAGGCCATTTTACCCTACGATCAGGCGTTAAAATATTTGCCGGCTTATTTACAGCAAGCGGAAATGGAGAGTAACGGCAAAACCGTCAACCGCGCGGGCGAGTCGATTTCCTACACCACTGGTGCGATTTTATGGGGCCAGTTGGGCATTGATGGGCAGCATGCTTTCTATCAGCTGTTACATCAGGGTGCTCATAACGTTGCCGCAGATTTCATTGGCTCAGTCACACCCGTGCTGGAAACAGATGAGCACCATACGAATCTTTTGGCTAATTTATTTGCCCAGACTCAGGCTTTGATGGACGGTGTGGATGAGCAGGCGGTGCTCGCCGATCTCGCGGCGCGCGGTTTATCGGAGGCAGAACAACGTGCCCTGGCACCGCATAAAGTACATAGAGGTAACCAACCGACCAGCACGCTATTGATGACAAAAATTACCCCGCAAAGCTTGGGCGGTTTAATTGCGCTCTATGAACACAAAATCTTCGTGCAAGGCGTGATTTGGGATGTGTGCTCTTACGATCAATGGGGTGTTGAGTTAGGCAAACTGTTGGCGAATAAATTGGAGCCACAGCTGGAGGGTGAAGAGCCGCCGGCAACACAGGACGGCTCTACCTCTGGGTTGATTCGCTATGTGAGAGCCCAGCAGTTAGCGTAAGGTTTCCCACAGTAATGTGTAACCAAGGGCAACGCGCTTTGCCAGTTGCTCTTTGGTGCTAGAGCCGCCGTGGCCGCCTTCGCGGTTTTCATAATACTCAACGCGGTGGCCCTGAGCTTTCATTTTAGCGGCCATTTTGCGCGCGTGGCCTGGGTGCACGCGGTCGTCTTTGGTTGAGGTGTAAAACAAAATCGGTGGGTATTGTTGTTCGGCGCTGACCTTTTGGAAGGGCGAGTAGGTTTTCAGCCACTGCCAGTTTGATTCTATGTCTGGGTTGCCGTACTCGGCCATCCAGCTCGCGCCGGCAAGTAGCCTATGGTAGCGCTGCATATCTAACAGCGGCACGCCACTGATAACGGCACCGTATAACTCTGGGTGTCTAACCATCGTGGCGGCGACGAGTAGGCCGCCGTTACTACGGCCCTCAATACCTAGATGTTTGGCCGAGGTGATCTTCTTGTTAACCAAGTCTTGTGCCACAGCTTCAAAATCCTCATAGGCTTTGTGGCGATTTTCTAATAGCACGCTGCTATGCCAAGCGGGGCCGTACTCACCACCGCCGCGAATATTGGCGAGCACGAATACACCGCCGCGCTCGAGCCAAAGTTTTCCGTAAACGCCATTTAGATCTTCATAGGAGCCGGAGTAAGACGGTTTTAACGAAACCCGAAAGCCTCCGTAGGAAAAAATATGGGTTGGGTTTTTACCGTCAAATTGGGTGTCTTTTTTCATCACCGCAAAGTAGGGAACCTGGGTGCCATCGGCGGATTGGGCAAAATACTGTTCAACCTTTAATTCGCTGGCGTCAAAACTTGCCGCTTGGGCGGCGACCACCTGGGATTTCAGGTTGGTGTCTAGGTAGTACAGGCTGGGCGGGGTAAGAAAATCTTCAAATCGCGCGAAAAACGCGCCGCTTTTCTGATCAATAGTTTCAATACTTAGGCTGCCCACCGAAGGTAAATCTAAGGCTTGGGAGCGCCAGTTGCCGTTAACCGAGGTGTACAAACGCGCCTGTGCTTTTACGTCGACCAAGCCAATGGCGAGAATGCCGCGCGGGCTTGCGTGTAATTCCTCGACGATAAACTCTGGACTTGGCTCTATCAACAGTGCGATGTCGTGGGCCGCCGCTTTTTCGGGTGTGACCAGTGCTTGTGGCCTGATTAACAGCACCGCGCCTTCGGGAAATAGGCGGCCGTTGAACTGCCATTCTTGTTTCAGTGAAACTAACAATTGGCCTTTTATAAAGTCGTTAATGGTGGCGGTTGATGGCAGAGCGATATCGCTCAGCTTACCGTTGGCGAGCAGCTGATAGCGAGACTCCCAAAAGGTGGTGGCGTCGGTAATGATGTCGACGCTGAACTGGCCGTCTTTATAGCGATGGCCGCTGGCCGATACCGAGCTCTTGTCGGCGCTATATAAAAGTTTGGCATCGGTAAAGGCGGTGCCGCGCGACCAAATACGCACTTGGCGTGGGTAGCCGGAATCCGTTTGGCTATCGGCGCCAAAATCGGTGCCGAGGTAAACCTGATTTTCGTCAATCCAGTCGATATTTGTTTTTGCCGCCGCGAGGTTAAAACCTTGCGCGACAAAGCTCAGTGTTTCCGTATTAAATTCGCGCACTTCGATGGTGTCGCCGCCGCCCTCTGACAGCGACAGCAGGCAGAGGCGGTATTCCGGCGCTAGGCAATTTAAGCCCTTAAACACCCATTTCTTGTTTTCCTCGGCCGACAGGGCGTCGAGATCGACGACGGTCTGCCAAACTGGGGCGTTAGCAATGAAATCACTGACTAAGCTGCGCCGGTAAACGCCCCGCGGATGTTCCGTATCCTGCCAAAGGTTGTAAACGTAGTCGCCCTTTTGATCGATCTTTGGCAAGCGCTCCGGGCTAGACAAAATAGCCAGCGCCTGATCATACAGGGGCTGATAGAGCGCAGATTTGCCGAGTCTGGCCGCCGTTTCACTGTTATTAGCATCGACCCAGGCAATGGCGGCTTTACCTTCTACCTGTTCTAACCATTGATAATCCTCAGCGCTGTCTTGCTCGGTCGAGCAGGCAAGCAGGTTCAAAAGGAGACTAAAGCAGGCGAGATATCTGAACATTCCGGCGTCCTATGGCTGATTGTTAGCGTGAGTATAGGGTTTTGTGACTGTATGACGAAACACACATCTAAACACCCAAATGCAAGATATCGACACAAGGGTCTTGCATTCTTATGGTAGTTTTGACTATATTGGTGGTGTGACGCGTTAGTGAGCCTTTTTGGGTGAGTATTTCAAGGGGCTGGGGTCACGGGTGTTTTGTAAGCACCGGTAATCTGATGTATGGGTACATCAGGCTGCGTATTCTCTCGTTCGCTTTGCCGGCCACCTTGGGTGGTCGGTATTTTTCAAGGTTAAGGCCTTAGATATTTAGATACGAGACGCATAAAAATAAACTCGTTGCGCCCGCCAGGGTGAATGAATGTCAAAAAAATAGGCTGAAAATCAGCGCATAATTCAAAGGCAGTGTTATGAAAACCACGCTTAAACTGGGGAGCCTAGGGTGTCTATTGTTGGCGCTAGCGGCCTGTCGTTCAGATCAGCCAGCGCCGGCTGAACAGGTTGCTTGGGCGCCAGTCAATAGCCCTATTCGCGCCGACGCAAAAACCGAGGCGCGCATCACCGAGCTGTTGGGGCAGATGTCTGTTGAGCAGAAGGTCGGGCAGCTGGTACAGGTTGAGATTCGCTATATAACACCGGCGCAGGTCAAGCAATACCACATTGGTTCAATTCTCAATGGCGGCGGCACCTTTCCCAATAACGACAAGTACGCCAGTGAAACCGATTGGGTGAATGTGGCCGAAGCCTTTTATCAGGCTTCCATGGACACCAGCGATGGCGATTTAGCGATTCCAGTCATCTGGGGTACTGACGCCGTGCACGGCCACAACAACGTGATTCGCGCGACCCTGTTCCCCCACAATATTGGCTTGGGCGCAACCCGCAACCCAGAATTAATACGCGCCATTGGTTCTGCCACGGCGCGCGAAGTGTCTGCCACCGGTGTGCAGTGGACTTTTGCCCCAACGGTGGCAACGCCGCGCGATGATCGCTGGGGTAGAACCTACGAAGGCTATTCGGAAGACCCGGAAATTGTGCGCCAATTTGCCGCGGAAATGGTCAAGGGCATCCAGGGTGAGGCTGGCACCAGCGAATTGTTTTCGCCCTCTAAAATGGTGGCCACGGTTAAGCATTTTGTCGGCGATGGCGGCACCTACATGGGCCGAGACCGCGGCGATACCAAAATAAGCGAATTGGAATTGAGAGATATTCACGCGCAGGGTTATTTTTCTGGCCTCAGTGCCGGCGCGCAAACGGTTATGGCATCGTTCAATAGCTGGAATGGCGAGCGGCTGCACGGCAGCTTCCACATGCTCACTGAAGTGCTAAAAAACCAAATGGGTTTTGATGGCTTCGTGGTCGGAGATTGGAATGGCCATGGCTTTGTGCCCGGCTGTGACTTCACCTCTTGCCCTCAGGCTATTAATGCTGGCTTAGATATGTTTATGGCCATTCAGGAATGGCATGACTTGCTGGAAAATACGATTCGCCAAGCAAAGAGCGGCGAAATTCCCATGGCCCGTTTGGACGACGCTGTGCGTCGTATTTTGCGCGTAAAAATGCGTGCCGGATTGTTTGATGGTGTATCGCCAAAGCAACGCGCGGTGCTTAACGGTGTTGGCGATGTGTTGGGCAACCCCGAGCATCGCGCGCTGGCTCGTCAAGCGGTGCGTGAATCTTTGGTATTGCTGAAAAACCAAGATCAGATTTTACCACTCAACCCCAAGCAACATATTTTAATGGCCGGTGACGGCGCCGATAATATTGGCAAGCAATCGGGCGGCTGGACGCTGTCGTGGCAGGGCACTGGCAACACCAATGCCGATTTCCCCGGCGCAACCTCCATTTACGCCGGTGTTAAAGCGGTGGTCGACGCTGCCGGTGGCAAAGTAACGCTGAGCGAAGAAGGTAAGTTTGATGACAAACCCGATGTCGCCATCGTGGTATTTGGTGAAAATCCATATGCCGAATGGCAGGGCGATATCAACTCGCTCGAATACCAGCCGGCAACGCGAAAAGATTTACAGTTGCTCGCCTCGCTTCGGGCCCAAGGCATTCCTGTAGTGTCGGTCTTTTTATCCGGTCGGCCTTTGTGGGTCAATGCCGAGTTGAATCAGTCCAATGCCTTTGTGGCCGCATTTTTACCGGGTTCTGAAGGCCAAGGTGTCGCCGATGTGATCATGGCAAAGGCGGATGGCTCAATTAATGTTGACTTCAAAGGCAAGCTCACCTTTAGCTGGCCGAAAGATTTAAGCCAAGTGATGTTGAATAAGGGCGATAAAAATTACCAGCCTTTGTTTCCCTATGGTTTTGGTTTGTCTTACAGCGATAAGGATACCTTGCCGAGCAATTTACCCGAGGACCGCAACCTAGCTGCGCCTGGTCAAGGGCCTGTACCCTTGGGCATATTTGAAAGCCGTGTGCTCGATCCTTGGCAAATTTATTTAGTCGACAGCGAGGGCAAAAAGCCGGTGACCACCAATACCGCCGAATCTTCAGCGGTGAGTTTAACCGGTCACGATTATCTACTGCAGGATGATGCGCGGCGACTCATTTTCTCGGGCACTGAACCTGCGTCAGTTGTCATCGCGTCAGATATCAGCGTCGATTTTTCTGGTTTCCTCGCCAGCAAGTCGAGCTTGATACTGGATTTGCGGGTGAACGCGGCACCCGAAGGTGCGGCGGCAATTCGTCTCGATTGCGGTGACGCCTGTAGCGGTGCTGTGGATATGACCACGTTGCTGAAACAGGGTGAGCTTAATCAATGGCGTAAAGTGTCGGTGGATTTACAGTGCTTTGTGAATGCCGGTTTGAAAATTGACGCCATTACCGCGCCTTTTGCCATAGACGCGGCGAGCAAAGTTGATATTTCTTTGGCAAACGTTCAGTTGCTACCAATGTCGGCGGGAGACGCCAATATTAGTTGTCAGCCGCAATAGAATGTAAAGTCACCAGATGGTAAAAAACCCGCGCAAGCGGGTTTTTTTATGGCCGATGAATAAATACCTAGGGAACCTCTCTGCGTGACCTGTAGCGGCCATCCGCTGCGTTGAACTTCTTGCTAAGGGCTACGGCCATTAGCTGCGAAACTCGCCTTGCGGCTGACCGCTACAGATCACGCAGAGCGGTACCAGAGTTATTCAGAGGTTCCCTAGCTTAGTTTCCCAGGCGCTCTTTTAAGTAACCCTCATAATCAGGCACTTGTCGGTCGAAGCTGCCGCGAAATAAGGTTGAATAGACCATCACATCGGCCGATGCGGGATTGCAGGCCACGGGAATATTCCACACGGCGGCAATGCGCAGCAAGGCTTTCACATCAGGGTCGTGTGGCAGCGGCTCGAAGGGGTCCCAAAAGAAAATTAGGAAGTCCACTTTGCCCTCGGTTATCAGCGCACCGATTTGTTGATCGCCACCCAAGGGGCCGCTAATTAACTTATTGATTGTTAAGCCCGCGTCGCGCTCAATCACCGCGCCAGTGGTGCCGGTGCCGTACAGTGTGTGCGGCGCTAAATCTTTATGGTGTTTTTGGCACCAGGCCACTAGCTCTTTTTTCTTGTTGTCGTGCGCCACTAACGCGACGCGCTTGGTGGCGGCCATGGTAACTGTCTTTTGCAGCATGAGTAATTCCTGTGACGGTTCAAAAGTCGTGCGGCCCTGCAGGGGCCAAGCTTCTCATTCAGCGTGAGCTTTGGTTGCGTATTGTAGCAGGGGCAGGGCGGTATTTGTCGGGCAAAAAAAAGCCCGCACAAGGTGCGGGCCAAGCGGTGCATCACACTTAGCGAGGCTGTGAGCCTTTTAATCCGTACACGGCGATATAGATGTAACAGACTAAGGGCAATATGAACGAGATTTGTAAACCAATACCGTCGGCCAACATACCCTGCATGAGCGGTACAATGGCGCCGCCAACAATCGACAGGCAGATGAGGCCGGCGCCATTGCTGGTGAGCCTGCCCAAGCCCGTGATGGCTAGCGCGAAAATGGTTGGGAACATGATTGAGTTGAATAGGCCAACGGCCAGAACAGACCAGAGCGCGATATTGCCGTCGGTCATCATCGTCACCGCCAGTAATATCACACAAGCGGTGGCATTGAATGCGAGAACATATTGCGGCTTCAATTTTTGCATTACCGCCGCGCCAATAAAGCGACCGACCATGGCGCCGCCCCAGTAGTAGGTAATGTACTCGGCGGCGGTTGCCTCGGGCATATTGCCAACTTCGGGCAGGGCGAAATAGTTCACCAGCAAACTACCTATGGCAACCTCGGCTCCTACATAGAGAAAGATGGCGATGGCGCCCATAATCAGGTGGGGGTGATGCCAAATCGTGTCGTTATCACCGCCGTGTACCACGGTTTCTTCTGGCGTGATGGCTGGCAGTTTAAACCACGCGAAGATGCAGGCAAGGGCGAACAGCGTCAGCGCTAAACCCACATAGGGAAGTTGTACGGCGGCAGCTTCTTGGGCGCGATGGCTGTCTAATTCGGCCGGGCTAAGCGCCGCTAATTGCTCTGCACCTAAAACCGCGGCAGACAGGATGAGCGTAGCGCCGAAGTAGGGTGCTACGGTAGTGCCTAGGGAGTTGAAGGCTTGGGTCATGGTCAGACGGCTGGATGCCGTGGCCTGTGGGCCTAGGGCGGTGACATAGGGGTTGGCCGACACTTGCAGTATCGTTATGCCAGCAGCGAGAACGAACAGCGCACCAAGAAACAGGGGGTAGTAGCGCAGGCTTGCCGCTGGGTAAAACATCAAGCAGCCAATGCCGGCAATAATTAGGCCGCTGACAATCCCTTTTTTGAAGCCAATCTTTTTAACCAGATGGCCTGCGGGCATGGATACTACGAAGTAGGCGCCAAAAAAGCAAAACTGCACCAACATAGCTTGGGTATAGCTGAGCGAAAAGACGCTTTTTAAATGGGGGATAAGGATATCGTTGAGGCAGGTAAGGAAGCCCCACATAAAAAATAAGATCGTTAACGCCGCTAAGGGTACGTTGTAGTTTTTGTCTTGGGTTTCACTCGCTAGCTGATAGCTGGCACTTTCGGTCGCACTGGCCATTGGTCACACTCCTGAAAATCTTATGCTTATAGTCATATGAACTCTAACAGTGTTTTGTGGTGCCGTCATCCGTTTCTGTGTTTTGCGATGCAGCTTTTCACTGTTGGAATGCGACTTTGATCCAAGTTGACAGCGCTGTCAATGGCAATATGCGCCTTTTGCGGGTCTAAGTGGCGATAATGGGTCTTTGTCTGCAGCCTAATTGTGGCATAATAGTCATCGATATATATCAAGCTGTTAGCGGGCTTGATCACATAAAAGACAGCTCTGCATACGTATGAATCGCCGCAATCGCATTTTGCGCCAAGCATTCCGTTGACAGCGCTGTCAATTAATAATTATGCTTCCCTCAGAGTCTTCTGCTGCTATTCCCGCAAAAGCGGGGTGGTTTTGGCGGTGTTGGATCTTGGCTAGTGGGTAAGTAGGTGCAGAAATAATTTAAGGGGTTTCAATTGCAGGCGACAGATTGGGTGATATTTGGCGGTACCGGTGATCTATCGATGCGCAAGCTTATGCCTGCGCTCTACCGTTGCGAAGAAGAGGGCCGAATGGTGGAGGGGTCGCGCGTCTTGGCGACGAGCCGCGGCAACACCACGCAAGAAGAATTCGTGCAGGGCGTGAAAGCAGCCCTGCAGAAGTTTTTACGCCCAGGCGAGTTTGAAGAGTCGACCTGGGTGCAATTCGCCGAGCGCTTGTTGATTGTCAATGTCGACCTCAGCGATGTGGCCAGTTGGAACGATATGGCCGAGCTACTTAAAGCCTCCGCAGCAACGCCGGTGTACTACCTCGCCATCCCGCCCTCGCTCTTTGGCGGTGTGTGCGCCACCTTGTCGAGCCTGGATCTCGTCAGCGACAGCGCCCGCGTTATCGTAGAAAAGCCCTTGGGTTACGATCGCGAGTCAGCCGAGGCAATTAATGGCGAGATCGCGCTGTATTTCACGGAGTCGCAAATTTTTCGAATCGATCACTACCTAGGTAAAGAGTCGGTGCAAAATTTATTGGCGCTGCGCTTTGCCAATCGCATGTTCGAAAATATTTGGGACGCCAACTCTATCGATCACGTGCAGATCACACTGGCCGAATCCGTCGGCGTTGAAAGTCGCGGTGGTTTTTATGATGGCGCCGGTGCCATGCGCGATATGGTGCAGAATCACTTGCTGCAACTCTTGTGTTTCGTTGCCATGGACCCGCCCAACGCGCTAGACGCAGACAGCGTGCGCAGTGAAAAGATTAAAGTATTGCGCTCGCTGCGCAAAATTACCGGCGACGATATCGGTAAGCACACAGTGCGCGCACAGTACGTCGATGGCGAGGCGGGCGGCAAGCCAGTCGATAGCTACATCGGCGATCTGGGCAAACCCAGTCGCACAGAAACCTTTGTTGCCATTCGCGCCTTTGTCGATAACTGGCGCTGGAAGGGTGTGCCCTTCTACTTGCGCACCGGCAAACGCATGAGCGGTCGCTATGCCGAGATGGTTATCCAGTTCAAACCGGTGACTCACTCGTTGTTTGGCAAGGAGCAAAACAATCAATTGGTGATTCGCCTGCAACCGGAAGAACATATCTATATCAATCTGATGAGCAAGGATATCGCCAGTGCCGATGTAAAACTGCGCCCCATTGAATTTGAAATTGATTTGGCGGCCGAGTGCAATGCGCCGGTGGCAGATGCCTATAAGCGTTTGATGCTGGATGCCATGACCGGCAATGGCACCCTGTTTGTGCACCGGGAAGAAGTGGACTACGCCTGGCGCTGGGCTGACCCGATCATTGCCGGTTGGAAGAAAAACTTGGCGCCCCTGTCTTATTACGCGGCGGGAACCAATGGCCCTGAATCTTCTGAAGATTTAATGGCAGATGATAATCGCCAATGGCATGTGCAGGATTAAGTTGTGATTAAAGAATATTTTTTCGAATCTAAACAGGCACTGCAAGCGCAGCTAGAGCAAGACTTGTTGGCGCAGGTGGATCTGGCGCTAGCCTCCGCCGGCAAAGCCAGCTTGCTTTTATCCGGTGGCAGCACACCTGGCCCTGTGTATGAAGCCTTGGGTAAGGTGTTAGACCCGCGCGTGCAAGTGGCGTTGGTTGACGATCGCTGGGTTGCCTTGGATCACAAGGGTAGCAATGAAGCCCTGTTGCGTAACTGCTTTCCGGCCCAGCAAGTGATTGGCATGAAAACGCCGGATGCGAAACCCCAAGCGGCCGTTGCTGCAGTGAATCAAGCTTACCAACAATTGCATCAACCCTTTGCCATAACTGTATTGGGTATGGGCCCGGATGGGCACACCGCGTCGCTGTTTCCCAACGCCGAAGGACTAGACGCCGCACTTGCCGAGACAGCGCCAAACTGCGTGGCGATTACCGCCAAGCAAAGTGCGGTCACCGGTGAGTTGGTGGATCGCATGACGCTGTCGCTCAATGGCATTTTAAATAGTAAGAAATTAATTCTGTTGATCACCGGCGACGATAAGCTCGCGGTCTATCAACAGGCAAAAACAGTGAACAACATAAGTGATATGCCGGTCGCCGCGGTACTGCAACAGCAGCAGGTTGACTTGGATGTTTATTGGGCTAAATAGCCCCATCACCTAAATGAATTTTGTAAAGGCTAAACATGACCTCTGAAGCAACAACCAAACTTAACCCCGTTGTGGCGCAAGTAACGGCCACAATTATCGAACGCAGCCGCGCTAGCCGCGCCGATTACCTCGCCCGGATGGAAGCGCAAGCGGAGCAGGGGCCACACCGTAAAACTTTGCCCTGCGGTAACCTCGCACACGGGTTTGCCGCCTGCGGTAGCACGGATAAAGATCTACTGTCGCA
Organism: Simiduia curdlanivorans; assembly: GCF_030409605.1. NCBI lineage: Bacteria > Pseudomonadati > Pseudomonadota > Gammaproteobacteria > Cellvibrionales > Cellvibrionaceae > Simiduia > Simiduia curdlanivorans. Next base: position 2,449,369 of record NZ_JAUFQG010000004.1, read on the forward strand.
ATCCGATGTGGCCAATATCGCTATCGTATCGTCCTACAACGACATGTTGTCGGCGCACCAGCCCTTCGAAGATACTCCGAAAGCTATTAAAAAAGTGATCGCCGCCAAGGGCAGTGTGGCGCAGTTCGCGGGCGGTGTTCCGGCTATGTGCGACGGTATAACCCAGGGCATGCCGGGCATGGAGTTGTCGCTGTTTTCTCGCGATGTTATCGCCATGTCTACCGCTATTGCGTTGTCGCACAATATGTTTGATGGCGCCCTATGCCTAGGTGTTTGCGATAAAATTATTCCTGGCATGTTAATCGGCGCTTTATCCTTCGGCCACTTGCCGATGATTTTTATTCCCGCCGGGCCAATGCCCTCGGGTTTACCGAATGATGAAAAAGCCCGGATTCGACAGTTGTTTGCCCAGGGAAAAGTCGGGCGCGAAGAATTATTGGCAGCGGAAAGCGCCAGCTACCACTCTGCTGGCACCTGTACCTTCTACGGCACGGCAAATTCCAATCAGCTGTTAATGGAAATCATGGGCCTGCATCTGCCCGGTAGTTCTTTTATTAACCCCAATACACCGCTGCGTGAAGCCTTAACCGCTGCCGCCAGTGAACAAGTATTAAATTTGGTTAAGAGCGGTTCCGATTACCGCCCGCTGGCAAAAATTGTCGATGAAAAGGCTATCGTCAACGCCGTGGTTGGCTTGGTGGCAACCGGTGGCTCAACTAATCACACCATGCATTTGGTGGCTATGGCGGCGGCTGCCGGCATTGTTTTAACCTGGGACGATTTCTCGGCGCTGTCGGCGGTTATTCCGTCGCTGACAAAAATTTATCCCAATGGCGTGGCCGATATTAACCATTTCCAAGCGGCTGGCGGCATGTCATTTTTAATTGCGACGCTGCTAGACGCGGGTCTGCTGCATGCCGATGTGCTCACCGTTCACAGCGAGCCGGGTTTGCAGGCCTATCGCACCGAGCCGCAATTGCGCGAAGGTAAGCTAGCTTGGGTTGATGGCCCAGCGGAATCGCTCGATACCAGCGTATTGCGTTCGGCGACAGATCCGTTCAGTGCCGATGGCGGTTTAAAAGTACTGAAAGGTAATTTAGGGCGTGGTGTTATTAAAACCTCTGCGGTAAAAGAGGAGTATCGCGTACAAGAGGCGCCGGCGATTATCTTTCAAAGTCAGGCCGAGTTTATTTCGGCGTTTCAGCAAGGCTTGTTAGAAAAAGATTTTATCGCCGTGCTGCGCTATCAGGGGCCGCGCGCCAACGGCATGCCGGAGTTACATAAGTTGGTGCCCATCCTCGGCAGCTTGCAAGACAAGGGCTTTAAAGTTGGCTTGGTAACCGATGGCCGTATGAGTGGCGCCTCAGGCAAAGTTGCCGCCGCCATTCACGTGACCCCGGAAGCAGCGGCCGGCGGCGCCATCGGCAAGGTTCAGAATGGCGATATCGTGCGCTTGGATGCCACCACAGGTGAATTAAATGTACTGGTCGATCAAGCCGTGCTGGATGCGCGTATTGTTGCCATGCCGGATTTGTCGGCCAATCAAACGGGCTGCGGTAGAGAATTGTTTGCAGTGCTGCGCAATCAAGTAACCGGTGCCGGCACTGGCGCGCGTAGTTTTGATTTGTCGGTAGATGAGGGCTTGTGATGAGTGCTTTGGCATCAACAAATTTCGCGCAAAACCCGCAAACTATTTTTCCCTATGTGGTGGCCGATATCGGCGGCACTAATGCGCGTTGGGGTTTGGTGACGGCGCTAGAGGCCAGCGGCCACTATCGCATCGAGTCAATTAAAACCTTTGAAAATAAAACCCATCCCAAGTTTGAAGACTCGCTCGCGGCTTATATCGATTACTTAGCCGGCGTGCAGGTTCGCCATGTCTGCGTAGCCTTAGCGGGCCCGGTTTTAGGCGACCGCATAGAGATGACCAATATCAATTGGTCCTTTTCCGTGCGCGAAGTCGAGGCCGCGTTTTCATTGCAAAAACTGTTAATCGTCAACGACTTTACCGCCTTAGCTTATGCCACCAGTGCGCTAGTAGGCGAGCAGTTAATTACCATAAAACCGGGTCAGCAAAAGCATGCCCCGCGCGCCATTCTCGGCCCTGGCACCGGTTTGGGTATGGCGTCGCTTATTCCCGTGGGTGAAACTTGGTTGCCGCTAAGCGGTGAGGGCGGCCACACCGCCTTTGCGCCCCGCGGTGAAGAAGAAATTGCGCTGTGCCAATATTTACAAAACAAGCAAGGCTACCTTTCCAAAGAGACCTTCCTATCTGGCGCGGGGCTAGAGCGAATTTACGCTGGTTTAGCAGCTGTTCGCGGCCAAACCATCGCGCCGAAATCGGCTGCCGCAATCAGCGCTACCGCTGTGTCTGGCGAAGATGCTTTGGCGGTCGATACGCTGAATTTATTTTGCGCTGTGATGGGGTCTGCGGCTGCTGATTTAGCCTTAACAGTTGGCGCCTTAGGCGGTGTTTTTTTGGGTGGCGGTATTTTACCGAGGGTGCGTGAGTTTTTGTTGCAAAGCCCGTTTGTAGAAAGGTTTTGCGATAAAGCGGTGATGTCGCACTATGTAAGAGAGATACCTGTTTTTCTAATCGTGGCTGATGAGCCTGCACTTATCGGTGCAGCTGCTTTATTGGCTGAACATTCGTAACTTTGGATTAATTATGTTTTCAGCAATTGAACGAGTTGTAAATGCGGCGCCAGTGGTTCCGGTGATGGTTATCGAAAAAATTGAGCACGCCGTGCCCTTGGCCAGAGCCTTAGTGGCAGGTGGCCTGCCAGTGCTTGAAATCACCTTGCGCACCGATTGCGCGCTTGAGGCGATCAAACAAATTAAAGCCGAAGTTGAAGGCGCCATCGTTGGCGCTGGCACGGTCAATACGCCCGCCGATGTCGAGCGCGCTGTGGCGGCCGGCTCCGAATTTTTGGTGTCTCCCGGATCAACCCCCGCCTTGATCGACGCAGCAATTGCTTCGGGCGTGCCTTTGTTGCCGGGAGTAAATTCGCCTAGCGAAGTGATGGCATTAATGGAGCGCGGTTTGCGCTATTTGAAGTTTTTCCCCGCCGAAGCGGCTGGCGGCGTGCCCATGTTGAAGTCCATCAGCGGCCCGCTACCCCAAGTGAAGTTTTGCCCAACCGGTGGCGTTAGCTTGAAAAATCTCAATGATTATTTGGGTTTGCCCAATGTGGTTTGCGTTGGCGGTAGCTGGATGGCGCCGGTTGAACTGATGCGTGCCGGCGATTGGGCCGGTATCGAGAAGTTAGCGCGTGAAGCGCGCGCAGCCGCTGGCAAGTAGTTTACAGAATGAGGTGAGAAGTGAATGCCCTGTTATTAGCGGGGTATTTCGAGAGAAGTGTATAGCCGAGAGACATCGGACATATCCGTAAAACCCTGAGCAGATAAAAATCTGACGCGGTTTCACATTTAGCCAACTTATTGAAAAGACAGAGTTAAGGGTAAATATCATGATTAAAGTAGCAATTAACGGCTATGGCCGAATCGGTCGAAATACCTTGCGCGCGCTCTATGAGAGTGCACTTAAGGATAAAATTCAAATTGTTGCTATTAACGATTTGGGTGATGCCAAAATGAATGCGCATCTCACTCGCTACGATACCGTGCATGGTAAGTTTGCCGGCACTGTCGAGGTGGATGGTAATGCGATGATCGTCAATGGCGATGTGATCCAGATCTTCTCCGAGCGCGACCCAAAGAATCTACCTTGGGCGCAATTAGGCGTCGATGTTGTCTATGAGTGCACGGGTTTCTTTACCAGTAAAGCTAAGGCAAGCGCGCACATTGATGCCGGTGCTAAGAAAGTTATTATTTCCGCGCCCGCAGCCGACGCCGACATTACCGTGGTTTACGGTGTTAACCATGACAAGTTGACCAAAGATCATCAAGTTATCTCCAATGCGTCCTGCACCACTAACTGTTTGGCACCCGTTGCCAAAGTGTTGAATGATGCCATCGGTATTGAGCAGGGCATGATGACCACCGTGCATGCTTACACCAATGATCAGAAGTTAAACGATGTTTACCACGATGACATGTACCGTGCTCGCAGCGCTACCCAGTCGATGATTCCTACCAAGACGGGTGCAGCCTCCGCTGTGTCTCTGGTGCTGCCTGAGTTAAAGGGCAAGCTCGACGGCATGGCCGTGCGTGTGCCGACAATCAATGTGAGCTTAGTGGATTTCAACTTCCTAGCCAGCCGTGAAACCAGCGCCGAAGAAGTGAATGCGTTGATTGAAAAAGCCAGTGCTGGTGCTCTGAAAAATGTCTTGGGTTACAATCTCGAGCCGTTGGTCAGTATCGACTTCAACCACAATACTCACTCTTCGGTATTCGATGGCACCCAAACTAAGGTGGCCGGAAAGTGGGTCAAGGTAATGAGCTGGTACGACAACGAATGGGGTTTCTCAAATCGTATGCTCGATAACACCATCGCATTGATGAATGCAAAGTAAGATCGAAGGTTCGTTACCGTAAAGTTACCTCGCTAGAAAGGTAGCTTGCGGCTCAGGCGAGGGAGCCTGGCGACTTTGCGCTAACCTCGAAAGGCGCGCTCAGTCCATATTCACAGAATGACGGAATAGCTATGTTAAGAAGAACCAAGATTGTTTCCACACTAGGTCCTGCAACGGATGATCCAGCGGTATTGGAGCGTTTGATTCTGGCAGGTGTCGATGTTGTGCGTTTAAATTTTTCCCACGGTCAGCCTGAAGACCATCAGTTGCGAGCGAACTTGGTGCGCGAGTTTGCCGCCAAACACAATCGCCACGTAGCGGTACTCGGTGATTTGCAAGGGCCTAAAATTCGTATTGCTCGTTTTAAAACTAGCAAAATTGAATTAGCCAAAGGCGATAAGTTTTTTCTCGACTCTGAATTAGATACCAATGCCGGTGATCAGAACGGTGTTGGCATCGACTATAAAGAGTTGCCTGGCGATTCGCGCTCTGGCGACATCTTGTTACTCGATGACGGTCGTGTTGTATTCGAAGTAGATCAAGTGGTTGGTACCCGTATTTTTTGTACCGTCACTGTCGGTGGTCCGCTGTCCAACAATAAGGGCATTAATAGGCAGGGCGGTGGACTTTCTGCGCCGGCCTTGACCGAAAAAGATCATCGCGATATTGAATTGGCGGCAAAAATTGGCGTCGATTACTTAGCCGTGTCTTTCCCGCGTAAAGCCAGCGATATTCACCGCGCGCGCGATCTGTTGATTAAGGCGGGTGGTTCTGCACGCATCGTTGCTAAAATTGAGCGCGCTGAAACTGTATTCGATACAGATTGCCTAGACGATATTATCTGCGCATCCGATGCGGTGATGGTAGCGCGTGGTGACTTGGGTGTTGAAATTGGCGATGCCGCGCTGATTGGCGTGCAAAAAGATTTGATCAGCCGTGCCCGTCGCTTGAACAAGGTGGTGATTACGGCGACGCAAATGATGGAGTCTATGATCAATAGCCCTATGCCAACCCGCGCTGAGGTGTTTGACGTAGCTAACGCAGTCTTAGATGGCACCGATGCGGTGATGTTGTCGGCCGAAACGGCAGCGGGTAAATACCCGATCGAAACCGTTGAGGCGATGGTGCGAGTCATCTTGGGCGCAGAAACCCATCCCAAGGCTAACTCGTCGCTCGAGTCATTCAATATGAGTTTGGCATCGGTTGATCAGTCTATCGCCATTGCGGCCATGTTTGCTGCAACCCGTATGCAGGGCGTGAAAGCCATTATCTGTATGACGGAATCGGGTAGCACGCCTTTGTTGATGTCTCGTATTAGCTCTGGCCTACCGATTTTTGCCTTCAGTCGACAGAAAGAAACTCAGGCGCGTGTGGCCATGTTTCGCGGTGTGCACAGCATCCCCTTCGATAACAAAGAAATTGCCAATGAATTGGTCAATCAAAGTGCTGTTGATGAACTGAAAAAACGTGGCATTGTTAATGATGGTGACTTGGTTGTTATTACCAAGGGCGATTTCATGAATGTGTTAGGCGGTACTAATACCATGAAGATCGTTAAAGTAGGGCAGGCGGTTAAGTAACTGTTTGTACCTTGAGCCGGGCTAGGCCCGGCTTTCTATTTTTCGTTAAAGCCAAGTGATATTCATTATTGGCTCTAATTTAATGGCGATATTTACTTAATTCTGGGGCGATAGTTGGCAAAAGCAACCATCGATGATGTAGCAGCCTTGGCTGGTGTGTCGATCAAAACCGTTTCTCGCGTGGTTAATAGCGAACCTAACGTGCGAGCGGCTACCCGGGAAAAAGTGCAAAAAGCGATCGACAAGTTGGGCTATCACCCGAGTCAGTCAGCGCGAAGCCTGGCGAGCAACCGCTCATTCTTGGTTGCGCTTTTGTATGACAATCCATCGGCCAGTTATGTCATCGATGTGCAAAACGGTATCTTAGCCGAGTGCCGACCCGCTGGTTACGACTTGTTAATTCATCCCTGCGATCACGCAGACCCAGAGCTAGAGCAACAGGTTGTCAGCCTCGTGCGTCAATCGAGAGTGGACGGTGTGGTGTTAACACCACCCTTGTCTGACCATGAAAATCTGGTGCGGCGCTTGATGGAGTTGCACATTTCAGTGGTGGTGATAGCGCCGGCTCAAGACGCCATACCCTGTTCCAGCGTGATGACCAATGATGAGGAGGCCGCTTTTGCCATGACTTCTCGCTTACTCGAAAAGGGCCATCGGCGCATCGGTTATATTTTGGGTCACCCGGATCACAAAGCCATGGCGAATCGCTATCAGGGCTACCAAAAGGCGTTGATGTACCAAGGTATCCCCGTGGAAAAGCGCTTGGTCGTGCAAGGCATGAACAGTTTTGAATCGGGCTATTACGCGGCGGAAAAATTGCTGTTGTCGGCAAATCCGCCCAGCGCTATTTTTGCCAGCAATGACGATATGGCCGCGGGCGCCATTAAGTTAGCCCACAAACTTGGCAAAAAAATTCCCAGTGACGTGGCCATAGCGGGCTTCGATGATATTCCTGCGGCCGAGCAACTGTGGCCGGGTTTGACCACCGTGCGCCAACCCATCGTAGAGATGGCGCGCCAGGCTGCGCAGCTGATGTTAATGCAGCTCAGATCCTCTGAGCCGGTTGTGCAACACCAGCGCGTTAAGTCGACCTTGATTCAGCGCGAGTCGGTTTAGCTAGCCTCTGCTCGCGGGCGTTTGCTCGCCTCTTATTTCTTGCCGCTTCTTACTCGCCTGTTATAGCAGCTCACTATCGTCTAAAAAATTATCTTCTGCCTCTTGCAGGTGGGAGCGTAGCCTTTCCCTGTCGAGCAGTTTCTGTTGCACCACATTCGGCAGGTCGGTGAACAGAATCAGATTCTTGGAGATCAATAAGTGAATCAAATCTTCGGTAATGCGGGCGATATCCTGATCCGATTCGGCCAGCGCGCGTTTGAAGGCCTCGGGCGTCGGCATGGTGGTTTGGGCTAAAAAACGCTCAACCTCTGGGTGGCTAGCGGAGAGCTGCTCACTCGCTTCTTCTGCATCGCCATGCAGGCTAACAATTCGTCCGGCGGAATCGCGTTTAACGTAGGGCATGAGTTGACCTGTGCTGTGGCTTAATAGACTATGCTGCAAATTACTGTCTTACAGAGCATAGCAATGAATTCAGAAGCCTTGGCAGGCGTTTCTCAGGAAAAAAGCCAGCGGCAGCATGATCCACTGTTGGAATGCCTACTTTCTTTGGCTAAGCGAGAGCATCGCCAGTGTTCGGCCACGTCCCTCGTGGCAGGCCTGCCACTAGTGGATAATCGTCTTTCGCCCGATTTATTTGTGCGCGCGGCCAAGCGCGCAGGGTTATCAGCCAAGGTGGCCAAGCGCACATTGGCTGAAATTCCCTCGCTGGTTTTACCCGTTGTACTTTTACTTGAAGACAATCAAGCGGTGGTCTTGCTCAAGCGTGAAGACAGCGGCGACTTACTTTTGCTCGATACGGCAACTGATGGCCGTGTCACGCTGAGCGCCGATGAACTGGCTAAATCTTATACCGGCTATTGTATTTTTTGTAAGCCAGAGCACCGCTATGACGAGCGCACCTTGGAGTTGGCGCGCCAGCACGATGGGCACTGGTTTTGGCGGGTGATTGGCAAATCTTGGCGGATTTATCGCGATGTTTTAGTGGCTTCTGTTTTAATCAACCTGTTTGCCCTAGCTAATCCGCTGTTTGTCATGAATGTGTACGACCGGGTGGTACCCAATGCCGCCTTGGAAACTTTATGGGTCTTAGCCATTGGCGTGATGTTGGTGTATGGCTTCGATTTAATTTTAAAGTTATTGCGCAATTACTTTATCGAGGTGGCGGGGAAGAAAGCCGATGTACAGTTGTCGGCCTATATATTCGAACGCGTGCTCGGGGCCCGCTATGAAGAACATCCGCAATCAGTGGGTGTGTTTGCCAGCCAATTGCGCGAATTTGAATCGATCAGAAGTTTTATTACCAGCTCCACGGTAACGGCCTTTGTCGATCTCCCTTTTACGGTCTTATTTCTTGTTGTGATCGCTTATCTGGGTGGTCCCTTAGTGTTGGTGCCCTTGAGTGCTATCCCCATCATCTTAATTTTCTCTTGGTATATGCAGCGCAAATTGGGTTTTGCCGTAGAGGAAACCTATCGCTCCTCGGCTCAGAAAAATGCCACCTTGGTGGAAACCTTAACGGCCTTAGAGACAGTGAAACTGATTGGCGCCGAAGGCCGGTTGCAGCGCTCGTGGGAAAAGTCGGTTGGGCATCTGGCGCAGTGGGGGCAAAGGGTCAAATTGCTGACCTCTACCACCACGGCCGGCGCCGGCATGGTGCAACAGGTGGCGGGCGTGGTTGTGGTAATTGTTGGCGTGTATCAAATTGCCGAACGCGACCTCACCATGGGTGGGTTAATTGCCTGCGTGATGCTAGCGGCCAGAGCTATGGCGCCTATGGCGCAGGTGTCTGGGCTCATGGTGAATTTCCATCAAACCAAGACGGCGCTAGAATCTCTCGATGCCATCGTGAATAAGCCCCAGGAGCGGGATGATGACAAACCCTTTGTGGCGCGCTCGCAGTTAAAAGGCAAAATTACCTTCGATAAAGTGACCTTTTCCTACCCGGGTGAAAAGCAAACGGCGGTCGAGCAGGTTAGTTTCACAATTGATGCCGGCGAGCACGTTGCCATTATCGGCCGCATCGGCTCGGGCAAAACAACGCTGCAGAAATTAATGACCGGCTTGTATCGGCCATCGCAAGGCGCGGTGTTGATTGATGGGGTCGATCAAAGTCAAATTGACCCGGCGGATTTACGCGCGCACATCGGCTCGGTACCACAGGATGTGACCTTGTTTTTTGGCTCGGTGCGGGAAAATATTTTATACGGTAACCCCATGGCCACCGATGAGGATGTGATTCGCGCAGCCCAGATTAGCGGCGTATCCGAATTTGTTAATGCCCACCCCAATGGCTTGGATCGGCAGGTGGGTGAGCGCGGCTCAGCGTTATCGGGCGGGCAACGGCAGAGTATTGCCATCGCGCGCGCGGTGCTCAACCAACCGCCCATTTATATCTTGGACGAACCCAGCACGGCAATGGATAACAGCACGGAAGAGCGCTTGAAGCGTCACCTCACGCAAACCTGCGATGGTAAAACCTTAATTGTCGTGACCCACAAAACCTCGCTGTTGACCTTGGTTGATCGCATTATTGTTTTAGATCAGGGGCGGTTGATTGCCGATGGTCCGAAAGATTCCGTGCTAGAAGCACTTAAAAAGGGGCAGCTTCGTGTTTCACCCGCTCACTAAATGGCGTCAATACGTAGGCTCTGCAGATGACCCTGTTGAGCGGCCGCACTTTGACGATGATTTGGATTACATGTCGTCTTCGGCCGCTGCTGTTTTGCAGCAGTCGCCGCGCGGCGGCCAGGCTTTACTCTGGGCCGTTGTGGTGTTTTTCGTGGTCATTCTATTGTGGGCGAGTTTTGCTTCCGTCGATGAGTTTACCCGTGGCGAAGGGCGTGTTATTCCTTCGCAAAAACTACAAGTTATTCAGAACTTGGAGGGCGGTATTGTTCAGGAATTATTCGTGCGCGAAGGGCAGGTGGTAACCCGCGGCCAGCCCTTGTTGCGAATTGACGACACCTTATTTAATTCATCGCTACTCGAAACCGATGTAACCCTCGATCAATTAACAGCAAAAGTGGTTCGCTTGGAGGCGGAGGCTGCTGGGCGAGAATTTTCGCCCGACAGCATCAAAGATGTAGACGAGCAATTTGTCGCGCAAGAGTTTGCCTTATTTACCTCGCGTAAATTGGAGCGCCAAACCGGCGAGTCCGTATTTCGCGAACAGGCTACGCAAAAACAACAGGAGCTGAATGAACTGGTGGCGCGCGAGCGCCAAATCGCGCGCAGCTATAAATTATTGGAATCTGAGTTGGAACTGACCCGGCCCTTGGTGCAAGACGGCGCTGTGTCGGAAGTGGAAATGTTGCGCTTGGAGCGCCAGGCCAATGATTTACTGGGCGAGCTCGAGAGCGCCCAGCTCGGCATTCCGCGCGCCCAAGCCGGGCTGGATGAAGTGAAAGAAAAGTTAGCTGCCTCGCAGCTGGCGTTTCAATCGGAGGTGCAAAAAGAATTGGCCGAGGTTAAAGGTGAATTGTCGCGCCAGCTGCAGTCCAGTAAAGCCGCGGAAGATCGGGTTATGCGAACCTTGGTGCGCTCACCCGTGGCCGGCACGGTTAAGCAAATGCTGGTGGATACCATCGGTGGAGTGATAAGGCCCGGTATGGATATTGTGGAAATCGTCCCCAATGAAGATAAGTTGTTGGTTGAGGCCCGCGTGCGTCCGGCTGATATTGCCTTTATTACCCCTGGTCAGGTCGCCAATGTCAAAGTCACCGCCTACGATTTTGCCATTCACGGCGGCTTGGAAGGCAATGTGGTGCAGATAAGCCCTGATACCATCGTCGACGAAGAGGGCAACAGCTATTACCTGGTTCGAATCGAAACCGGGTCGGCATTTCTTGGCACCGAGGCCAACCCGCTGCCGATCATTCCTGGCATGGTGGTCAGTGTTGACATACTCACCGGCGAGAAGACTATCCTCGACTACCTGCTGAAACCTATTCTCAAAACCAAGCAGCTCGCCCTCCGAGAGCGCTGATTAAGCATAAGCACATACCTTTTTTAGAACTATTCCGCTTGTTCTGGCTCCAATACCGGTATTATTGTCATATGTCTGGCGGGTAATGCCCTATTTTTGGCGCTTAATTCCCTGCACAATGGCAAAATCCACGTTTTTATAACGAATGATTGTGGTACTGACGTACCTTTATGGCCGTTGATTAGACCGCTCGGTTATTCGTTTTTACGCTTTAAGAAGTTTTTATTAGGTCATTATTGCCTTTTCTCAGACGTAAATGTGAAATTGGTCACGTTTATCTTCCGCAATAGTGTGGTGAAGGATCAAGGAGTTATTGGAATTCATGAAGTTCATTAGATCGCTAATCATTGGCTTACCGTTATTGGGCACAGCTAGTTTTGTTCACGCACTGTCTTTAGAAGACGCAGTTAGGCAGACTCTTGAATCCCACCCCGAGGTCCTGGCTGCACAGCATGAATTAAATTCTCGCAAGGCTGAAGTTAGCCTCGCCAAGGCGGGTTACCTGCCAAAAGTTGATGTCACGGCGGGTGTTGGCTACGAGGAAACGCGTAACCCATCTACCTTAGATGAAACGGTTTCTTTAAATCGCAACGAATTGTCACTACAAGCCCGGCAGTTGGTCTTTGATGGCTTTGCCACCTCGGAAGAAGTGAATCGTCAGCGCGCCCGCGTGGATAGCGCCAGCTATCAAGCTTTGGCGTCCACCGACAGCGTCACCCTGCGCACCGCGGAGGTGTATCTCAATCTGTTGCGTCAGGTGGATCTGCTCCAGTTGGCGAAAGATAGCTTGAAAGAGCATCAGAATATTTACGATCAAATGGTGCTGCGCAACCGCTCTGGTGTTGGCAGCAAGGCCGACTTAGATCAAATCTCCGCACGTTTAGCCTTGGCCAATAGCAATTTGGTGGTGGCTGAGAACAATCTGCTCGATGCGCGCACCAACTTTTATCGCGTGGTAGGTTTCCTGCCCGACACTAAAGCCATGGCGATGCCCAGCCAAGTGGTACAGCTACCGGCGGATATGGAAGCTGCCGTGGGCGAAGCTTCCGAGCGCCATCCCACATTGCTGGCTGCCGTTGCCGATGTGAATGCCGCGCAAGCGCAATATGAGGCGGCGGGCAGTAACTACTGGCCGACCTTGCAGTTAGAAGCCGACAAAAACATCGACAATAATATTGGCGGTGTTGAGGGGCGCGACGAAGACTTAGTGGTGGCTTTGCGTCTGCGCTACAACCTCTATAACGGTGGCGCGGATAAAGCCCGTCGCGGTCAAACCGCTTACTTGCTCGAACAGGCCCGTGAAATTCGCAACAACACACACCGTCAGGTGATCGAAAGCATGCGCTTGTCCTGGAGCAATTACGAAGCAGTGAGTAATCAGCTGCGTTACTTGCAGGAACATGTCCGCGCCGCCAGTAGCACTAAAAAGGCTTATCAACAGCAGTTCAATATAGGCCGCCGCACGCTGTTGGATTTATTGAACACCGAAAACGAACTGGTGGATTCCAAGCGCTCATTAATTGGTGCCAATTATGATCGTTTGTTTGCCCAGTACCGTATTTTGAATGCAAAGGGCGACCTTACTGCCTACTTAAGTGGTCAATAGCCACTAAACTGTAAGGATACCCTGCCGGCCTAGCGCCGGCGTACTAGGGGCGAGGCCCCTTTGATTTAGTATTTCGAGGTAAGCATGGCTAATTCTTTCGCAGCAAACGTAACGTCCGCACAAGTCCTTGCCGTACAGGGGCAGGCTTGGGTTACCGATGCCAATGGCAATAAGACGCCGTTGACTGCCAATGATCAAATCCGGCTTAACGACTTACTAAATACAGATGCACAAGCTGTGTTGGTGTTGGCTATCGGGCGCGATGCGGTGGTGACACTTGGGCAGTCGGAAAAGCTGCGTTTTGACAAGGCGTTTCTCGCCCAGCTCGATAGCAAAGAGGTTGACGGCGGCTTTCAGGAGGCGGTGAATTTCGACGCCATTGAACAAGCCATTGCCGAAGGGCGCTCGCTAGACGACGTTTTACCCGCGGCGGCAGCCGGTGAGACTGGCAGCGGCAACGCTAGCGCCGGCACCTCTGGTGTTCGAATCGATTTAACGGCGGAGCGGGTAACCCCCGAAAGTGGTTTCGAAACGAGCACGGGTGCTGACGGCAATCGGCGCTTCGACGAGATCGGTGGCCGCGACAGCGATGGTTTGTTTGCCCCAGCGCCAACACCCATCCTTTCGATTGATGCGCTGGCTATCGACGATGTCTTGAATGCCCAAGAGCAAGCCCAGCCACTGGTGATCACAGGGCAGGCGGAGAATGTGCCGAACGGCTCTATCAATGTGATTTTTAACGGTGCTGTGTACACGGCAACGGTGGTCGACGGTGTTTGGTCGGCGACGGTACCAAGTGCCGACTTGTTGGCTGCCGCTGATGGCCAGTACACGGTGAGTGTGACGGCCGGTACGGCGAGTGCCAGCAGAGATTTTAGTATCGATTCAGAAATTAACGGCGCCATCGGCTTTTCATCGCCGGTAACGGCTGATAATTTCTTAACCTTGGCCGAGGCTACCGGCAGTATTCCCATTACCGGTGCCGTGTCTGGTGATTTCAGCGCTGGAGACTCGGTTACCCTTACTGTTAACGGTGTCGACTACCTTGCAGCTGTCGCCGCGGATGGCAGCTTTAGTGTCGATATTGCCGGCACGGATTTACAAGCCGATAGCGATCTCTCAATTCTTGCCAGTTTTACCGCCACCGATGCTGCTGGCAATAGCCTGCTCGTGACCAACCAACTGAGTTATCAGGCCGAGCCGCTAAACCAGCCAGGTAGCCTCGTTATCACGGGTTCGGTGCAAGAAGATCAAGTGTTGACAGCGGTGCTCACCGATCCAGATGGCCTTAGCCCTGCGGTGAGCTACCAGTGGTTCTCTAATGGCGTAGCAATCGATGGCGCGACGCTATCAACCTATCAATTGGGCGATGCCCAGGTTGGCACAGTTATCACCGTACGGGCTGTTTATACAGACGCCTTAGGCGAAACCTCTACGCTGACCTCCGCCGCCACGGCGCCGGTTGCCAATGTTAACGATGCGCCGACAATTGAGTCGGCGACGGGTAGCACGCAAGTTGAAAATGAAGCTGTTGCTGGCGACATTGTTGCAACTTTCGTGGCGAATGATCTGGATGGGGATAATATCTCCTTCAGTATTACGAGTGGAAATGAGAATGATTATTTCGCGATAGATACGTCAACGGGCGTCGTAACCCTCACCTTAGCCGGTCAACATGCGATCGATAATTTGGGGTTAGGCGATCAAAGTATTGGCGTGACAGCAAGCGATGGCGTGAGCAGTTCGGCTGAGGCATTTGCTACTGTCGCTATCAATCAGGTGAACGACACCTCGAGCCTGAGCCTGACCGATGGCAGCGCCACCGAAGACAGCACCGCCGCCGGTGCGGTCATGGGCGTGATCAGCCTGAGCGACGAAGAAGGCAACGCCACGGTGGACTTCACCGCGGGCAGCAACGACAACAACTACTACGAAATCGTCGGCAACGAAGTGCGCCTAACCGCCGCCGGTGAAGCCTACCTGGATGCGGGCAACAGCCTGCCCAACGTCAGCTTAACCACCAACGACGGCGTGACGGTGAGCAACACCGTGAGCACCACCTTGGTGAACGACACCTCGAGCCTGAGCCTGACCGACGGCAGCGCCACCGAAGACAGCACCGCCGCCGGTGCGGTCATGGGCGTGATCAGCCTGAGCGACGAAGAAGGCAATGCCACGGTGGACTTCACCGCGGGCAGCAACGACAACAACTATTACGAAATCGTCGGCAACGAAGTGCGCCTAACCGCCGCCGGTGAAGCCTACCTGGATGCGGGCAACAGCCTGCCCAACGTCAGCTTAACCACCAACGACGGCGTGACGGTGAGCAACACCGTGAGCACCACCTTGGTGAACGACACCTCGAGCCTGAGCCTGACCGATGGCAGCGCCACCGAAGACAGCACCGCCGCCGGTGCGGTCATGGGCGTGATCAGCCTGAGCGACGAAGAAGGCAATGCCACGGTGGACTTCACCGCGGGCAGCAACGACAACAACTATTACGAAATCGTCGGCAACGAAGTGCGCCTAACCGCCGCCGGTGAAGCCTACCTGGATGCGGGCAACAGCCTGCCCAACGTCAGCTTAACCACCAACGACGGCGTGACGGTGAGCAACACCGTGAGCACCACCTTGGTGAACGACACCTCGAGCCTGAGCCTGACCGACGGCAGCGCCACCGAAGACAGCACCGCCGCCGGTGCGGTCATGGGCGTGATCAGCCTGAGCGACGAAGAAGGCAATGCCACGGTGGACTTCACCGCGGGCAGCAACGACAACAACTATTACGAAATCGTCGGCAACGAAGTGCGCCTAACCGCCGCCGGTGAAGCCTACCTGGATGCGGGCAACAGCCTGCCCAACGTCAGCTTAACCACCAACGACGGCGTGACGGTGAGCAACACCGTGAGCACCACCTTGGTGAACGACACCTCGAGCCTGAGCCTGACCGATGGCAGCGCCACCGAAGACAGCACCGCCGCCGGTGCGGTCATGGGCGTGATCAGCCTGAGCGACGAAGAAGGCAATGCCACGGTGGACTTCACCGCGGGCAGCAACGACAACAACTATTACGAAATCGTCGGCAACGAAGTGCGCCTAACCGCCGCCGGTGAAGCCTACCTGGATGCGGGCAACAGCCTGCCCAACGTCAGCTTAACCACCAACGACGGCGTGACGGTGAGCAACACCGTGAGCACCACCTTGGTGAACGACACCTCGAGCCTGAGCCTGACCGACGGCAGCGCCACCGAAGACAGCACCGCCGCCGGTGCGGTCATGGGCGTGATCAGCCTGAGCGACGAAGAAGGCAATGCCACGGTGGACTTCACCGCGGGCAGCAACGACAACAACTATTACGAAATCGTCGGCAACGAAGTGCGCCTAACCGCCGCCGGTGAAGCCTACCTGGATGCGGGCAACAGCCTGCCCAACGTCAGCTTAACCACCAACGACGGCGTGACGGTGAGCAACACCGTGAGCACCACCTTGGTGAACGACACCTCGAGCCTGAGCCTGACCGACGGCAGCGCCACCGAAGACAGCACCGCCGCCGGTGCGGTCATGGGCGTGATCAGCCTGAGCGACGAAGAAGGCAACGCCACGGTGGACTTCACCGCGGGCAGCAACGACAACAACTATTACGAAATCGTCGGCAACGAAGTGCGCCTAACCGCCGCCGGTGAAGCCTACCTGGATGCGGGCAACAGCCTGCCCAACGTCAGCTTAACCACCAACGACGGCGTGACGGTGAGCAACACCGTGAGCACCACCTTGGTGAACGACACCTCGAGCCTGAGCCTGACCGATGGCAGCGCCACCGAAGACAGCACCGCCGCCGGTGCGGTCATGGGCGTGATCAGCCTGAGCGACGAAGAAGGCAATGCCACGGTGGACTTCACCGCGGGCAGCAACGACAACAACTATTACGAAATCGTCGGCAACGAAGTGCGCCTAACCGCCGCCGGTGAAGCCTACCTGGATGCGGGCAACAGCCTGCCCAACGTCAGCTTAACCACCAACGACGGCGTGACGGTGAGCAACACCGTGAGCACCACCTTGGTGAACGACACCTCGAGCCTGAGCCTGACCGATGGCAGCGCCACCGAAGACAGCACCGCCGCCGGTGCGGTCATGGGCGTGATCAGCCTGAGCGACGAAGAAGGCAATGCCACGGTGGACTTCACCGCGGGCAGCAACGACAACAACTACTACGAAATCGTCGGCAACGAAGTGCGCCTAACCGCCGCCGGTGAAGCCTACCTGGATGCGGGCAACAGCCTGCCCAACGTCAGCTTAACCACCAACGACGGCGTGACGGTGAGCAACACCGTGAGCACCACCTTGGTGAACGACACCTCGAGCCTGAGCCTGACCGACGGCAGCGCCACCGAAGACAGCACCGCCGCCGGTGCGGTCATGGGCGTGATCAGCCTGAGCGACGAAGAAGGCAATGCCACGGTGGACTTCACCGCGGGCAGCAACGACAACAACTATTACGAAATCGTCGGCAACGAAGTGCGCCTAACCGCCGCCGGTGAAGCCTACCTGGATGCGGGCAACAGCCTGCCCAACGTCAGCTTAACCACCAACGACGGCGTGACGGTGAGCAACACCGTGAGCACCACCTTGGTGAACGACACCTCGAGCCTGAGCCTGACCGATGGCAGCGCCACCGAAGACAGCACCGCCGCCGGTGCGGTCATGGGCGTGATCAGCCTGAGCGACGAAGAAGGCAATGCCACGGTGGACTTCACCGCGGGCAGCAACGACAACAACTATTACGAAATCGTCGGCAACGAAGTGCGCCTAACCGCCGCCGGTGAAGCCTACCTGGATGCGGGCAACAGCCTGCCCAACGTCAGCTTAACCACCAACGACGGCGTGACGGTGAGCAACACCGTGAGCACCACCTTGGTGAACGACACCTCGAGCCTGAGCCTGACCGATGGCAGCGCCACCGAAGACAGCACCGCCGCCGGTGCGGTCATGGGCGTGATCAGCCTGAGCGACGAAGAAGGCAACGCCACGGTGGACTTCACCGCGGGCAGCAACGACAACAACTATTACGAAATCGTCGGCAACGAAGTGCGCCTAACCGCCGCCGGTGAAGCCTACCTGGATGCGGGCAACAGCCTGCCCAACGTCAGCTTAACCACCAACGACGGCGTGACGGTGAGCAACACCGTGAGCACCACCTTGGTGAACGACACCTCGAGCCTGAGCCTGACCGATGGCAGCGCCACCGAAGACAGCACCGCCGCCGGTGCGGTCATGGGCGTGATCAGCCTGAGCGACGAAGAAGGCAATGCCACGGTGGACTTCACCGCGGGCAGCAACGACAACAACTACTACGAAATCGTCGGCAACGAAGTGCGCCTAACCGCCGCCGGTGAAGCCTACCTGGATGCGGGCAACAGCCTGCCCAACGTCAGCTTAACCACCAACGACGGCGTGACGGTGAGCAACACCGTGAGCACCACCTTGGTGAACGACACCTCGAGCCTGAGCCTGACCGATGGCAGCGCCACCGAAGACAGCACCGCCGCCGGTGCGGTCATGGGCGTGATCAGCCTGAGCGACGAAGAAGGCAATGCCACGGTGGACTTCACCGCGGGCAGCAACGACAACAACTACTACGAAATCGTCGGCAACGAAGTGCGCCTAACCGCCGCCGGTGAAGCCTACCTGGATGCGGGCAACAGCCTGCCCAACGTCAGCTTAACCACCAACGACGGCGTGACGGTGAGCAACACCGTGAGCACCACCTTGGTGAACGACACCTCGAGCCTGAGCCTGACCGATGGCAGCGCCACCGAAGACAGCACCGCCGCCGGTGCGGTCATGGGCGTGATCAGCCTGAGCGACGAAGAAGGCAATGCCACGGTGGACTTCACCGCGGGCAGCAACGACAACAACTATTACGAAATCGTCGGCAACGAAGTGCGCCTAACCGCCGCCGGTGAAGCCTACCTGGATGCGGGCAACAGCCTGCCCAACGTCAGCTTAACCACCAACGACGGCGTGACGGTGAGCAACACCGTGAGCACCACCTTGGTGAACGACACCTCGAGCCTGAGCCTGACCGATGGCAGCGCCACCGAAGACAGCACCGCCGCCGGTGCGGTCATGGGCGTGATCAGCCTGAGCGACGAAGAAGGCAATGCCACGGTGGACTTCACCGCGGGCAGCAACGACAACAACTATTACGAAATCGTCGGCAACGAAGTGCGCCTAACCGCCGCCGGTGAAGCCTACCTGGATGCGGGCAACAGCCTGCCCAACGTCAGCTTAACCACCAACGACGGCGTGACGGTGAGCAACACCGTGAGCACCACCTTGGTGAACGACACCTCGAGCCTGAGCCTGACCGACGGCAGCGCCACCGAAGACAGCACCGCCGCCGGTGCGGTCATGGGCGTGATCAGCCTGAGCGACGAAGAAGGCAATGCCACGGTGGACTTCACCGCGGGCAGCAACGACAACAACTATTACGAAATCGTCGGCAACGAAGTGCGCCTAACCGCCGCCGGTGAAGCCTACCTGGATGCGGGCAACAGCCTGCCCAACGTCAGCTTAACCACCAACGACGGCGTGACGGTGAGCAACACCGTGAGCACCACCTTGGTGAACGACACCTCGAGCCTGAGCCTGACCGATGGCAGCGCCACCGAAGACAGCACCGCCGCCGGTGCGGTCATGGGCGTGATCAGCCTGAGCGACGAAGAAGGCAATGCCACGGTGGACTTCACCGCGGGCAGCAACGACAACAACTATTACGAAATCGTCGGCAACGAAGTGCGCCTAACCGCCGCCGGTGAAGCCTACCTGGATGCGGGCAACAGCCTGCCCAACGTCAGCTTAACCACCAACGACGGCGTGACGGTGAGCAACACCGTGAGCACCACCTTGGTGAACGACACCTCGAGCCTGAGCCTGACCGATGGCAGCGCCACCGAAGACAGCACCGCCGCCGGTGCGGTCATGGGCGTGATCAGCCTGAGCGACGAAGAAGGCAATGCCACGGTGGACTTCACCGCGGGCAGCAACGACAACAACTATTACGAAATCGTCGGCAACGAAGTGCGCCTAACCGCCGCCGGTGAAGCCTACCTGGATGCGGGCAACAGCCTGCCCAACGTCAGCTTAACCACCAACGACGGCGTGACGGTGAGCAACACCGTGAGCACCACCTTGGTGAACGACACCTCGAGCCTGAGCCTGACCGATGGCAGCGCCACCGAAGACAGCACCGCCGCCGGTGCGGTCATGGGCGTGATCAGCCTGAGCGACGAAGAAGGCAATGCCACGGTGGACTTCACCGCGGGCAGCAACGACAACAACTATTACGAAATCGTCGGCAACGAAGTGCGCCTAACCGCCGCCGGTGAAGCCTATTTGGATGCGGGCAACAGCCTGCCCAACGTCAGCTTAACCACCAACGACGGCGTGACGGTGAGCAACACCGTGAGCACCACCTTGGTGAACGACACCTCGAGCCTGAGCCTGACCGATGGCAGCGCCACCGAAGACAGCACCGCCGCCGGTGCGGTCATGGGCGTGATCAGCCTGAGCGACGAAGAAGGCAATGCCACGGTGGACTTCACCGCGGGCAGCAACGACAACAACTATTACGAAATCGTCGGCAACGAAGTGCGCCTAACCGCCGCCGGTGAAGCCTACCTGGATGCGGGCAACAGCCTGCCCAACGTCAGCTTAACCACCAACGACGGCGTGACGGTGAGCAACACCGTGAGCACCACCTTGGTGAACGACACCTCGAGCCTGAGCCTGACCGACGGCAGCGCCACCGAAGACAGCACCGCCGCCGGTGCGGTCATGGGCGTGATCAGCCTGAGCGACGAAGAAGGCAATGCCACGGTGGACTTCACCGCGGGCAGCAACGACAACAACTATTACGAAATCGTCGGCAACGAAGTGCGCCTAACCGCCGCCGGTGAAGCCTACCTGGATGCGGGCAACAGCCTGCCCAACGTCAGCTTAACCACCAACGACGGCGTGACGGTGAGCAACACCGTGAGCACCACCTTGGTGAACGACACCTCGAGCCTGAGCCTGACCGATGGCAGCGCCACCGAAGACAGCACCGCCGCCGGTGCGGTCATGGGCGTGATCAGCCTGAGCGACGAAGAAGGCAATGCCACGGTGGACTTCACCGCGGGCAGCAACGACAACAACTATTACGAAATCGTCGGCAACGAAGTGCGCCTAACCGCCGCCGGTGAAGCCTACCTGGATGCGGGCAACAGCCTGCCCAACGTCAGCTTAACCACCAACGACGGCGTGACGGTGAGCAACACCGTGAGCACCACCTTGGTGAACGACACCTCGAGCCTGAGCCTGACCGATGGCAGCGCCACCGAAGACAGCACCGCCGCCGGTGCGGTCATGGGCGTGATCAGCCTGAGCGACGAAGAAGGCAATGCCACGGTGGACTTCACCGCGGGCAGCAACGACAACAACTATTACGAAATCGTCGGCAACGAAGTGCGCCTAACCGCCGCCGGTGAAGCCTACCTGGATGCGGGCAACAGCCTGCCCAACGTCAGCTTAACCACCAACGACGGCGTGACGGTGAGCAACACCGTGAGCACCACCTTGGTGAACGACACCTCGAGCCTGAGCCTGACCGATGGCAGCGCCACCGAAGACAGCACCGCCGCCGGTGCGGTCATGGGCGTGATCAGCCTGAGCGACGAAGAAGGCAATGCCACGGTGGACTTCACCGCGGGCAGCAACGACAACAACTATTACGAAATCGTCGGCAACGAAGTGCGCCTAACCGCCGCCGGTGAAGCCTACCTGGATGCGGGCAACAGCCTGCCCAACGTCAGCTTAACCACCAACGACGGCGTGACGGTGAGCAACACCGTGAGCACCACCTTGGTGAACGACACCTCGAGCCTGAGCCTGACCGACGGCAGCGCCACCGAAGACAGCACCGCCGCCGGTGCGGTCATGGGCGTGATCAGCCTGAGCGACGAAGAAGGCAATGCCACGGTGGACTTCACCGCGGGCAGCAACGACAACAACTATTACGAAATCGTCGGCAACGAAGTGCGCCTAACCGCCGCCGGTGAAGCCTACCTGGATGCGGGCAACAGCCTGCCCAACGTCAGCTTAACCACCAACGACGGCGTGACGGTGAGCAACACCGTGAGCACCACCTTGGTGAACGACACCTCGAGCCTGAGCCTGACCGATGGCAGCGCCACCGAAGACAGCACCGCCGCCGGTGCGGTCATGGGCGTGATCAGCCTGAGCGACGAAGAAGGCAATGCCACGGTGGACTTCACCGCGGGCAGCAACGACAACAACTATTACGAAATCGTCGGCAACGAAGTGCGCCTAACCGCCGCCGGTGAAGCCTATTTGGATGCGGGCAACAGCCTGCCCAACGTCAGCTTAACCACCAACGACGGCGTGACGGTGAGCAACACCGTGAGCACCACCTTGGTGAACGACACCTCGAGCCTGAGCCTGACCGATGGCAGCGCCACCGAAGACAGCACCGCCGCCGGTGCGGTCATGGGCGTGATCAGCCTGAGCGACGAAGAAGGCAATGCCACGGTGGACTTCACCGCGGGCAGCAACGACAACAACTATTACGAAATCGTCGGCAACGAAGTGCGCCTAACCGCCGCCGGTGAAGCCTACCTGGATGCGGGCAACAGCCTGCCCAACGTCAGCTTAACCACCAACGACGGCGTGACGGTGAGCAACACCGTGAGCACCACCTTGGTGAACGACACCTCGAGCCTGAGCCTGACCGACGGCAGCGCCACCGAAGACAGCACCGCCGCCGGTGCGGTCATGGGCGTGATCAGCCTGAGCGACGAAGAAGGCAATGCCACGGTGGACTTCACCGCGGGCAGCAACGACAACAACTATTACGAAATCGTCGGCAACGAAGTGCGCCTAACCGCCGCCGGTGAAGCCTACCTGGATGCGGGCAACAGCCTGCCCAACGTCAGCTTAACCACCAACGACGGCGTGACGGTGAGCAACACCGTGAGCACCACCTTGGTGAACGACACCTCGAGCCTGAGCCTGACCGATGGCAGCGCCACCGAAGACAGCACCGCCGCCGGTGCGGTCATGGGCGTGATCAGCCTGAGCGACGAAGAAGGCAATGCCACGGTGGACTTCACCGCGGGCAGCAACGACAACAACTATTACGAAATCGTCGGCAACGAAGTGCGCCTAACCGCCGCCGGTGAAGCCTACCTGGATGCGGGCAACAGCCTGCCCAACGTCAGCTTAACCACCAACGACGGCGTGACGGTGAGCAACACCGTGAGCACCACCTTGGTGAACGACACCTCGAGCCTGAGCCTGACCGACGGCAGCGCCACCGAAGACAGCACCGCCGCCGGTGCGGTCATGGGCGTGATCAGCCTGAGCGACGAAGAAGGCAATGCCACGGTGGACTTCACCGCGGGCAGCAACGACAACAACTATTACGAAATCGTCGGCAACGAAGTGCGCCTAACCGCCGCCGGTGAAGCCTACCTGGATGCGGGCAACAGCCTGCCCAACGTCAGCTTAACCACCAACGACGGCGTGACGGTGAGCAACACCGTGAGCACCACCTTGGTGAACGACACCTCGAGCCTGAGCCTGACCGATGGCAGCGCCACCGAAGACAGCACCGCCGCCGGTGCGGTCATGGGCGTGATCAGCCTGAGCGACGAAGAAGGCAATGCCACGGTGGACTTCACCGCGGGCAGCAACGACAACAACTATTACGAAATCGTCGGCAACGAAGTGCGCCTAACCGCCGCCGGTGAAGCCTATTTGGATGCGGGCAACAGCCTGCCCAACGTCAGCTTAACCACCAACGACGGCGTGACGGTGAGCAACACCGTGAGCACCACCTTGGTGAACGACACCTCGAGCCTGAGCCTGACCGATGGCAGCGCCACCGAAGACAGCACCGCCGCCGGTGCGGTCATGGGCGTGATCAGCCTGAGCGACGAAGAAGGCAATGCCACGGTGGACTTCACCGCGGGCAGCAACGACAACAACTACTACGAAATCGTCGGCAACGAAGTGCGCCTAACCGCCGCCGGTGAAGCCTACCTGGATGCGGGCAACAGCCTGCCCAACGTCAGCTTAACCACCAACGACGGCGTGACGGTGAGCAACACCGTGAGCACCACCTTGGTGAACGACACCTCGAGCCTGAGCCTGACCGATGGCAGCGCCACCGAAGACAGCACCGCCGCCGGTGCGGTCATGGGCGTGATCAGCCTGAGCGACGAAGAAGGCAACGCCACGGTGGACTTCACCGCGGGCAGCAACGACAACAACTACTACGAAATCGTCGGCAACGAAGTGCGCCTAACCGCCGCCGGTGAAGCCTATTTGGATGCGGGCAACAGCCTGCCCAACGTCAGCTTAACCACCAACGACGGCGTGACGGTGAGCAACACCGTGAGCACCACCTTGGTGAACGATGCACCTTTACTTGATCTGGATGGCAACAATTCTAGCGGCGTATCAGGCTTTAATTATCAAACCTCCTTCACTGAAGGTGGTGCGCCGGTTCGAATTGCCGACGTTGATGTGCAAATTTCCGATGTCGATAGTGCGCTGATTACAAGTGCTAGGGTTCAGATTACTAATGTTGAAGCCGGTGATTTCCTCACAGTAGGTAATTTACCCAGCGGCATTGTGGCTAGTGCCTATAACCCGACCACGGGCTTGCTAACCTTGACTGGCAGTGCGTCCTTGTCGGAATACCAGAGCGCAATCCGCGCGGTTCAATTTACTAACGATGGCTCTGCATCTGGTGCAGCAAAGGATATTGCGGTGTCAGTCAGCGATGGCACCGATTGGAGCAATGTTGCTCATACAACTATCAATATGGTGTTAGTGCCGACGGTGTCGATTTCCGATATGTCGGTGCAAGAACCTCAATCTGGTACCACAACACTCACTTTTACTATAAACATTGATACGCCACCCGCGTCTAACTTGACCTTTACCTATCAAACTGTGAATGGCAGCGCGCAGGGTGGGGCAGACTACCAGCAGATTGGCCCATTAACCGGCACTATTTTGGCCGGTCAAACTAGCGCGACAATCTCTATCACTATTAACAGCGATAGCAATGTTTATGAAGGCGATGAGAATTTCTATCTCAATGTTACAGGCTTCAATCAAACCGTAAATTACGCACCTGGCTCCCATTTGATTACAAATGGTGTGCAAGCGGTTGGCACCATTGGTGCCAATAACGGTGCGCCCGTGGCCGAAGACGATCTTTACCTGACCGGTCAAGACGAAGTGCTCGTAACAGGCAATGTGCTAGCAAACGATACCTTGGTTGATGGTGCCGTTGTCTCCACCTTTGATAGCCTTTCAAGTTTCGGCGCTACGGTTAGCTATAACGGTGACGGTACCTTTACCTATACGCCCGCGAGTGGCTTTGTTGGCACCGATACGTTTACTTACACCCTAATTGATGACGACGGCGAAATTGATACAGCGACGGTGACCGTGGAGGTGAGCGATGTCACGATTCTGCCACCAACCATTGCTGCGCTAGCCGACGTCACCTACGTTGAGAATGCTATCGGTACCGCTTTATTTGACGGCGTTACTATCACCGATGCCGATAGCAATAATTTGTCGTCTGTAGTCGTAACGATCAATGGCTTTATTAATTCACAAGATGTAATTGATTACTTAACAGCGGGTACCAATGTAACGGCAGTGGTTAGCCAAACGGGTTCAACTTGGCAGCTAACCTTATCTGGTGGTGCCGATATTGGTGAATACATCACCGTATTAGATACGTTGACTTACCAAAATAGTTCTGAGAACCCGTCTGTTTCACTGCGGGAAGTTTCTTTAACCGCTTACGATCAAAACTTTGCCAATATTTACGATAGCGAAAGTTTCCAGCTGCAAGTCACACCAGTTAACGATGCGCCGGAAGTGTTCGATAACAGTAAGTTTGTTATTGAAGGGACGCTCAGTACACCGCTCAATATTCAAGCGCCAACCGATGTTGATTCAGATGATTCCCAGCTGATTATCACGGTATTGACCTTGCCCGATGTAACCACCGGTATTGTTATGATGGCCGACGGTCTTACTCAAGTGACAGTAGGGCAGGTGTTAACACTCGCGCAACTCACCTCGTTGGTATTCGATGCCAGCGGTGTGGAGGCCTCCGACACCTTCACCTATTCGGTATTTGATGGTGAGTTAACCACGATTGGCACCACTTCGTTAAATGTCGGTGCCACTCAGCCAGACTTTAATACGGTTTACGAAAGCGGCTTAGCCACTGGTTCGGGTGTTGAGGGTCAGTCAGCGCAGGCGAGTGGTAACCTCTTCGATAACGACGGCTCCGGCGGCGGTACCTTAACCAGTATTCAGTTTAATGGCACAACCTATTCACCAGCCGGAGGCGTTATTACGGTTACTACGCCCTTGGGTGTATTAACTGTTGACGCCAATACCGGTGATTACACTTATCAGCTTTCAACCAGCAATAGTACTGGCACAGACGTGAGCGAGGTGTTCACCTATAACTTTGTCAATGTCACACCTTTATCCGATGATTTGACCATCACCATCGTCGACGATGTTCCCATCGCGTCGAATGTGGCGCAAACGATTCCAGAGTCTGAAGAAAATATCTTCAACCTCATGTTTTCTTTAGATATCTCCACCAGTATGAACGAAGCAGTAGGTTCTGGTGGCGATACCCGATTGTCTCTGGCGAAAGATTCTTTGGTAAGTCTGGCTGAGGAATATTTTAATCAGTCGACTCAGGTGAGTTTGACCTTGTTGTTGTTTGCCAATGGTGCGCACCGCGTAGGTACTTTTACGGATTTTGAGTCTGCCAAAGCTGCCATTGAGGCTGTAACAGATGTTAGCCAAACGAATTATTCAGATGATTTGACAGGTAGCGGAAACTTGTCAAATGCGACTAGCTATGTTGATGCGCTGAATATGATCCGCAGTGAATTTACGACAGATTTAACCTCGCAAAATCCTGCCGATAATGTCCAAAATATTTCCTACTTTTTGTCCGATGGTGCAGTGACAAGAGATGGTAGCCCCGTAAATATCGGTTATCGCGAGTACGTAAACGAGCACGGTATTAAGTCTTACTCTGTAGGTATAGGCGATGGTTTGCCTTCAAACCTCACTGACTTAAATTACGCCCATAATATTGACGCTTTTGGCAAGGGCAATGGCACTATCGACGACGCACTTATCGTGTCAGATGTAGCGCTTCTGCAGTCCGAGTTGCTAAGCACTGTACCAACGGCCTTTGGCGGCAATATTACCCAAGAAGGCACTATTACCCGTATTGCAATGGGGGCCGATGGTGGTCATGTGGCGTCTATTGAAATATTGCTAGGCGATCCGGCAGTTGCGCACACCATTAGTTATGATGGCGGGGTCTTTACTGTGAGCCCAGCGCTTCCTGTGCCATTGGACATCGATGGTACTAAGGTAACGTTGAATGCCAATGACGGATTCCAATATGGCACCTTCACCATGGATTTTGCCGATGGCGCTTATTTGTTTATCGCACCAAACGGCACCGCCGGCTCGGAGTTTTCGTTTAACTACACCGTGATTGACGGCGACAACGACAGTGCCTCTGCAACCGCACGCTTCTATATCGTTGATGATAAGCCTGATGCGAGAGATGATTTGCATGCAGGTGATCATGGTGAGCAGTTAGAGGGCAACGTCGTAACCGGCATCGGAACAGACGGTGGGCCGGCATTGGGCGCAGGCTTTACACCGTTTGCTATCCAGGGCGGTGGTGTTGATAAGGTTGTTGATAATGCGAAAATCACCACCTTTTCTTACAAAGGTGAAGCGTTCACCCTTGAGTTGGCTGATGTTCAGCAGGTTATAGGGCAGTCCGAAAATATTACGCCCACTACCCAAACAATTATTAATAATAGTAATTTTACAATTTCGGCGACTCGCAATGGTGACCCTGCTAGCTTGGGCTTTGATACCGGTGGAGACGATAGAGGCGTAGGTATACAAGGTGATACCAACGATGAGATAGATACTAGTGAAGTTATGACCATTGCATGGGATTTAACTGATTTACCTTACGGTATCGAAGGACTACAGCTTGAGTTAGTTAATTTTGCAGATACTGATCGAGCGCAAGTTCGTTTGTACGACATTAATGGTACACAGGTGAGCGGAAGCCCCTTTACCCAGTTTGGCACCAATGACCTGCTCGATCTCAGTGCATTTTCTAATGTTGCACGTATAGAGATTTCTTCTCTGTCCGGGAATGGCTTTACGTTGCACAATATTAGCTATGATCCCGTAATGCCCGAGCCGTCTTTGCCTAGTGGTTCAAACGGAGCCGGATTGAGTTGGGAATACGATGTAGATTTTGATTTAGATGGTAATCAAGTGAACCAGGTTACCGTAGCCGATGCTAACGATGGTTCAACCTTTGTTATGCGCAGCAATGGCTATTACAACTACTCGCCAAATCAATCCGTTGATACAACACCTGTAACGGAAAGTTTTATCGACGGCAGCGCAGATCAAGGTGTTGTGGTAACGACTACGGCAAGCGGTAATCCAGCCATTACTTATAATGGTGGTAATGGTATTGGTGTCGACAGCGATGGTGATCGTTACGGCGACAGTGCTGATGGGGGAGAGAATATTATTCTTACCTTTAGCAATACGCTTTACCCTTACGGCGTCGAAGATATCACCCTAAACTTTGGTTGGAATGGTGGCGACGGCTCCGCTATTTTTTACGATGCGGCGAATAATATTATCGCTACAGTGGCATTGGCGGGTGTGGCTACACAATCATTTTCGGGTCTTTCTGGTGTTAGTCGAATTGAAGTGGCGACTGCTGCTAATGGTGATTACAGTATTCAACAAGTTAACTTTACGCCCAGTACATCTGTATCAAGCGCGACTGTTACACCGCCAGTGTTAATTGATTACACCTTAACCGATTCGGATGGTCAGTCTGATACTGCGCAGTTAGCCTTGTATACCATGGACAACATTATTGCCGGCACTAGCGGCAACGATAATATTATTGGTGGCAATCTCAACGATGCCATAACGGGCAATGCCGGTGATGATGTGCTTTCTGGTGGTGCAGGGCACGACAGTATTTCAGGCGGCGCGGGGGTAGATATTGTCAGTGGCGGCCTTGGTAATGATTATCTGTCCGGCGGTGCCGACAACGACGAACTCTACGGCAATGACGGCGATGATCACCTCGCTGGCGATGCCGGTAACGATTTGCTCGATGGCGGTATCGGTGCCGATATCCTATTAGGTGGCGCCGGTGACGACCAATTGTTTGGCGGTGCCGACAACGACCGACTTTACGGCGGCGACGGCAATGATAAATTGTACGGCGGCTCTGGCGATGATTTATTAGTTGGCGAAGCCGGTGATGATTTGCTCAACGGCGGCACGGGTAATGACACACTTTACGGCGGCCAGGATCAAGATACGCTTATCGGTGGTGAGGGTGATGACATTCTGTTTGGCGGCCGCGGCGATGACACCCTAACCGGTGGTAATGGCAGTGATCGTTTCATGTGGGTTGCCGGTAATGCCGGTACCGATACCGTTACCGATTTCAATGCCAGCGAAGGCGATGTGTTGGATCTGTCGGACTTATTGGTCGGCGAAGAGTCTGGCGATTTGCTTGATTACTTGCAGTTTAGTGTGGTTGATGGCGATACATACATCAGTGTTGATGCCAATGCTGGCGCGAGTTTTGAAACCGGTCAGGTCATTATTTTGCAAGGGCTCGACCTCACTGCGGCCGGCACCTTAACTAACCAGCAAATTATTGACGATCTGTTGGCTGGTGGAAATCTACATGTGGATAGCTAAGCTGCTAAAAAATATGCAGGGTGATTCGCCGCGCGCCAAACTGGCGCGGCGCTCTAACTTCAACATTTTTCTAAGCGGCGCTTTGTGCTTGTTGCCAGCCCCAGCGGTTTTTGCGTTAACGGCGGCAGACTTGGCATTGCAGCCGAGTTACAAGCAAGGCTCAGTCGTGCGCGGCAAGGCACCAGCCAATACACAAGTATTTGTTGGCGACAGGGCTTTGCGCTTGAGCGCCGATGGTCAATTTGTCTTTGGTATAGGTCGAGACACCAAAAAAGATCAGCGCTTGACCTTGGTTGATGCCGAGGGCAAGAAATCTATTGTCGATATTGGTGTGCAAGCTCGCAGTTATAATATTCAGCGGGTCGAAGGTGTGCCCGAAAAAACCGTCAATCCACCCGAGCAAGATCTGGCGCGGATTCGCAAAGAATCGAGCCTAGCTTATCAAGCGCGGGATATTGACAGCGCGTTAACGGATTTTACTAGCGCTTTCGTGTGGCCGTTAGTTGGGCCAATTACCGGCGTTTACGGCAGCCAGCGGGTGTATAACGGCACGCCGAAGAATCCCCATTTTGGCGTAGATGTGGCTCGCCCTAAAGGTACACTGGTCACAGCTCCTGCGGGTGGCATTGTGCGTTTGGCCTACGACGATATGTATTTTTCCGGCGGCACCTTGATTGTCGACCACGGCCACGGCCTAACCTCTACCTTTATTCACCTCTCGGCAATCTTAGTGCAAGAAGGCCAGCGGATAGAGCAGGGCGATGCCATTGCCAAAGTGGGAGCCACCGGCCGCGCAACAGGGCCGCACCTAGATTGGCGGATGAATTGGTACGAGCACCGAGTCGACCCGCAAACCCTTGTCGGCCCTATGCCTAAGCAGTAAGCCGCGCCAAACCCTTAAAAAATCCCCTGCGCCCGAGACAGCTTGCCTCGGGCGTTGTACTATATGGCCCTTTTGCACCGGCCTTGGTAGTGGATATGATTGATCAAAAATTGCTCAGTATTCTTGTGTGCCCCGTGAGCAAGGCGCCCTTAGAGTACAACACCGAAAAGCAAGAGCTTATCTGTTGGGCGAGCGGTTTAGCCTACCCCGTGCGCGATGGTATTCCCGTGATGCTGGAGTCCGAAGCGCGTGCGCTCAGCGACGATGAAAAGGCCGATCGCGCTAACTAACCCTGCGCTTCGTTTAAGGATGAGTGAATCATGAGTGGCGAAACCATTTTCAGTAAAATTATTCGCGGTGATATTCCCACCGAGTTTGTCTACGAAGACGAGCAATGTGTGTGCATTGCGGATATTAACCCCCAAGCGCCGGTGCATTTGTTGGTTATTCCGCGCAAACCTATCCCGCGTCTAGTAGACGCGACCCCAGAAGATCGCGAATTATTGGGGCATTTAATGATCAAAGCCGGTGATATTGCCAGAGCGGCTGGCTGCGGTGATGCCTTTCGGTTGATCGTTAATAATGGCGAGCAAGCCGGGCAAACCGTGTTTCATTTGCATTTGCATATATTGGGTAATAAGGCTTACACCGAGGCGGGTTTAGGTTTTTAGTCCCGCCGTCGAATTGAATTGGCGCACCGCGCTCACGTAACAACATTGGAACTGGATTATGAAAAGCGCCGACATTCGCGCCGCCTTTTTAGGCTTTTTTGAATCGAAGGGGCACAGCATTGTGCCTTCAAGCTCGCTGATTCCGGGCAATGACCCCACCTTGCTCTTTACCAATGCCGGCATGGTGCAATTTAAAGATGTTTTTTTAGGCGACGACAAGCGCCCTTACACCCGCGCGGTCAGCTCGCAGCGCTGTGTGCGCGCCGGTGGTAAGCACAACGATTTAGAAAACGTTGGTTACACAGCGCGGCACCATACCTTTTTTGAAATGCTGGGTAACTTTAGTTTCGGCGATTACTTTAAGCGCGAAGCTATTTTTTACGCCTGGGAATTTCTCACCAGTTCGGAGTGTTTACAGATTCCGGCGGAAAAACTCTGGGTTACTGTCTATGCCGATGACACCGAAGCCTACGATATTTGGGCCAAGGAAGTTGGCGTGCCAACCGAGCGGATTATTCGCATTGGTGATAACAAAGGCGGCAAATACAATTCCGATAACTTCTGGGCCATGGGTGACACTGGCCCCTGTGGCCCCTGTTCAGAAATTTTTTACGACCATGGCGAAGAGGTTGCCGGTGGCCCACCGGGTAGCCCCGAGGAAGACGGTGACAGATACATTGAAATCTGGAACAACGTTTTCATGCAGTTTAACCGCAGTGCCGATGGCACCATGAACCCCTTGCCCAAACCGTCGGTGGATACCGGTATGGGTTTGGAGCGCATTTCTGCGGTGATGCAACACGTACATTCAAATTATGAAATTGATTTATTTCAAAGCTTGCTCAAAGCCGCGGCGCAAGAAACCCATACCAGCGATATTACTAATCAGTCACTGCGCGTGATCGCCGACCATATTCGCTCCTGTGCATTCTTAGTGATCGACGGTGTCGTACCGTCTAACGAAGGCCGTGGTTACGTGCTGCGTCGTATTATGCGCCGAGCGATTCGCCACGGGCACAAGCTCGGTCAAACCCAGGCCTTCTTCCATAAACTTGCCGCCGCACTGGCTGACGAGATGGGCGATGCCTACCCAGAATTGCGCGAGCAGCAAGCACACATTACGAAGGTCATTTTGGCCGAGGAAGAGCAATTCGCCAAAACCCTAGATAAAGGTTTGACCGTACTCGAAGCGGCATTGGCCGATGTGAAGGGCAAAATCATCGACGGTGCGACAGTCTTCTCCTTATATGACACCTACGGATTTCCGGTAGACCTCACCGCAGACATCGCGCGCGAGCGCGGTTTACAGCTCGATATGGATGGCTATGACAAGGCCATGGATGAGCAGCGCAAACGCGCTCGCGCCGCCGGTAGTTTTAAGGTGGATTACAGCGATACCCTCAAACTAGAGGGGCAAACCGAATTTGACGGCTATAAAACGCTGCAAACCAAGAGCAAAGTGCGCGCCCTGCTGAAGGACGGCAAATCCGTTCAAGCTTTGGCCGCTGGCGATCAAGGCGTTGTGGTGCTAGATCAAACCGCTTTCTACGCAGAGTCGGGTGGCCAAGCCGGCGATACCGGTTATTTGCTCGCCGATAACGTTAAGTTTGAAGTGCAAGATTGCAGTAAGCAGGGCGCCCATCATTTACACCTTGGGCAATTACTGTCTGGCGCCATTGCCGTTGGCGATACCGTGACCGGCGAAGTGGATGCAAGTGTGCGTCAGCAAACGGCGCTGAATCACTCAGCCACGCATTTACTGCATGCCGCCTTGCGCAAAGTGTTGGGCGAGCATGTTACGCAAAAAGGTTCGCTAGTAAATGCCGAGCGTTTGCGTTTCGATTTTTCCAATCCAGAACCCGTTAAAGCCGAAGATTTACGCGCTATTGAACAAATGGTAAATGCGGAAATTCGCCAGAACTCGCCGGTTGAAACTGAAGTTTGCGATATGGAAACCGCCAAAACCAAAGGCGCCATGGCGCTGTTTGGCGAAAAGTACGGTGACTCTGTTCGCGTTTTAACCATGGGCTCGGGCTTCTCAGTGGAACTGTGCGGCGGCACCCATGTGCAGCGCACCGGCGATATCGGTTTGTTCCGAATTATCTCCGAAGCCGGTATTGCCTCGGGTGTTCGACGTATCGAAGCGGTCACCGGCGCGGCCGCCTTAGAGCAAGTAGAGCAACAGGCCGATGCCTTGCAGCAGCTATCCAATACCCTAAAAACAAGCCCGGATCAGCTGCAAGAAAAAGCTGAGCAATTGGTGCTCGGGCAAAAGGCCTTGGAAAAGGAATTGGCGGCACTGAAATCTAAACTGGCATCTATGGCCAGTGGCGATCTTGTCAGTCAGGCGGTTGAAGTGGCCGGTGTGAAAGTGTTGGCCGTTAGTCTCGATGGCGCCGACAGTAAATCACTGCGCGATATGGCCGACCAGCTGAGAAATAAACTGGGCTCGGCGGTGGTCTTAGTGGCAGCGGTGGAAGGCGAAAAGGTTGCTCTAGTGGCCAGCGTGACGAAAGATTTGGTGGCTAAGGTGAAGGCGGGCGAGTTAATGCAATTTGCCAGCGCCGCCTTAGGTGGCAAGGGCGGTGGCCGCCCCGATATGGCGCAAGGTGGTGGTTCAGACGTGGCCGCCTTGCCCGCGATGCTGGCCTCGGTGCCAGATTGGGTATCAATAAAGCTAGGTTAAGCTGATTAGCGCCATAAATTATTGTTTTTGGTGCTTTAGCGCGATTTTTTCTTAACTTTGGTGTTTTTTTATGCTTAAGTTGCGCCTCCCTGAAGGTAGGGCAACTTAACCATTTCATTTATAGACAGAGGAAGGCTTTTTCATGAGCCTGTTGGTACAGAAATACGGCGGCACCTCCGTGGGTTCCGTAGAGCGTATAGAAGCAGTAGCCGAAAAAGTCGGTAAATTTCGCGATCAAGGCCACGACATGGTCATTGTTGTGTCGGCCATGAGCGGCGAAACCAATCGCTTAATCGACTTGGCAAAAAATATTCAAGCCACACCAGACCCAAGGGAAATGGATGTCTTGGTATCCACCGGCGAGCAGGTAACCATCGCGTTGTTATGCATGGCGCTAAAAAAGCGCGGCTACGATGCGCGCTCTTACACCGGCGGCCAAGTGCGCATTATTACCGATGACTCCTTTAATAAGGCGCGCATTCAGCAGATTGACGATGAGAATATTCGCGCAGATTTGAAAGCCGGTCGCGTTGTTGTGGTCGCCGGTTTCCAGGGCGTGGATGAAAAGGGCAACATTACCACCCTCGGTCGCGGCGGTTCTGATACCACCGGTGTCGCTTTGGCGGCAGCCTTGAAGGCCGATGAATGCCAGATTTACACTGACGTAGACGGTGTTTACACCACCGACCCGCGTGTAGTTTCCAGTGCGCGTCGCCTAGATCGCATTACGTTCGAAGAAATGCTTGAAATGGCGAGCCTCGGTTCAAAAGTTTTACAAATTCGCTCAGTGGAGTTTGCCGGTAAATACAACGTACCTCTACGTGTATTGCACAGCTTTCAAGACGGCCCTGGCACATTGATCACCCTCGACGAGGACATTAACACCATGGAACAACCCATAGTCTCCGGTATTGCATTTAACCGCGACGAAGCCAAAGTGACATTAGCTGGCGTGCCCGATTTACCCGGTGTCGCCGCGCGTATTTTGGCGCCTGTTGGTGAGGCCAATATTGAAGTCGATGTTATTGTGCAGAACATTTCTTCTGCCAATACCACAGATTTAACCTTTACGGTCCATAAAAACGATATGGAAAAAGCCCGTGCCGTGCTCGAGCAGGTAGCTAAAGACGTTGGCGCGCGCGAGGTTCTATGCGACGGCAATGTGGCGAAAGTTTCGCTGGTTGGCGTTGGCATGCGCTCTCACGCAGGCGTGGCGGCAACCATGTTCAAGGCGCTAGCAGAAGACAATATTAATATTCAGATGATTACCACCTCTGAAATTAAGATTTCTGTGATAATCGATGAAAAATATTTGGAATTAGCCGTGCGCGGATTGCACGCAGCCTTTAATATGCACCTAGAGCCACAGCAAGCAAAATAAGTGGTAAATAGAGCTTGGGGGTTCTGGCTCGGTAAACGTCTTACCCCCTTATTCGGCAGACATTGGTAGAGTTGTTTTCTTTTTTGCAAATCTAGGCTTTACTTAAGCGGTAACTCGCTGGGGTAACTCCGGGCATTTAAGGAAGAAGGTTAGCGATAACCAACAACGGCCTCCACCACTGTGGTACCGTTGTACAACAGGATGATTTTGAAGGAGAATCGTGATGTTGATATTGACACGTCGCATAGGTGAAACGCTTATGGTAGGCGACGAAGTAACAGTCACAGTACTTGGCGTAAAGGGTAACCAAGTAAGAATTGGCGTGAATGCGCCAAAAGAAGTGGCCGTGCACCGCGAAGAAATCTACCAGCGTATCCAGCGAGAAAAGCAGGATAACGACGAGTAAACAGCTCGCGTAATGTTTCTCAAATGGCGACTTTCGGGTCGCCATTTGCGTTTTTGCTGGATGAAAATTAAGCAGCTAAAAACGCAAGAAAAAATCACATAAGCCTTTGATTTATTAATAGATGTGGTATTATGCCGCCCTTGTTGGAGAGGTGGCCGAGTGGCCGAAGGCGCGCCCCTGCTAAGGGCGTATACCCTAATCCGGTATCGGGGGTTCGAATCCCCCCCTCTCCGCCATTACAAATAAAAAAAGCCCCACTCGAGAGAGCGGGGCTTTTTTTATTTGTGCGGAGCAGGGGTTGGGTGAGAACCCCCGCGGGTTCGACTAAAACGGCGCTTTTCAGCCGTTTTAGGACGCCGAAGCAATAGCGCAGGCGCCCCGAAGGGGTGGGGCGCTTTTTGCCCCATCAATCCCCTTCACGTGATACTCAAAGTCTTGTTTGAATCAGCGGGGTTTTTTGTATTGGGGTAGAGGGGTTGGGTGAGAACCCCCGCGGGTTCGACTAAAACGGCGCTTTTCAGCCGTTTTAGGACGCCGAAGCAATAGCGCAGGAGCGCCCAAGGGAGGGGGCATTTAGCCCCATCAAGCAAATGGCGAGCTTAGGTGTTAATGAGCCTGAGGGTTGTACAAAAATGCCCTCAGAGCGCCGGGTGGGTGTTGCCGAGGCGACTATATTTTCGCTTCTGCAATAGCGCCTTTATGTAAGCCCTCAAAGGCTTGCACGCGCACTGATTTACCGGGGTTTTGTTGCGCTAGGGTGTTGGCGATGTATCGTGCCAACCACTCCACTGTGGTGTCGGTGTTGATCATTTCGCATTGGCTTTTTGGCATCGTCAGTTCGAACGGGCCCTGTGCCGATACGTAGGCGAAATGCAGCTGTTGATCACCCTTAATTAGGTCTTCATCCGAGCCTAAATAAATGTCTTCCCAGCGCTTGGCCCAGTCCGCTTCTAAATGCACAGCTTTGGCGCCATCCAGCCAAATGTTAATTCGCGACCGGTGGCCATGGGCAATGCGTTGGCAATTGCCCGCATGTTTCTTTAGGCCGTGAGAGTAGTGATAAAAGGCGCCATCGATAGCTTCTTCGGCGAAGCGGATGTCCAGCCGTGCAACCGAGTCGGCAAACTGTTGCTTGAGCTTGTCGATGCACCACTTAGCGACGCTTTCAGGTGTGATAGTTGGAGCGTTTATAAGCGCTATTGCTTGCGCAGGGGACTTGCAGGTCAACTGCTTATTGGCGCCATAAGTCCAAGTTAGGTTAACCTGACCGTCTTGCTGCTCGAGCGTCAGGTTTGGTGCCAGCGTGGGCACTAACAGGCAGTGATCGAGTTCTTTATCGAGAAAATGGCGCAGCAAGCGCTTAACCTCGCCAAAATCACACACCATGCCCTGTTCATCTAATGCGCCTTCGAGCGACGCGCTGGCAAGCCACGTTTCGCCTAACATGCCACGCTCGGTGTGCAGGTAGCTAAAGTCTACGTTGGTGAGGTTATCGACGAATAAAAGCATGATCATAGGGTATTGGGGAAGGGCTGTGCATAATACCGTTGTCGAGGCGCTGCTGCTACTGTTGTCGTCACCGTCGAAGTGGGCGAACTAAGCTAAGCTTTCTAAAATAAGGAATATGGGGGTTGATGTTGGCAGAGTTTATACGGTGGGCACTCTACGCAGGTGATGACCCAGCAACCTTGTCGGCAGTAGAGGCGCGCCAACTCAGTTTGTTGCGCAAGAGTCAGTGGTTGGTTGTTTTTCTTGTTCTCGTTTTTTTACTTATGGCCCTACGCCAGTGGATCGAGTTCCGGGTGCTGGGTTTGTCTGTGGCCTGGGTTTTAACGGTGCTGGGGCTTTTCCTCGCTAACTATAAACCCGCTCGCACTGCGGCCCTACACACCAGCATGCTGGGCGTTTCAATTGCAATTCTGACGGCCTGCTTAACCAACGGCGGGCTCGGCAGTGTGGCCTCTGCTTGGTTGCTCTATATGCCCCTTATCGCCGGTGTAATGGGTGGTATGCGGGCGGCGAAACATTGGATTGTTTTTGTTTTGCTGAGCTTTAGCTTACTTTGGGCTGTTGAACTTCTCGGTTTCGAGGCGCCGAATTTAACCCGGCCTGAATTTCAATATTGGCAGGATAGAATCCAACAGTTTATGCAAGGGGTTGGCGTGGTCTTGTCCGTCATCGCCTTGATAGGCCAAGTGGAGCTATCGGAGACTAGCTTGCTTAAAACAATTGATAGTCTCCATGAGGAAGTTACCGCACGGATATTGGCCGAGCAAAAAGCCGTGATAGCTGAGCAAAAGAAAACCGCCTTTTTTACCTCAATGAGCCATGAGCTGAGAACACCGCTCAATGCCATTAATGGTTTTACCGCTATGGTGCTTAAAAACATTGATCGGGGCAAAACGATGGATGCACGCGGAGAGGATGCATTGCAGCGTGTGTTAGTCAATGGCCAAGATATGTTGGCGCTGGTTAATAATCTATTGGATGTGGCCAAGTCCAGTGAATCTGAACCCTTGCTACACAAAGAGTCGTTTGATTTAAATGCGCAGATTAACGCCTTAATGGGCGACCTGGCTAGCTTGGCATCGGCCGATGTTAGGCTCTTGAATTTATCCGATAAGGCGTTAGTCATTCAAACCGATAAGAGTCTTTTACGTCGCATTTTAGTGAATCTCATCGGTAACGCACTAAAATTTACCAGCCAAGGCTCGGTGCAGGTTAGTTGTGTAACCCAAGGTGTATGGCTGCAAGTTAAGGTTGTTGATACGGGCGCCGGTATTTCGGATGAAGAGCGCGACATCATCTTTGAACCCTACATCCGGGGCTTGGCTCAGCGCGGTGTCTCGGGCACTGGTCTTGGTTTAATGTTGAGTCAGCAGTGGGCCAAGATGCTAGGTGGAAAAATTGATTTTGAATCTAGTTTAGGCAAGGGCAGCACATTTTCATTGTACTTACCTCGGGATGTCATCGAGATTTAAGATCAGTGGGATTGCCATATCATGTGTTCGCTTTCGCATAAGAGGGGCGCGTGGAGTGCCCACAATAGGTTTTTCGTAGGTAAACACATTTCAGAAGGGGGCATGTTTCCGAAGCTAACTGAGTGCGGTGCTTCGTCCTAGGGTGTCATAAGTATCCTGAGCCTGCTGGTAGGTCATTCCGCCTTTTCCTAACTGCTCGGACACGGCTAATTTTAAAGCCTAAGTTGTAACCTTGCTGAGTGTGCTTTGAAGGGGCGTGTCGTGTTGTTCATCAATAAGTTCTTACGGTGTAAACACATTTCAGAAGGGGATAACCCAGGCATAAAAAAGGGCAGCGAAAACGCTGCCCCTTTTTTAGTGGGTTCTAGTTAGAACTGGAACACAACTTTTACACTTGCATCCACATCGGCAGTATCGATATAACCGATCAGTGATGGGTTTTGTGCGATTAGCTTCTTAACATCGGCGCTACCGCCCACTTCCTTCGGAGGTGTGCCTTTACCGGTGAACAGTAACTGCGCCCAGTAAGCTTTGATTTGCTGATCGTTCTTTTTAAGAACGGTAGAAACAAAAGCGCTACGGTTGGCAGAGCCGTCGGCCTGATCTACAGGTATCGCTTCCGAACCATCCGGGAAAGACTTCTTCTTGCCTAAGAATACGCGAGAAATATCATCTTCACTCATGCTGTTAGCGTTACCAGGGTGAACCACTACCGCCACGCCAGACCAAGCTGCACAGCTCATGAGCACTGTGGCAGCAAACACTAAGCGAGAGGCAATCTTTTTGGTGAAAAACGTTTTCATGTTAATCCTCCCTTAGAATACTGAGTCAATGGAGAAGCGCACAACGCTGGCGTCGCCATCAACATCGTAGGTGCTAGCGGAATCGAAGCTACGCTGAGAGTAGTCGATTTTAAATGATGCTGACGGATGGAAGTTATAGCGCATACCAACGGTAATGGTGTTGCTCTTTTCTTCGGCTGAGTTAGCGATAGCTTCAGCACTGCCAACCAAGAAGTCTAAACCAGCGTTGCCGCTTGGGAATGGAATGCCGTCGGTAATACCGTCAGTGCGAGTATCTTCTTGCATTTCATAAGTGACATGGAACATTAGATCATTGAAGGTTTTACCGATCGTGATATAAGCAGAATCTTGGTCGGCAACGAAGGAGTCTTCAACCTTGATCTGTGTAACTTCACCCGCTAACAGCCAGCTGCCGTTGTCAGCTTTGAAACCTAGACCCAAGAATGAGCCTTTGTCGTCTCGCGCCGCTAGGCTATTGCCTTGGTCAGCGAATCCGGCACCTATCAAACCAGCCTCAACGGCGTTAAGGCTAGTGTTTTCAATGGTCGTGTCTGCTTGAAAGTAAGCAGCACGTAGGGTGAGCCAATCATTGTTGATTGTCCAAGCGCCACCAACCAAGTTGCGTAGGTCAGCATTTGACTCTTCGCCTGAAATAACCAAGTCATTTGCGGTACGGCCCATTACTAACTGTAAGCCTGAATCCCAGCTGCCCATCGCGCCATTAAACTGAAGGTTTGCACCTTCCATTGTGGAGAAGAACAGATCGTATACAGACTCTGGTGGACGAATCCAAGGGTAGGCGTAGCCAACATCTAGGAAGTCAGAATACTGGTAGAACGGAATACGAAGTTTGCCGACGTTGATGCGCGAAGACTCACCGAAATCGTAGGACACGAAGGCCCATTCCATATCAACATTGAAATCGTCGGCGCCGCGAGCAATAGCTTGTGCGGTTACAGACAGCCCATTACCGAGGTTGCTAGATGCCTGCAACGCCAGCTTTGACTCTGGACGGAAATCAAAGTCATCGTCGTAGCCGTAGAGGCGAAGTTCTTCGCCATCTGCGCGATCTGCTTCGCTGGTGCTAATGCCGCCAGTAATAGAAGCGAAACCATTCCACCGAATATCGGCGGCATTGACGTTAACTGCCAAGGCCGTTGCCATGCTAGCAACCGCCGTCGCAAGTAAGGCTTTTTTCATAGTCGTACTCTCTCGTTTGATGATAAGAAACAGGTTAGATGAAGAATGCAAAAATTGCCTAATTTAAGGTAATTTTTATGTCAAAAAGAAAAAGTAGAAGCTACTTTTGTGAACCTGACTCTAACTTCCATGACGGTCAATCGGCGTGTTGCGCGGATACTAAGAGTCATGGCGACACTTGTCAAAATATTGACCGGTTTTTTTTGTGACCAGGTAGTCATTATCGAAGCCGCGCACAAAATGCGTATAATGCCGCACCCGGCCATTGGTAATGGCTGCATTTAACTGTTAGCTCGGATCGGAAACTTGCCCCATGACTGTTCGCACTCGTATTGCGCCATCGCCCACCGGCGACCCGCACGTTGGTACTGCCTATATCGCCTTGTTTAACTACTGCTTCGCCAAGAGCCAAGGCGGCGAGTTTTTGCTGCGTATCGAAGATACCGACCAAGTGCGCAGCACGCCCGAATCCGAGCAAGCCATTCTCGATAGCTTGCGCTGGCTAGGTTTAGAGTGGGACGAAGGCCCAGATGTAGGCGGCCCGCACGGCCCCTATCGCCAAAGTGAGCGCAGTGATATCTACCGCAAATATTGCGATGAACTGCTGGCCAAAGGCCATGCCTTCAAATGCTACCGCACCCCCGAAGAGCTTGATGTGCTGCGCGAGGCGCGGCGCGAGCAGGGTGGTTTCGCCGCCATTAAGCCGAGCGAGTTGGCCTTAGATCCCGCTGAGGTAGCCAAGCGCGAAGCGGCAGGCATGCCCTATGTGATTCGCATGGTGGTGCCCGAAGGCGAGGGCCCTTGCCCGGTGGACGACCTGTTGCGCGGTACCATCGAGCTAGATTGGGGCCAGGTGGATGCCCAGGTGCTGTTGAAATCCGACGGCTTGCCTACCTACCATCTCGCCAATGTGGTGGATGACCACTTAATGGGTATTACCCACGTCTTGCGCGGCGAAGAGTGGATTAACTCGGCCCCCAAGCACAAGTTGCTGTACCAATATTTCGGCTGGGACATGCCGGTGCTGTGCCATCTGCCGCTGTTGCGCAACCCCGACAAATCCAAACTCAGCAAGCGCAAAAACCCCACCAGCATCCTTTATTACAAGGACATGGGTTACCTGCCCGAAGGCTTGTTGAACTATTTAGGGCGCATGGGCTGGTCTATGCCGGACGAGCGCGAAAAGTTCACCCTGCAAGACATGATCGACAATTTCGACATCAATCGCGTTTCCCTCGGCGGCCCAATCTTTGATGTAGAAAAGCTCGATTGGCTCAACGGCCTATGGATTCGCGAGAATTTAAGCCCCGAGCAGCTAGCGGAGCGCCTGCACCAGTGGATGTTCAATAGTGAGCGCTTGGCGGCACTCTTACCCCATGCGCAAACGCGCATGAACAAGCTCACCGACTTCGCGCCGCTGATGAGCTTCATGGCCGCCGGCCAACTCGCCATTACCCCGGCCAGCTTTGCCGAGGTAAAAATGGACGAAGACCAGCTCAAGAGCGTGCTGCAATTCGCCCTGTGGCGCCTAGAAACCCTGAGCCCCTGGAACCGCGACGCCATCTTCAACGAGCTAAAAACCCTGGCCGGGCAGATGGACATCAAAGTAAAAGACTTTTTAGCGCCACTGTTCATCGCCATCGCCGGCACCACCGCATCTTTCTCTGTGATGGACTCCATGACCCTGCTGGGGCCAGACATGAGCCGAGCGAGATTGCGCCATGCGCTGAACAGCGTCTTTGGTGAAATCGGCAAAAAACAGGCGAAGAAGCTCGAAAAGGCCTACGAACAGCTGGGTAAAACCGAGTCTATTTAAACGCCAAAAGTCTTCATAAGGTTTTGATTTATAAAGCTTGACAGGCAAAGGCGGGGTGATACAATGCGCCCCGCTTTCGCAAGAAGGCCACCCAAATTTGGGGCTATAGCTCAGCTGGGAGAGCGCAACACTGGCAGTGTTGAGGTCTGCGGTTCGATCCCGCATAGCTCCACCATACAAAAACCCCCTGCGTGAAAACGCAGGGGGTTTTTTTATGGTCGCGCTACGCGCGATTGTTCTCAGCCCCGGTTCACAAAATTGCCGGGAGCAATTTTGGGCAATGGCGCTTTTCAGCCATTGGGCGCAGCCCGAGGGCCAGGACGGCCCGAGTCCATCCCGCAGGGCAGGCGAAGTGCGAACTTCTTCGTAGTGCCCAAAACGCGGGGGTTTTTTTATGGCTGGAGCTATGCGGGTGAGAATCGCAGATGCGGTTCACAAATTCGTCTGGAACGAATTTGGGCAGCGGCGCCTTATAGCCGCTGGGCCGTAGGCCCGAGCACAGGGAGGTGCGAGTCCATCCCGCAGGGCAGGCGGAGTACGTGCTTGTTCAGTGAGCCTAAAGCGCTGGGGGCTTTTTATGATCTCAGCGTTAATCGACTAGGCTTTGTCTCATTGAATTCGTTGCGTATTTTCCTCCTGTCACTTTTTGTTATACGACAAAAAGTAACCAAAAAACGTACCCCGACTGCGCGTTAATCCATTCAAAGCACCGGATTTCGGGGTCGCCGGCAACCGCCATCCATGGCGGAACGCCGCTCAATTGGCCTTCCGTGGCCAATTGCCCCCGAAATCCGGCACTTTGAATGGACGCTTCGCAAGGGGCCCCAAAAGCGGCGCTTCGTAGGGGGC
Source organism: Simiduia curdlanivorans (assembly GCF_030409605.1). Classification (NCBI taxonomy): domain Bacteria; kingdom Pseudomonadati; phylum Pseudomonadota; class Gammaproteobacteria; order Cellvibrionales; family Cellvibrionaceae; genus Simiduia; species Simiduia curdlanivorans. The sequence goes on from NZ_JAUFQG010000004.1 coordinate 2,492,709, forward strand.
TTTCAAGGAGTCGGACCCGAATGGCACTAAGTTAAGGGTTTCTAGCTCAATAGCCAATTGCATGCTTAGTTAACTCTTAATAGGCCTTTATCGTTGAATTTTACTATATTTAAAGTCTTTTAAAGTTCGGAGCCTCTAAAGTTTATGGCCTGAAGATTTGGCGCAAAGTAAGCTTAACTTAGTGCCATTCGAGCCTGACCCCATGATGTGATTGCATTCATAGAGTGTTGCGGCATATTTCAGTTCTTAACGCCATTTTGCTTATACCTGCGACTACGAAGCAGGAGCCCGCGTCGATTGTTGAACCAACTCTAACTAGGGTTAATAATCCAAAATCTACTTTTATCGATAATCAACCTGTAACTTCTATTGGTTTTAGAAGTGACTAACTCGAGTTTGGATAACTAAAATTGTAGTTTCAAAATTATCGTTCGGTTGCACGAATACAGCCCAATTTTTAATCATATTCTTTGATAAAAGTATTCCATTGAGTCAACTGCGGTGAGCTTGACGGCTCACCGCAGTGCATCAACAAAAGTTGGATATTATGTGTACGGAAATACTCATATCTATGTCTCCATCAATGCTAGTTAAGAGACCGGTGACTATTAGGAATAGTTTGTAGGATGCAAAACTGAGCTTAAGTAGGATCGAGAGAATGTGTTCGTCTTTCGGTTTTTTGGGTGCAAGATGCTGCATGCTTAACTCCAAAGGTAAGCAAAAAAGTACACGCAAAAACTTGCAATTAAATACAAATATCTCTATCGTAAAAAGCTGCCTGTTCTCGCGCATTTAATTAGACGTTCGATTTAGGCTTTGGGTTTTAGCGGCAAGGCTGAAACCTTTTCTATATTTATAATTTCATTATTATCTCCTCATTCTTTGTTGCCAAAAAAATCCAGATTACGATTATAACATGCTGGAGCATAAAAATCATGATTTTACCAATAGTATTTTTCTATCGATCCTATGTTATCAATAATAGATGGTATGGCTTGGCGTTGGGTGAATGGGATTTAGTGCATTAAATAGGGTTGGCGTGACTTATAACTCGATCGCATAGTTTTTGTTCACCTAAATTGGATAAATTCCTTTGTTTTTAATGAGTTATATTGTTGTTCGCACATTGCTGGCAGTGTTGAGGTTTGCGGTCCGATCCCGCATAGCTCCACCAAAAAAGCGTTGTAAATCAAAGCGTTATAGGGACTGCCTAGGAGCGGATTTTTTATTGTCCGTAATTTAAGTCCATACTAAGTCCAATTGAAAATGGGTGGGTTTTAGTGGAGCCCATCTTAATTTCATGCACTGATCTCATAAACGTGTGATGACTACTATCCGTAGGTAATCTAATCCCCAAAGAGAGGCTTCCATATGTGCTTTGCTAGCGGTTTTTGCTCTGTAGGCCCCTAGAGTTGCGTGTAGGTGCAATATAAACCGTTCATATGTGCTATTTTCTTCTCCAACAACCCGATCACGGACTGAAAAATGGTTAACTTTGACGCGCTTTTGGGTGATGGAGAGGACGCAGATTATTCCAACCTCGTACAAGTGTTCGAGTCACTGGATAGAAAGACATCCCACACTGAATTGAGAAATGCTCAGAGGGAATCCCTGGAGGCCCTTTCGGGCGCTCAATTGGGTGATAATGTTCTAAAAGTTAGTACCGGTGCAGGGAAGACCACTGTAGGCTTACTCTTTCTTTATCGCTACATGCGAAAGAATAATGAGCCCGTTGTTTACCTTTGTCCCACAAATCAACTAGTTGAGCAGGTTCTCGCTGAGGCGGAAGCGCTTGGGGTTGAGGCGGTTCATTACAAGCGCGGTGAGGCGCAGCCTGGTTACAAGGGAAGTTCTGCTCAGGCTGTTATTGTCTGCACGTATGACAAGCTGTTTAACGCCAAATCAACATTTAATCGACCTGATGTAATGTTGCGCCCAGGTGCGATCGTCTTGGACGATGCGCACTCAGGTTTAGAAATTATTCGTAGGTCGTTCTGTCTAAGATTAGACGGAGATGCTTTTCGAGCGATGGTAAATGTTCTCGATGGTGAGTGCAGCTCATATAAACGTTCAACATGGAAAAAAATCAAAGAAGAAGATCCTAGTGCCCAAATGGAGGTGCCGTATTGGATCTGGAAAAACAATGCGGCTGGACTATTTACTGCTCTTAGCGAGTTCAGCGAGGATGATCGCGCGAAATTTGTTTGGCCCTATCTCTCAGAAAATCTTCATCTGTGTCGTTGCGTGATGTCGGGGGCAGGTCTGGAAATTACGCCGTATTATCCCCTCGTTGATGCAAGTCAGGCATACACTTCGGCTGCGTGCCGACTCTTTATGTCCGCCACACTTGCTGATGATTCTAGTTTGATAAGAGAGCTTTCCTGCGACGAAAAGGCTGCAATGAATCCTGTAATTCCTCCCTCGGATAAGGGCTTGGGGGAAAGGATGGTTTTGGCTCCTTCCCTCGTAAACGCAGCTCTTAATAGGGAAGAGATCATGCAAATATGTGGGCAGTTATCCGCAAACTACAACGTTGTGGTTTTGAGCCCAAGCAAATTGCTTGCAAGAGATTGGGAGAGGGTGGGGGCTAAGGTATTTACGGATGACGAGGTTGTTGGCGGAATAGAGGCACTTAGAGATCCTCTCGATCCACTTAGTTTCGCTGTATTTGTTCAGCGTTACGATGGGGTTGATCTAGCAGATGATGCCGCAAGAATATTGGTGATTGACGGAATGCCTTACGGGGAAGGGATTACTGATAAGTATGACTCCGCCTTGATAGATCAGGTCGGGGGTGCTCGACGAAAGATTATATATCGAATAGAGCAAGGTTTGGGGCGTGCTGTCAGATCTCATGTGGATTATGCCTGTGTTCTCCTTTGTGGAGAGGACTTGGCCAATTTTGTTGCGAAGAAAGATGTTGTCGAGTCAATGAATTTCGACACACAGAACCAAATTCGGCTTGGTTTAGAATTGTCTGATCTACTTTCGAGGGAGCGTCACTTAACTCCTACGTTAAATCTTGTGGGCACAATGAAGCAGTGCCTGGACAGAGATTCATCTTGGAAAAGGTTTTATAAAAGGAGGGTCAAAGATGTGGACTCTCCCGAACGGCTTATTAACTGTGACGCCGCAAAGTTTGCGGCAGAAGAAAGGTCTTCGTTTAAGTGCGCGCAATCAAATGCGTTTCCTAAGGCAGCTCAAAAATTATCGGATGCCATAGGCAAGTATATCCACGATGAGAAGGAAATAGGGTTATATTTGCAGCGAAAAGCATCATATGTGAATAATTACGATTCGGCGAAGGCAGCCGAGATTCAGCAGGGGGCTTTTAATCGAAATTCGGAGGTCTGTAAACCCTTATCGGTTGTTCCAAGGTCATCTAATGTGGCTATCGTAGAGGGAGAACTTGCGTCAGAGTGGCTCAAGAGATTCGAGAATCCAAATGGCGCGATAATAGAAATTGTCCGCTTGGGGTCAGCGTTAAAGTTTACGAATTCGTCGGCCATAGTTGAGCAGGCTCTGAAAGAGTTAGCTGTTCTTTTGGGTGCTCTTGGTTCTCGCCCTGAAAATGAGGTTGGAGAAGGTCCGGATGATCTTTGGCTTTGGCCGAATGCTTCATTAGTTATTGAAGCGAAGACAGGGAACGCAAATAGCTTGCATAAATCGGATGCTGAACAGATGCTAGCTAGTCTTCAGTGGTTTGGAAACGTGTACCCGGGGCGAGCTGTAGCAACTCCTATTTTTGTGGCCAAAACCGGCAAAGTGGATAACTTGTCATATTTCCCTGACGAAGCGCGGGTCATTGATCTAGTAAGCATTAGCGCTCTCCTTGAAGCACTAAAAGATATGTATCAGTCGCTAATTGATCAGGGGCCTGTATTTTGGACAAGTGAGCTGCTCGCTAGGCAACTTGATTCGCGAAACCTGTCGACGGGGAAGTTTTTGGGTGCATTCACGAAAAAGCTATTTGAGTAAAATATTTCGTACAGTTATTGACATAACTCCAAGGAAAAGTGCTCCTTGGAGGTGCATGGCGTGGCGCCGCCATGATGGCGCCTAAAAAGTGATTACTCTGGGATTTCACTGTTCCAAGCCGATTCAAAGCCTAGATTGCCACAATGAATATGCAGAGCTGAATATGCTTGTTCCAGAAGGTATTCAACATCGTCGCCAACGGTGGCATCCACTACCGCCCAATAGAGTTTTGCAAGATGGGTGGCGTCCTCTGCGAATATTAGGCTCAGATAAGAATTAAAGCCGATCAGCGCAGCTTAATTTTATCTGACCAAAATGGATTCATTAGTTACGTTTGCTTTTCACCGACGACACCACTCACCCAATCAGTTAACACTACCCACTTCTGCCGTCCCATCCGCCGGCGGTCTATCTGCCAAATCAATCGCGAAAATGCACCCGGTTAACTCGCTTTTATCAACCACTATTTTTAGCTGCTCCGTACAATAAACACCTCTAAAGCTATCTTGCTCCGTCCTAAATAATGGGTGTTTAAGTTTTTCGGGGTGGAAGGCGAGGTTGTTGAGATTACCCCATTTATCGCGGAGGGTAAGAGATAAATCGACGGCGTTGGATTCTTCGGCTAAAACAAGTGGGTTAAACAGCACGCCTGAGATTTCGCCACAGGTCACGGGTAAAAACTCTCCGCAGCCTGCTAGTAGATCCTTTAGACTTTGATAAGCCTTGTCGCTTAAAAATAATTTGCCGTTGTTATCACTGATGATATCGGGCAGGGGTTTGTTTTCAGGTTTTTTACTCATGCCTTCGTAGGCGTCGTAAAACTCTATCTCTAGGGGTTTCCAGTGCGGTAGGTAATGGGTAGGGCGGGAGTCCATGTAGATTAAGCAGTCTTCACCTAATGTGGCTTCAACTTGATCGGCGTCTAGGTGAAATAATTGATAGTGCTTCACGTCTGGGTGAATGCGGTAAATCATGAAGGAATCCCCTGGCCTTTCTTTAACATAACGTAATCTGGCTGTGCGCCAGCCTGTAGTTGCAGGCCTATGGTTTTAAGTGTGTATTTTAAATCGTCAGTGGCTTTGATCTTGTTCATGTTGATCAGAGATGCTAGCCAAAAATAGTAATTGTAGCGGTGAATCCTGCTGTGGGGCACTGCGTGCTTAAGGGGGCGTGGCATTTTGGATAAGGCTGCTGTGTTTTCGGGCAGCCAGCAGCCGTTGTAGGGGTCGTCAATTCTGAGTTTGAAAAAGGCTAGAATTGCCCTTGCGGTCGCCGCCCCTTTGTGCGCCCCAGATACAATTGCATGGGCGTGGCAGAGCGGATGAGGCTTATGATCTCCACTCGATTCGAGAAACTCACTAAGACGCTTAGATTGATGTTCCTCATCCCGACGCTCTTTACGGGTCATTTCATCGGCACTGTAACGGTATTTATCTAAGACGGTTTCTATCTGTGCCAGTGCGGCCACGGCCGTTAGGTCATTTTGTGTGAGTTGCGTTTTCTGGCTGACGGAGTGAATTTTTTGCTCGACTCTGTCCATTTCATGGAATCGCTTGGGGTTAGCGGGAACTGGCATAATTAACTCCGTTTAACTATGGCTATTAAAATCTATGTATTTGTAACTGTGCTTGGTAAGTAAGTGATCGTGGTTAAATGCCAATGATGTATGTTATATCAGGATCTTGGTCTAAATCTATACTTCCAGTAAGTTAGGGTGCTGTGACCAAACATTCAACTATACCTATCAGATAGGGAATCAGTAACGAGCAATGAATACAATGCTTTTGAATGGAAGTTTAGGCAGTATTTTTGGATTTTTCAGACAGAACGCGAATACTTTATAGGTCTATGAATGGAAATTATTTCAGCTTGGCTGATTGATCACAAAGCAAGTCTTGAGGAACTATCGCCAATGAATGACGATGGCTCTGAGTATATGATTGGTACGGCCGTTGTGCCTGCTACCAGTATGCAACAAGCGTTAGTGCTCTTTGAAAGCTATCTTGAAGAACAAAAAATGGGACTGCTTGAATTATCTAAATGTGAACAATTTGATCCCGTGCATTTTGACGCGACTAGCGAAAAAGGTCAGCAAGTTATGCATGCCGCACCTAAAGTGCTAGAGGATCAAAAAATTCGCCATTTTGGCGTCTCCTCAGAATCAACGCTTTAACTAACTTGTTCAGGCTATTCCTGAATTGCATCCTCCCACCTATCGCCAAACCCTCTGTTACCGCAATGTATGTGCAACGCCGTGTAAATCTTTTCAAGAAGGTGTTCAATGTCTCGGTCTAAGGTGTTGTCTACAATCGACCAATAGAGCTTTGCAAGATGAGCTGCATCGGAGGCACTTTGAACGCCCGTTTCTATTAATTTGAGTGAGCGCTGATCGTTTAGCGTGGCTGCGAACTCTAGCAGTAGCGCTTTTTCTTTATCATCCTTGAAATCAATCATGGTTTTCGTGACTCTAAAAGCAGAGGGGTGGTGACTCAAATTATTTGGAAGTATAGGCCTTGGAAACGAATACTTTTATCTCTCTTTGTAAATATGCGATCTAACCCAAACGCGTAGGTAGCTATAGGCTCCCATCACCACCAATACAGAAGCTTTCCCAACAAGCTTCAGATATGCTCCTCCTACTTTCGCAAGATGCATGAATATGGACATTACCCGCAAACCCATTGGTAAGCACCTTCTACTGATTGTTGGTGGTTTGGCCATTTTGATCTTGCTCAGTGATCTGAGTATTTTTTCACGGCTGTTTCCCAGTGAACCTGAGCTTGTTGTGCGCGGGAGGGTTGATCCCTCGTTGAGTTTAACTTTTGGCTCTAGCTACCTTGCAAAAAAGGACGGTATTGGTTGTGAAAATTGGTCTTTGTTTGCTGGCTGGGGGCGTCGTTATAGCGGTGACCGGCTGGTGGCGAAGGTCTCTGATGGCCATTATGAAGTCCGTATTCCGGTGCCGGATCGCAGTGCTGAGCGCTGTGGTTATACCTTGCAGGGGGTGCAGTTTGGTTTGGCGCCTAAGGGCAAGACGCTTAGCAATTGGGTGGCTTTATTTAATTACAGCAGTGAGATGTCGGGCACTGAGTTTGCCATTGCCAATCCGTTAGATGCCTACTGCACACCAATAAGTGACGCGCAGGATCAATGGATTTGCAGCCGCCGTGCCGATGCGCAGGTGGTGCTTGGTTACCGCACCGACCGTATGCCAAGCGCGATGACCATGAACATTCACGTTCAAGCTAACCCGCCCTATGAGGTCGCCTATTGAGCCTTGGTATAGGGTTTTCTCCTTATCATGGTGTTTATGTTGATTGTTCTTTTTGCTTGCCAACATAAAAACCATCCCTCTACTGAACAGCGGCTTGGGCGAAATTACATAAACCCAGTTGACGCAAATCTAGTCAGCTCACAAATCACAATACACTTCCAAATCTAGCCAGCCTAATTGCCGTCATAACCTCACGATTTTTATCTGGGTGGGCTAATGGCCGACTATTTGCCCTAGGTTTGGCGGGGCTTAGGCCTTGTAGGGCTTGGCTTTAGGATTATCTGAGTTGTACATTTCTCAACCATCCGAACCGATTACTCTAGACAAAGTTCATTTTGCACTTTAAGCTTCAAATGATATGTTATATCGTAACAGTATAATGCAAAAGCCGAGTATTTGAATCATGAGAGACGCGTTGGGTGCGGTTTGTTCTGGGCTTTGTTTGATCCACTGCTTGGCATTGCCTGTGTTGGCGGCTACGGGCACGACCTTTATTGGCTTTGCCATGTTATCGAGTGAATCAACTCACCTTTGGTTGTGTGCGTTGATGATGGTTTTTGCGCTCTGGGCTTTTCCGTCGGGTTGGCGTGCACACAAGTGTTTATGGCCAGGGCTGCTAGCGATTGCTGCTGCGGTGTTAGTACTGCTCGCACTATTCGCCTCAGAAGCCGAGGAGACCTATTGGATTGCTTCCAGCTTAACGCTGATTGGCGGGCACTTGATGAATCGATATTTGTTGCGCGCGAGGGCGAGTTTATGACATCTCCTATTTCCCGTTTAGAAAATGTAAGCGTTGCGAATCAATCGGCACGCTTACCGGTGACAGTGTTATCGGGCTTTTTAGGGGCCGGTAAAACCACGGTGCTGAGCCATATTCTGAATAACCGCGCCAGCCGCCGGGTCGCTGTTATCGTGAATGATATGAGTGAGCTGAACATTGATGCAGCTAAGGTAAAAAATGAGATTAGCCTCAACCGCAGCGAAGAAAAATTAGTGGAAATGAGCAACGGCTGTATCTGCTGCACCTTGCGTGAAGACTTATTGATTGAAGTGCGCAAGTTGGCGGAGGAGGGTCGTTTTGACTACCTGCTGATTGAATCTACGGGCGTTTCAGAACCCTTGCCCGTGGCTGAAACCTTTACCTTTGCCGATGAGTCTGGCCAAAGTTTAGCGGATGTGGCTAGGCTCGATACCATGGTGACGGTGGTGGATGCCGCTAACTTTTTAACCGACTACAACCAAGCTCGCGAGTTACAAGACAGTGTTGATCACATCGATGAAAGTGATACGCGCACGGTAGCGGATTTACTGGTGGATCAGGTTGAGTTTGCCGATGTTATCCTGCTGAGCAAAACGGATTTGGTCAGTAAAGCGCACACCAAGAAAGTCTTAGCGGTGGTTCGCGCGTTAAATCCAGACGCGAGGGTTTTACCTATACGCGAAGGTGAAATCGACTTGGCGGAGGTGTTGGGTACTGGAAAATTCAGTTTTGAAAAAGCGCAACGTGCGCCCGGCTGGTTAAAGGAAATGCGCGGTGAGCATGTGCCGGAAACTGAAGAGTATGGCATCAGCAGTTTTGTCTACCGCGCCCGCAAACCTTTTCATCCGAAAAAGTTTTTTGACTTCCTGCACAGTAAAAATATTGAAGGCAAGCTGCTGCGCTCGAAAGGCTATTTCTGGCTAGCCTCGCGGCCTGAGTTTGCCGGCCAATGGAATCAGGCGGGCGGCATTGCCCGCTATGGGTTTGCTGGCATGTTTTGGAAGGCAGTGCCTAAAACGCAATGGCCGGAAGACCCAGACCACCTTGCCTCGATCGAAAAAAGCTGGCTTGAACCCTTCGGTGATATGCGCCAAGAGTTGGTTTTTATCGGCCAAAACCTCAATCAACAGGTCGTTATTGAAACGCTCAACCAGTGCTTATTAACCGATGATGAACTCCTAGCGGGCAAAGATTTTTGGCAAACCTTGGAAGATCCTTTCCCTGCGTGGACAGAGGATTTTGTCGATGAAGAATTTGCCGCTGAGGCCTAGGAGTTAGAAACCGTGAGTGTAGCCCTGTCTTTAGCCGTGGATTTTCATCCCGGCGCGTTAACGGAAATTTATCGAGCCGACGTCAATATTGCTATTTGGCAGCGCCAACTAGACCCCCACATTACGCACTATGCGCAACATTTAATGGCCGTGGCACCGCACTGGCGCACACGTTTTATTCAGCAACCTGAAAAAATTGCGGCGCAGCTGGCGCAGGAGTTGCCGTTAGCGAGCAGTCGCCAGGCATTTATCGACGATGTTGCACTGGTGGTCGAGATGTTTAGTTGCTTATTTGAATTGGAGCATGTGGGGTTTCGTATGGCGGTTTTACGCACCGCCATGTGCCCCAAGTTTCATGTTGATCAGGTGCCTTGTCGCTTGATCAGCACCTATGCCGGCGCCGGTACGCAATGGCACAAGCATGGCCTGGTGGAGCGCACTGCGCAGGGTGTGTTGAATCTTCAGCCTCATATTCATTCTGAGCATTTGCGCGTGGGCGACGTGGCGCTATTAAAAGGCGAAACCTGGGAGGGCAACTGTGGCCGAGGTTTGGTGCATCGCTCGCCGCCTGCCTCGGATTCCGCTCCGCGCTTGGTGCTTACGCTCGATTTTGCCTAGCTGCCGGACAAAGAACCTAAGGAACCTCTGAATAACTCTGGAAGCCAGAGCGGCACCAGAGTTATTCAGAGGTTCCCTAACACTAAAAAATAAAATTGATTAACCCTTGGAGTAAACCATGAAGTACAAACTTTTGGCGGCGGCAGTCGCGCTCGCCAGCCTACCAGCGCACGCACTCGATGGCAGCGTTGTGGATGATCGGGGCTCGCCTATCGCGGGTGCAAGCATTGAAATTGAGGGCTCGAAGAAATTCATCGTTAGCGATGCGCAAGGCCGTTTTAGTTTGGCCGATGATGTGCAAGAAATTCATATTACTGCGCCAGGTTTTAGTCATCGCATGGTGCATCTAGACGATCAGACACGCGCGACGCTTGTGATCGCTTTGGCAAAGACCGTGATTGAGCAGGTGGATGTGATTGGTTTGCCGATTCACGCCTCGGCCATCGAATCGGCGATTCCGGTTGCGGTACTCAGTGGCGAGGCGTTGCGCAATCAACAGGCTGCAACCTTGGGCGACACTCTGGCGAGGGTGCCCGGCGTAAACACCAACTTTCATGGCAATGTGGCAAGCACTCCCGTGGTTCGCGGCTTAAGTGGCCCGCGTGTATTAATCACTCAAAATAGTTTGGACGTGAGCGACGTATCTCGCGTGGGGCCAGATCACTCGGTGGCAGCGGAAGTCTCAACCGCGCAGCAAGTGGAAATATTGCGTGGCCCAGCCACCCTGTTTTACGGCAGTGGCGCCATTGGCGGCGTTGTTAATGTGGTGGATAACCGAGTGCCGACAGATTCGGAAACCCGCGGCGCAGTGCTGTTGAGCCGGGAGTCGGTCAACAACCAAAACCTCGCCTCCTTTAACGTCACTACGGGCACAGATCAGTTCGCGTTTTACGGCGACGGATTTTGGCGCGAAGCGGACGATTACACAGTGCCTGCTGCACCGGAGCAAGGCCATGAGGCCGACCAACACAGTGGCGATTTTACCGTCGCCAACAGTGCTGAAGAATCCAGCGGTTACACCTTAGGCTCCAGCTATTTGATGGCCAATGGCTATGTGGGGCTGTCGTATGGTCGATTGGATCGCGAATACGGCATCCCTGGCCATAGTCACGGTGGGCACGAAGAGGAAGCTGCAGAGCCAGAGCGCGTTTACGCGGACTTGGGGCAAAACCGCTACCAATTGCTAAGTGAATTGGATGTCGACCTGCCTTGGTTGCGCGCTATTCAGGCGCGTGCTGCCTACACAGACTACACCCATGCCGAAGTGGAAGAGGGGATAGTAGGCACTACCTTCTCTAATGAAACCTCGGAGTTGCGGGTCGACCTATTCCACCAAGAGTGGGCGCATTGGAAGGGGGGGATCAATTTTCATTACAAGCGCAGCGAGGTGGCTGCTGAAGGTGAAGAGGCGTTCACGCCCCCCTCGACCTCGGAAACCTTTGCGATGGCGCTGATGGAAGAAAAGCACTTTGGCGATGTGTTAGTACAAATGGGCGCGCGCATCGAACAGGTGACTATCGCCGCCGACAATGTGCTGTTGCCTCATTTAGCCGTGCATGATCACGGTAGCCCCGATACCGGCGAAGACTCACACGCCGATGAAGCTACTCGTGTTTTTGCGGTAGAGCATGATTTTACACCAGTCAGTTTCTCCCTTGGCGCAGTATGGGATTTTAGCCCAGGTTATAACTTGGGAATCGCTCTGTCGCACGCGCAACGCGCACCCTCCGCTTCGGAACTTTTATCTTTCGGCCCTCATATAGGTACTCGATCTTATGAGATAGGTGCTTTATTTGCCGTGCACGAAGAGGAGGGTGAAGCGCATTTTGAGTTGAGTGATAGTGATGTGGCATTGGAGACCTCCAATAATGTCGATCTCACCTTTCGAAAATATGAGGGCGATATCGGTATTATTTTGAATGCCTTCTATAACCAAATTGATAACTATTACTACCAGAGTGCGACGGGACTGTATGCCGAAGGTGGCCATGATCATGGCGATGAGCATAACCATGGCGATGCTGCAGAAGACGAGCATGCAGATGAACTGCCCGTTTATTTGTACAGCTATGCCGACGCGAATTTCTACGGCTTCGAAGCGCAGGGTATTTGGCAATTCAGCGAGCGCTGGAAGGCGACGCTTTTTACCGACTATGTGCGCGCAGCATTGACCGATGGCACTGATTTGCCGAGAACGCCACCGCTGCGTTTTGGTGCCGACCTGGATTACACCGGTGAGCGCCTGAGTGCAAACCTAAACTGGACGCAATACGCCGAGCAATCTAAAACGGCGCCGCTGGAAACCCCTACCAATGGTTACGACATGCTGGATGCAAGCGTGACTTACCACTTACCTGTTGGCGCAAATACCTTGGCCCTGTTTTTAAAGGCCGAAAACATAACGGATACCGAAGCCCGCGTTCACACTTCGTTTATTAAAGATATCGCTCCCATGCCCGGGCGAAATTTTAGCGTGGGTGTTCGCGCCATTTTCTAGTTACCAAGACACGATTATTGTTTTTAAATTTGCATAATATAAGGATCAAAAATGAAACACGTTGCTTCAAAAATACCATTGCCGGCGCTAAAACCCTTAACCCTTTTTATTGCGCTAAGTACATCGCTCACGCTCATCGGCTGCGGTGATGCTACAACGACCATTGTTGAAAAGGAGCCCATTCCCGTTGAGGACGATGGCCACAACCACGGTGGTGAGCATGGTGCTGAAACCGCAGGTCGTTTATTCGTTGTGAACCCTGCCGCTGTTGAATCGCAAGTGTTTGACTTAGACGACAATGACCTGATAACAACTATCCCGCTGGATGCGCTGCCAAGTGCGGTGTATGCATCGGGCGGCTACCGTTTTGCTGCGTTAATTGAACGCAATGCCGACACAGTGGGTTTTGTCGATGGTGGTTTGTGGCAGGAGCCCCATGATGATCATTTTGATTTGTACACGTCTACGCCACAGTTAATTAACTACTCGTTGAACGGCAGTCGCCCCACACATTACGACACCTTTGAGGGCAGCGTTGCGGTTTTCTTCGATGGCAATGCGGGGGCTGGTAGCAATGCGTCAATTCAGGTTTTTGACGACCAGGTGATCGAAGAAGCAGATGCGCCTGCTATGGTCAGTTTTGGTTTGCCCATGCACGGTGTGGCAAAACCTCGTGGCGAGCAATTGCTGGCAACCCTTCGTCGCGATGATGCCGAAAGTACATCGAGCAATAAAATATTACCCGACCAAGTGGGTGTTTATCATCTGCATGACGGTGATTATGAGCTAGAGCAAACCCTCGATGTGGCCTGCCCCGACTTACACGGTGCGGCGCAAAACGAAACCCATGTGGTATTTGGCTGTAGCGACGGTGTGTTAGTGGCAGCGGAAGGCAGTGACGGTTTATATGCTGCGCAAAAGCTACTCAACCCCGCAACTATCTTGGACTCCGCCCGCATCGGCAGCTTGTGGGGGCACGAGGCGAGTGGCCAATTTATTGGCTCGGCTAGCGCCGATGGCGTAAGCCAATTCTTTGCCATTGATCCAGAGGAAGGCGAGATAGCGCTCATTGATTGGCAGCCTATGCCAAATGCAAAACCCGTTGCCCGTGACTTTGCCTTTGAGGCCGAGCAGTTTGTCATTTTGGACGACCAAGGTTACCTGACCTTGATCGAACCCCATCAGGACGGTCTTCACACCCACTGGGAATACGGCGCGCGTTTGGATATCACCGATGCGGATGTGAGCCAGATGCCTTCAGGCATGAAGTTTTCCATGACGCTCGCCCAAAATGGCCACACCGTTTACATCGCCGATCCTATTGCGCAGCATATTGTGGTGGTGGATCTCGAGGTGCTAGCCATTACAGACGAAATTGAATTGGACTATGCGCCGGCCATGGTTACTTGGTTGGGCATCGCAGAGGGTCACGATCACTAAGCAATATCGCTGCGTGATGGATTGAGCAGTAACCCCGTCTTCCCTAACGGGGTATTAGCGGGGGCTTTGGCCTCCGTGTTTTTGACTGACAAGTGTTCAAGTGGTGTTGTATGCAAGTATTAAAATGGGCTTTGCTATTTATACTTTATGGCATCTGCCAACAGGGAATAGCTGAAAGCCGCAATAACCCTCAGGCGCACAGCCATGGTTTGGCGCAAATGACGGTTATCTATGATGCTGATATGCTGCTCATCGAAATGGCGCTACCGGCTGTTGATATGCTGGGGTTTGAACATGCACCGCAAAATGCAGCACAATGGCAACAACTGGATCTGCTGGCACTTAGCCTTCAGACGCCGAGTGAGATAGTCAATTTGCAGCCCGCCTGTAACCTTCAGAGTGTAGACGTCAATCTGCCTTTTCATGATGCAGGGCGAGCGACAGAGGACCTGAATTCAGAAGGATACTCAAAGCATGCGCACGATGAATCTACAGCCCATGCCGATCATAGTGAGGGGCTTGACTTAGAGCGCGATGCAACCGTTTTACCTTTGCACCCGGATATTCATCTTAGTTACCAGTGGCAATGTAAGGCACTCACCTTGCCCGCGATAAGCTTGCAAGGGTTGTTTTACCGTTACAAAAGTATAGGGAAGGTGCAGGCCCAGTGGGTTGCGAATGGCAAGCAGGGCGCCACACTGCTTAGTAAGAACCAAGCGTTACTGGAGTTTTAGTATGAAAAAAAGTCAGTTAACTAACATCATGAACAAGGCGCAAGATATTTGCGCGCACTCCGGTGGTCGTTTAACGGAAAAGCGCCAACGAATTTTAGAGCTACTGTTGGTTTCAAAAACGCCTTTGTCGGCTTATGAAGTCGCTGATACCCACAACCGAAGCGTCGATATTTCCATGCCGGTGATGTCGGTCTATCGCATCCTAGATTTTTTGGAATCGGAACAGCTGGTGCATAAACTGAGTTCAACCAATAAATATGTAGCCTGTTCGCATATTGCCTGCAGCCATGCTCATGAAATACCCCAGTTTTTAATTTGCGGTAAATGCCAAAGCGTGAAAGAAATTGCCATTGCCAAGCGCATTATCGAAGAGCTGGACCAGCAAGTGGCAGAAGCAGGCTATAAGTTGGTTAATTCGCAGTTGGAACTGCAATGCGTGTGTGATAATTGTTTGGCGAATGCGGCGTAATATAAAAAATTTTTCCAATATGGCGCGGAAAATGCTCGTACGGTCGACACCTTAGCATTATGTTAAGCCTTGGATTAACCGCTATAAGTCAGGATGGCGCTGCTTGTGCTGTCGCGGTCGCACGGTCTTCTAGCGCTCACCCTGACGTTCTCCTGAGCTAGCTTTTAAGGCGTTAGTGATTCACGTCGCTCAGCGCTCAGGAATTCGATTTAGATATCCTGAAGCCCAATTATCTCGTCTTTGTGGTTTATATTTTGGGCATAGAATGACCAAACGCCATTTTTATTGCGCACGCCAAATACACGCGCATAGGTATCGTAATAGGTGGTGCCGGCTTTCATTTTTGTTTGCTTGTGCTCTCTGCCTGCTTTTCCTAAATCCTTCAGCCCGCCCACAGAAAGGCGCCTCGTCATTTTTGCTGGTTCTGTTTTTACTTCGTTTTCTAAGATGTCTCTCTCGGCGCTGCCCTGAACTCTGCCTTCGCTTTTGGTATCCCCGGCTACGTGCAGCACGGTGACTGTCTTGCCTTGGCCGTCGTGAAATTTCATGGTGAAGCGGCAATTACTGAAATGCGAGGTGACGAAATAGGGTGGGGAGTTTCCGTCAAGGGTTACTGATGTTGCGGTTTTTGTTGACCAAGGCAAATAACATATTTTCTTTCTTTTGCTGCCGTCATTTTCAGTTTTCTTGAGCATTTTAATAACATTTGGCTCTTGAAAATCCCAGGCAATATCGACTTCGTAGGCGCTTACCTTTACATCGCCAAATTGGTCGAAGGCTGCAGAGTTGAAATCTAGCTGATAATTTTTAAACGCTTCGTCGATTTTACCCTCGTGTAATAGCGCTCTGAACTCTTCTAGGCTGGCCATATAGTCGTCCTCCATATTGACGAATACTAATGCTGATTAAATTTTATGCGAAAATTGGCGATTACTTGCTGTGCGGTTTGTTTTTCCTCTGGTTATGCTTAAGAATTAAAACCAGCGTTCGCAATCTATAAGGACAATTAAATGTTAACTATTCGGTCGTGGCAAGGAGATAGCTTCGAGTGTTTGGTTTTGTACAAGCCAAAGCTACAGAATACGCGGCCATCGATGAGTGGAGGGTGTTAAAACCAGTCTTTAGTGGCAAGTGTGAATTGAGCGAGCTAGGAGGGGGATTTTCGATTTCCGCGTTAGACTCGCCTCAACGGTTGAGCTTGCTTAAAACGATTTGGATAAAGCGCGATGGGTGATGGGAAGTCTATTTACCTCTCTGCATGACGGGAGGTATATCTTTCACTGATGGAGATTCTTGGTCGCCACCTCTCCGAAGAAAAGCCACAGCTCAAATGTGCTGCGGCTTTATCTTTATCTCTGAAATAGAAAACATTAGGCCTTAGCTATTTCACGGGCAGGTTGCAGCGCCTATATCAGCCCAGCTGCCATCACTGCCGGGCTCTGCCTGTGTCCACCATTTGGCTTGCCATTGGCGCTGCTGGTGGTCGACTTTGTCGCCGCTGTTGTAGCTTTTGCCGGCTTGCCATTGTTGGGCAATGTTGCTGACCAGTTGCCAGGCGTCGTTATTAAAACGGGGTTCGCTGTTGTTCCACCACTTGGCTTGCCAGACCAATTGTTGGTGGCTGACTTTTTGACCTTGGGTATAGTTAGTGCCCACTTGCCAAGCGGGGAAGTTGCTGGTGTTGGGGTCTGTGTTTTGGCAGTTTTGTGAGTCAACGTTTACGGTCAAGGTGGTGTGTGCGCTAGCGCTGTTGACGCCATCGGACACCTGAACCGAAATGGCGTGTTGCCTGGTGGCGCTGGGGTTGCCGGTGTTGACGACTAACGTGGCCGAATTCGTGCCGCTAGCTGTGAGTTCTGCGGGCACTTGCCATTGATAGGTTAGGGCGTCGCCTTCAGGGTCGTCGGCGAGCAGGGTGATGTTAACGCTTTGGTTGGCCTGGGCATTGATGCTGCTGGCCAATGACAGTGTTGGGGGCTGATTGGTTTGCGCTTTTTTTACATCGAGGGCGAAGCTGTGTTGATTGTCGGGCAGCCAGACTTGGTTGGCGCGTAGATCGGCGGCCTTGTAGTTGATCTCGCCTTGACTGTTTTTAACACCTACTTGCACCTTTTGGCTGTGATTTATTGCCAGCTTATCAACGAGTTCTTGCGCCCAGCTGCTGGTGCTTTGGTTGCTGTTGGTGATGGTTGAAATCTCGAACACGAGCTCTTGGCCGTTGCCATCGAACACGCGAAACCACACCTTGTCGCCGGTTGCGGCCTCTGTACCTTGGGGCAAGAAGTAGCCTTTGTCGAACCACTGGGGCTCGCTTACCGCGCCGAAGGTAATGTCGCTGCAGTTGTAAAAGCCTTCGCCGGCAGCATCGTCTCGTTGCCAGCGGGTGTAGAGAATGGCATCGCCTTGGCGGTTGGCGGGCAGCTGCACGGGGATGCGGTAAACCCGCTGCCCGTTCACCATTTCTGTGGTGACATTGGCGGCGCTGTCGATCAAGTCGAGGTTATGCCAGTTCAACACTTGCGTGGCTGGGTCGAAGCCGGGCTTGCTGAGGTAAAACTCCCAGAAGGAGGGGTTGTGTGGCGTTGAGGCGAAAAAGATGAAATCCAATTCGCCTTGGGCATTGGTGACCACCTGGGTCTTTTGCCAATCTGGGTGCGGTAGGTTCATGCCCTGTTTGGCTGGGTCGCCGGCGCTGCACAGCTTGCCGTCGGTCACCACGGCTTTAACGGCTTCGATATTGGTGTAGTTGGCCACATTGGCCGAGAACTCGTGGTGTTGAGTGAAAGGTACAGTGCCGGATGCTAAAAACGCCGCGCGGCAGGCACTATTGGGCATGTTTGAGCCATCGTCTGGCCACCAATAGCCGCCGTCTTCGACGCAAAACTGTTGCCGCGCTTGCGGTTGTTGCACATAGCCGTGGCCGTGGCCAAGTGGTGCGATAAACGCGCCGATTAGTAGGCCTAGTGGGGCAAACCTTAGCTGTTTCGGTAGCCCTTGGCAGGCTTGCGTTAGCCGGTGAATAGAAGCTGTTTTTATCATTATCATCTCCTGAGAGTATTGTGTGATTGACCGCTGGTATGACCCCGAACTACCTAGCGGCAAGGTAACAACGCGGCAGCAGGACAACGTTGTCATTCGGTGAGATTACTCGCACTTGCACCAAAATTGAACAAAAAAGGCGTGTACCGGCGTGCCAGCCCGGCTTGGTTTAGCGTTCTTTTGGATGGTTTAGGATGGCTTAGCGGTCTTTTTGGATGATTAAGCTGGTGGCTAGCGGGAGAGGGTCTCTTGGCTTTCGAGTATCGCTGTTAGCGGGCTTTTTTAATCTCGCGACATAGCGCGATCAGGTGCTGCCTAACGCTGGTTTTATCGCTAAGACATTCATCCAATGGCCAGCCAGCATTGATGCGGATGCAGCTGTCGTAATGGGCGAGGGTAGAGAAGGCGCGACCTGGTCTGATGTCGAATTTCTGCTCCAGCTTTGTAACTAAGCTCGGTTGCTGTAAGGCCGCACTTTCCAGCCAAATCACGGTGCCGCCCTTGGGTTGGCTGATGGCAACCGCGTCGCCCAGTTCTTGGCTGATGATATCCCGATAACTCGCCAGCTGCTGCAAAAGTCGCAGCCTTAGCCTTTGTAAGTGGGCGAGGTATTGCCCGGTTTGAATGAAATCTGACACCGCCAGTTGCACCGGTTTGTTGACGCCAATGTGGGTGGTTTTTTGTTGGTTTACGTAGTCTTCCAAGTGTTTACCCGGTAAGCACCAACCCACCCGCAAACCGGCGCCTAGGGTTTTTGACACAGAGCCGCACCAGAGAATCCAGCCATTTTTGTCCCAGTGCTTTGCCGGTAAAGGGCAGCTTTTTTCGGTACCTAATTCTAAAAAGACGTCGTCTTCAATCATCGGCACTCGATATTTTTCTGCCAACGCGACCAATTTTTGCTTCTGGCTTGGCGTCATACTAATGCCCTGTGGGTTCATGTGGGTGGTGCTAAATAACCCGGCTTGAATTTTCTTTTCCCTACACAGCTGCTCTAGCTGCAATAAATCTATGCCTTCTTCCGTGCAGGGAATCTCGATCACTTTGCGTTGTTTATTGGCCAGTTGATCGAGCAGGCCGCTGTAGCAGGGCGAGCTGATGGCTATGGTGTCGCCGATGCGCGTGGTGACGTCAACGGCGAAATTGACCGCATCTAAGCAACCATTGGTGATCACCAAATCGTCGCCGTGAAAGGCGAAACCCTGCTGCAAAAAGTGCTGGGATAGGGCTTGCCTAAGAGCCGGTTCGCCTTGTACCGCGGGATAAAAATTGAGGCCATCGCCGAGTCGATTCAGGCTGCGTTTGAAACTTCGCTGCAAATTTTCTGTGGCCAGTAAGCTGGGCGCGAGCTGGGAGGTGCCAAAGGGGCTTAAGGGCAGCGGTTTGCTGTTTAGGCGCTTAGGTTGCGCTTCGATGGGTTCATAGCGCGCGTCGAGTTTAGGTTTTACCGCGCGGCCTTTGAATTGTGGTTGGTGCGGCACAAGGTTCGCACTCATGGGTTGTTTCACAAAATAACCGCGCTGGGGCATGGCTTTGAGCCAGCCCAGCTCTTCTAAATAGCGGTAGCAATTAATCATGGTGGTGAGGCTAACCCCGTGCCGGCTGGCACTGGCTCGCAGCGATGGCAACTTACAGCCGTGCACCAGCAGCCCGGCTTCTATGTCGTCGATGATAGTCGTGGCAATGTTTTTATAGTGCATGGCTGAAACCGCGTGGCGTGTTTAGCTCATGATGCCACGGCGTGTTTTCGTCTGTATATCATTTTTTATTTAAATTTGTATCTGTTTACTTTTTTCTAAAAGATGATAATTAGCCCATTCTGCTGAAATTCAGGGTTGAGAGGGGTAAGAAGGATGAGTGCAAGAGATCTAGTCATTGGCATCGCCCTGATGGTGTTGTGGGGCTTTAATTTTTCGGTGATTCAATTGGGTGTTGAGCATGCACACCCTACGATGATTACGGCAGCGCGATTCTTTTTTGCGGCTATTCCTGCAATATTTTTCGTGCCAAGGCCACAAGTGCCGACGCGTTATTTGGTGGGCTACGGTCTGAGCTTTGGTTTGGGTGTGTGGGGCATGATGACCGTGGCTATGAAGCTCGGCGTATCGCCGGGCATGGCCGGTTTGTTGTTGCAGCTAAGTGTGGTGTCGAGTTTATTTTTGGGCTGGTTGTGGTTGCAAGAAAATATCGCGATCAACAAAGTGATAGGCGTAGTGTTAGCACTGATGGGTTTGGCGGTTAGTTTGTTTATTGAAGACGGTTCGCTGCCTTTAGTGGGTTTGCCCTTTGCCTTGGTGGCTGCCATGTGCTGGAGTTTTAACGGCATACTGGTGAAGCGCTCCGGTACGCGCGAAGTGTTTAGCTTTTGCGTTTGGGGCATGTTGTTTGCGCCCATTCCTTTGTGTTTGATCGCGTGGTTGAGCTACGGCGATACGATGCTGATGGGCTTTACCGGCGAGGGCATGGAAAAAGTGTGGTTCAGTGTTTTGTTTCAGGCCTACCCTACAACCTTGTTTGGTTATTGGGTCTGGAATCGATTAGTGGTGAAGTACCCTCTATCCACTGTGGCGCCGCTGACTTTTTTAACGCCCGTTACGGCACTGCTCGGTGGCGTTATTTTCTACGGCGAGGCAGTGGGAGTGAGTAAGTTGTTTGCTTTTTCGTTTATTCTGCTGGGGCTTTTAGTGAGTCAAATGCCGTTGAAAAGCTATTGGCCGAGACTAAAGCAGATCTAGAGATTTTGGCACTATTTTTCGTGCTAGGTTTTAGTGTTAGATTTTTGTGTTAGGTTTTTGTGTTAGGTTTTTGTGTTAGGTTTTGGTGTTGGATTTTTTATCCGCACGAAAAAAAGCCCAATCGTTTAAGCGACTGGGCTTTTTTGTTGGCTCACAATATAAAAAGGCTTAGCCTTTTTGAGTTGCAATCCAGCGATCAACGCGATCTTCCAGCATGGGCACGGGCAGTGCGCCGCCACCTAAGATGGTGTCGTGAAAGCCGCGAATATCGAATTTATCGCCCAGTGCTGTTTCTGCTTTAGCGCGCAGCTGTTGAATTTTAATCATGCCGATTTTGTAGGCTGTGGCTTGCCCTGGCCATACTAGGTAGCGCTGAACTTCCGAGCGCACGGCGGTTTCTGGAATAGACGAGTTAGCTAGGAAATATGCTACCGCTTGCTCTTCAGTCCAGCCCTTAGCGTGCATACCGGTATCAACCACTAAGCGAATGGCGCGCCAAATTTCCGCGGTTAAATTGCCGAAACGCTTGTAGGGGTCGGTAAAGGCGCCCATCTCTTTGGCCAGTTTTTCTGCATAAAGAGCCCAGCCCTCCGTGTAAACGGTAAAGCCCACTTGGGTACGGAAGTTGGGAATACCGGTCATTTCCGCCGCAATAGAGCGCTGCATATGGTGACCGGGGTTGCCCTCGTGGTAGGCGATGGTTTCCATATCGGCTTTCGAATAGGCGTTCATATCGGCTAAATGCGCATAGTAGATGCCGGGGCGGCTACCGTCGGCCGTGCCTGTGTAATAGTGTTGTGCACCGCCTGGTTGCTCGCGAAAGGGTTCTACCCGTTTAACGATCAAATCGGCTTTCGGCAGTATGCCAAAGTAGTCGGGTAGTTTGACTTTAATGGCGTCTAAGAAAGCCTTTGAGTCATCCAAATAGGCTTGGCGACCAGCGTCGGTATTTGGGTAATAAAACTGTTTGTCGGTGCGCATAAAAACGAAAAAATCGGCCAAGCTGCCTTCAAACTTTACCTCTTTTCTAATCTCATCCATTTCCGCCTTTATGCGCGCTACTTCGGTCAAGCCCAATTGATGGATTTCCTCGGGCGTCATGTCTGTGGTGGTAATAGACTTTAACCGTTGCTGATAATAGGCCATGCCGTTGGGCAGATTGCTGGCACCTGTGCTCGCGGAAGCGAGCGCTATTTCCGCACTTAACCAAGTGTTGAGGGCGGTGTAAGCGGGCAGTAAATCAGACACTAGCGCTTTGCGCGTTGCGTCCAGTAATTCGCTCGCCTCTTCCTGGGTGATCAAGTCATCGGTTTGCAGTTGAGCAATTTTAGTTTTGGCGTTGCCCCAAATGGGCGAGTCTTTTTCAGACTCGGCAAATGGCTGGCCAGCAATCATGTTTTGGGCTTGGCTTAAGCTACCTTCCAGTGCAAAACGCGGCGCTCTTACACCAAGTGAAGCCGAGTTTTTTGCTCGCTCTAGGTATTGGCCGAGGGCCCTGGAAATACCCGAAATACGCTCGATGTAGGCTTCCATGTCACTGCGGTTGTCGACCTTATGAAAGCTCATTAGGAAGGTGGGCAATGATGCTTGTGGGCCGCGCATTTGATTGAAGATATAGCTGTTGTTGCGAAATTGGCTGTCGGCTTTTTCTTCTTCGAATTGGAATATCCACAGATCGAAAGAGCTCTTTGCTTCATCGGAAAGAGCGGCGTAATTAATACTTTGCTTGAGCTGGTTCACGCTCTCTTCGAGCCAGGCGAGCTGGCGTAAATGGGCCGCGTCGCTGACATCGTCGATCTGGTTGTAGAGATCTTTTCGGCCTAGGTAGCTGAGTGACATAGGGCTGAACTGCAATTGCTCTTCATAGCGGGTATTTAACCAGTGTTCTAGTTTTTGCGATTCCGTTTGCGTGGTCTCGGCAGTGGTGGTTTCAGCTTTGCTGGGTGTTGAGGGTGTTGTTGTGTTGGGTTCGCAGGCGCCGAGCAGCAGCGCAGCCGCGAGAGCCGATAGGGTGTAGGCCATCTTATGCATAGCGTATTTCCTAATGAATTATTATTGTTGGACAGGTGTTCAACAGACGCGACCATCATCCCATAAAGGAATAGGTAGGTCGAGATGAGGCGAGGGTTTTAGATAGATTAACAGCCATCGGCTGATTGGCTTCATCGCTAGCCTTATATTCAGGCGGGCGTTGATAGCGTCCAGCTAAAAGGCTGCTGGAGCCGATTTGTTTTGGCCGTAGTTTGACTGACGTTAATGTAAGGTCGCTAAACGCTCAAGCTTAGTTTGGTACATTTCCTTTTGATCTGCCTTTAGGGCGATCTCTTCTGCAAGCTGCAAATCTTGTTTTACTTCGGTTTTCATGCCAAGGCTTGCGTAAATTTGAGCGCGCAAATAATAAAAGCGATGATCTTTGTCGAACAATTTTATAGCTTTGTTGACATAGGCTAGAGCTTTTTCGTTATCGCCTTGCTGTTGATTGTCTAGGGCGCGCTTGAATTGCAGATAGGGGTTGCGTTTATGAAAATTTTTCAGCGCCTGGTGTATTGCTTCCGCCTGGCTTTCTCGGTCGCTCGTCTCGTAGATGCGCGCCAAGTTACTCGCAGCTACAGGTTCAAACTTGCCGAAGGAGAGGGCGTGTTTAAAGGATGCTTCAGCTAGGTCTCTCTGATCTGTGCGGTTGTAGAGTACGCCTAAATTGCTCCAAATAAAGTGGGTGGAAGGGCTAAGGAGTATGGCTTTTCTGAAATAGAGGAAAGATTGGGTGTAGGCTTGGTCGCTCATCGCTTCTACGCCTCGATTATTATAATAAAGGGCTTCTGCTTCGGCTTTGGAGAGTGTGCTCTGTTCGTAATTTTCGTTGTAGTCTTCCATATTAATGTCGACCACCGCATCAGGGTGCTGTCGAAGTTTTACCAGCGCGTTGACGTGGCGGTAGTAAACTAACCGATTGCCATCTTGGAGATCCCAAGTTGGCGGAATGGAGACTTCATTGAGCTCGGCTTTTAAACCCACTTCCTCGGCCATGCTGATCAATAACATGGTAAAAGATAAGCAGTTAGCTTCTCTTCTGGCAAACGATTCCGCGGCGGTATAGGTGGCCGTGGGGTTGTAGTCCAAGCCTAATGTGTTAGGGCTCATGATGGCCCAAACTAACTGTTTTAACCTGAAGTTGGCGCTCATGGTTTTGGGCGCATAGTGGTGTGCGAAACGTTTCATGTCTTCAGTCAAAGCAAAGGGGTTTTCGTCCGGCAGTGCGTTGTTAAGGTGTTCAAGTTGCGATTCTTGGATGAAGGCTTCTCCGGCTAGTACACGCTTGACCAGATCCGGTGAGGTGTCGGCGATCTTTGGGGTGTTTTGGCAACCGGCTGACAGAGCCGCAATGATGCTAAAGCACAGGCTCGCAAATAGATGACGGTAGTGCATGTCACAACTCCCTATTTCTCGCAGATGATTTAACATAACGCGACTTAGACCTATTGTCATGGTATGCGCGATCAATGGCGCATAAATCGCGATCTTCTGATGAATTAGAGCTGATTTGGTGCCCGGTTATCGCTATTCGGCCTAACGTTATCTGTTTAGGGTAATAACGGATGGGTCGCCGTCGCATCTAGTAATCCGGATAGATCTAAGTTGTCGTCCTCGGGGTAGAGGGTGCTCACCGTTAAGCGCGGTTCGGCGAGATAGGCTGCTGGGCCTAAGGCGCCGACTGTCTGGCTGACGTTATAAAAGCGCTGCAATTTACCCGCATAGTCAATTTGCACGCGATAGCTGGCCATGGGCTCGAGTTTCGCGGCGCGTTGAGGCCAGTCGGCAGGTACATTTTTGTGGGTTAGATAGCGCTCAAAGGTTGCTAGGTCCTTGTCTGAGTTGGTCAGCATGGCGTTTTGCTTGAGCGCCATCAGGATCATCGAAATCGTGTCTTGCCAGCCGGTTAAGAGGGCGCCGTCGCCCATTTGGGTGAACAAGAAATCGTACAAGTTGGTGACTTTTTCGAGGTCACTTGCGCCAATGCGCGACTGATAAAAGTTTACCCAGGCTTGATTGACCATGAGTATTTTACCGGTGCTGTCGGTTAAGGCCGTGGGAAAAGGGTTGAGGGCCTTGAGTGTTAAACCCATGGCCTTACGCAGCCAGCGTAGTTTTGCATCGCTGTAGTCAACGGCCGTTTCTTGCACATAATAGCCGGCGGCGATGCGCAGGTGATTGCGGTCGCGCTCGCCAAGGCTGAGGCTCTTGGCGATTTCCTCCACCAGCGTTTCACTTGGTGTGCTGGCATGGTTTTCGAGCCGGCTAATATGCCGAGGCGAACTGCCGAGGCGATCGGCTAACTCCTCTTGGCTAAGTTGGTGCACGCCACGCCAGAAACGTAGAAAACGACCAAAGGCTTTTGGGTGGGTGTTATTGTTCATGGGCTGCCTTTTTGTCTGTGCGCGTTTTAGCGCTAGGCTCTACCGGACACTCAATGTCATGGCTTGCCCGCCTAAACGCGTCAATAATCCGGTTATATTAACGCAAATCGATAAGGCAGAGAGTTATGGTTGCACCTATCTTAAATGACCGCGATATGGCCTTTTGGCTATTTGAAGTGTTTGATGTTGAGCAGCTCACCCGTCGCGAGCGCTACCAAGACCATAATAAGGAGTCTTTCCTTGCCGCTGTGGAGTTAGGTCGCAAGGTGGCGGAAAAGCATTTCCTGCCGATTCGACAAAAAGTGGATACTCATCAGCCAACCTTTGATGGCCAGCGCGTTAGTATGATTCCCGAAATTAAACCGGCGATTGAAGCGGTGAATGCCTCGGGTTTGGCCTGCCCCAGTGCCGACTATGACATGGGCGGTATGCAGTTGCCGCCGATTGTTGCCAGCGCCGCAACGGCGTATTTGTCGGCTGCCGGTAGCACCACCCTTGGTTACACCAGTTTAACCAACGCCAATTGCAATTTGATTGAGTCTCACGGTAGCGCCGAGCAAATTGCCAAGTGGGTGGTGCCTATGCGCGAGGGACGCTTCGCAGGCACCATGGCGATGACGGAACCGTCGGCCGGTTCCAGCATGGCGGATTTAACCACCAGCGCGGTTAAAAGCGATGACGGTAGTTACCGAATTTCGGGCAGTAAAATATTCATTTCCGGCGGCGATCACGAGCTGACAGAAAATATTGTGCATTTAGTCTTGGCCCGCGTTAAAGGTGCACCTAAGGGCATTAAAGGCATTTCACTTTTTATTGTGCCGAAGGTGTTAGTAAATGACG
Organism: Simiduia curdlanivorans; assembly: GCF_030409605.1. Classification (NCBI taxonomy): domain Bacteria; kingdom Pseudomonadati; phylum Pseudomonadota; class Gammaproteobacteria; order Cellvibrionales; family Cellvibrionaceae; genus Simiduia; species Simiduia curdlanivorans. The sequence continues at coordinate 2,518,779 of NZ_JAUFQG010000004.1, forward strand.
ACGGCAGCCTCGGCGAGCGCAATGATGTTCATTTGGCGGGGTTGTTTCACAAAATGGGCGGCAGAGGGCAAACTTCTTGCGCCCTGAGCTTTGGTGAGCGCGACGGCGCGGTCGGTTATTTGGTGGGCGAGGAAAATAAGGGCCTTCGGTACATGTTTCACATGATGAACGAAGCCCGCATTATGGTGGGTACCAGCGCTGCGGTAACGGCGTTAACAGGCTATCAGTACTCACTGGACTACGCCAAAGAGCGGCCACAAGGGCGCTTGCCTTCGTCCAAGGACCCAGCTTCTGCACCGGTCAATATTATTAAACACCCGGATGTACGGCGCATGTTATTGGCGCAAAAAGCTTACGCGGAAGGCGCCTATACGCTCTGTCTGTTTGGCGCGCAGTTATCCGATGATGAACGCACTGCAGCAACCCAAGCCGAGCGCGAGCAAGCTCATGAGTTGTTAGACTTTCTAACGCCGATGATTAAATCCTGGCCGTCAGAGTATGGCCCGCGAGCAAACAGTTTGGCCATTCAAGTGTTGGGTGGGCACGGTTATATTAACGAACATCCCGTTGAAATGTTTTACCGCGACAATCGCTTGAATGCCATTCACGAAGGCACTTATGGCGTGCAGTCATTGGATTTGTTAGCGCGCAAAGTGCCGATAAATAATATGGCCGGCTATCGCGCTTGCGTGGCGGCCATTGAAGCCACCATTGAGCAAGCAAAGATGCACGAAAGTTTGCAGGTGTTTGCCGAGCAACTCATCGCATCCCTTGCCCTTTTGCAAACGACGACAAGTACTTTATTAGCGGCGATGATGGAAAAACCGATTGATTTGGCCTTGGCAAATTCGGTCAAGTATTTGGAGTTGTTTGGCAATATCGTTATTGCTTGGATGTGGCTCAAGCAGGGTATTGCGGCGCAAACTGGCTTGGATGCTACCGACCACCAAGCCGAGCGCGATTTTTATTTGGGTAAGCTACAGGCGCTGCGCTACTTTTTTAATGTCGAGCTCCCTGAAATTTACGCTTGGTCCGCGCTGCTTTGCAAACTAGAGAGCAGCGCCTTCGATATGGAAGAAAGCTGGTTTTAACACCATTAATCATAATAATGTAAGGAGCGATGCACAGTGAAAAATATTAGCCGAACGAATATTGAAAAATACGCAGATTATCAAGCCGAGCCCACGGCTTGGCATGAGGTAACACAAGCGCAGATCAACGCCTTTGCCGACTGCACCTTGGATCACCAGTTTATTCATGTTGACCCAGAGGCCGCCGCAAAGACGCCTTTTGGTGCTACCATTGCGCACGGATTTTTATCTTTATCGATGCTGTCGCATTTTGCCGAGCAATTTAGTTTGGTCATTGACGGCACAGTCATGGGTATTAATTATGGTTTCGATAAAGTGCGCTTTCTCAATCCAGTAAAAGTGGGTAGCCGCATTCGCGCCCATGCGACGACGCTCGATATTGTCGAGAAAAGTCCGGGGCAGTTTTTGTCGCGCACCAGTGTGATCATTGAAATTGAAGGTGAGGAAAAGCCTGCGCTGAGTGCCATTTGGCTCGGTATGCAAATCGTTGCTTGATCTAAATATATAACTAGGGCGCTACTAGGCCCGGTAGAGGAGTTAACCATGAGTATTGATTTTAACGGCCGCGTTGCCATCGTTACCGGTGCCGGTAATGGTTTGGGGCGTTCGCACGCACTGGAACTTGCAAAGCGCGGCGCCAAAGTGGTGATTAATGATTTGGGTGGTGCGCGCGATGGCAGCGGTGGTTCCTCTGCGGCGGCGAAAGCCGTAGTTGCCGAAATAATTGCAGCCGGTGGTGAGGCCATTGCCCACGGCGCTAATGTAGCGAACTTCGATGAAGTGCAAGCCATGGTTGCGCAAACCATGGAAACCTGGGGCCGGGTTGATATTTTAATTAACAATGCCGGTATTCTACGGGATAAAAGCTTTGCAAAAATGGACCTAGCGGATTTCCGTTTAGTGATGGATGTGCACGTAATGGGTTCAGTCAATTGCACCAAAGCCGTGTGGGACATTATGCGCGAGCAAAACTACGGTCGAATTGTGATGACCACCTCTTCATCGGGTATGTATGGCAACTTCGGCCAAACCAATTACGGCGCGGCAAAAATGGCGGTCATCGGTTTCATGAACACCTTGGTGTTGGAGGGGCAGAAGAATGATATTCGCATTAACTGTTTGGCACCCACGGCTGCCACGCGCATGACGGAAGATATTATGCCGCCAGAAATTTGCGCCATGTTGCAGCCCGAAGCCGTTACCGCTGGCGCACTAACCTTGTGCCACGAAGATGCGCCCAATCGCATGATTTTATGCGCCGGTGCCGGTGGTTACGCGTCGACCCGCCTGTTTGAAACTGACGGTGTTTTTATTCCAGAGCAAGAGCAGAGCCCCGAGGCTGTCTTGGCGCAATGGGAGGGCATTTGCGATATCGGCAATCAGGCCGAGTTAGCCAGTGGCTTGAAACAGTCGGAAAAGTTTTTGACCAAAGCCATGGCTTACGTGCAAGCCAATAAATAATATAGGGAAGCGCCACTATGAAAGAAGCCGTTATTGTTTCCGTTGCTCGCACGCCCATCGGTAAAGCCTATCGTGGTGCATTTAATAATGTAGAAGCACCGAGTTTATCGTCTTGGGCGATAAAAGCCGCGGTTGAGCGCGCCGGTATCGATCCGGCGGAAATTGATGATTGTGTTTGGGGTGCAGCTTTGCAGCAGGGCACGCAAGGTTTTAATCTGGGGCGCCAAGTGGCCTTGGCCGCTGGCTTGCCGGTGACCGTGGCGGGCATGAGTTTAGATCGTCAATGCTCCTCGGGCTTGCTGTCTATCGCCACGGCGGCGAAGCAAATTATTGTCGACGGTGCGCCGGTGGTGCTCGCCGGCGGCTGTGAGTCCATCAGTTTAGTGCAAAACGAACACATGAATATTCACCGCATGGTGGACCCAATGGCCATTGCGCATGCGCCAGCTATTCATATGCCCATGTTGGATACCGCTGAGATCGTCGCGCAACGCTACAAAATTTCACGGGACGCGCAAGACGAGTACGCGTTGGAATCGCAATTGCGCACCGCAAAAGCGCAGGCTGCCGGAAAGTTTGCCGATGAAATTGTGCCGGTGACCGCAACCAAATTGGTATTTGATAAAACCACCGGTGCGGCAACGGAAGAGCAGGTGACACTGGCGCAAGACGAGGGCAATCGCCCTTCGACAACGTTAGAAAGCTTGAACGCTTTGAAAACCGTGCGCGACGGCGGTTCAATTACCGCCGGTAATGCCTCGCAACTTTCCGATGGCGCAGCGGCCGTGATTTTAATGGAGCGCAAACTTGCCGAGCAACGCGGTCTTGCGCCACTGGGTATTTATCGCGGTATGGTTGCAGCGGGTTGCGAACCGGATGAAATGGGTATTGGCCCTGTGTTCGCGATTCCTAAATTACTCAAGCGCCACGGTTTAACCATCAATGATATTGGCCTGTGGGAATTAAACGAAGCATTTGCCGTTCAGGTGATTTATTGCCGCGATCAGTTGGGTATTCCCCAAGAGCATTTAAACGTTAACGGCGGCGCCATTTCCATTGGTCACCCCTACGGTATGAGCGGCGCGCGTATGGTCATGCATGCACTGATTGAAGGTAAGCGCCGCGGCGTTAAGTATGTGGTGGTGACTATGTGTGTTGGCGGTGGCATGGGTGCCGCTGGTTTGTTTGAGGTCATTTAATCGCTGTTAACACTCGCGTTTTTTTTGCGTTAACCTGTATTAATTTAAAAGCCCTTGTTGCGTTTGCAGCTAGGGCTTTTTTTTGGCCTTTTTTATAGGCCTTTTTTAAGGGTGCGGGCTGGCGTGGCGAACCACGGCAGCGCTATCGATGGATCGGGCAAAAGCGCCATATAGTGCCTGACTATCTTGTTGCAATCGGCTGGCGCAAAAGGCATCGGCATTGGGTGATTGCTGGTGAAGTAGACTCGACGCTTGCAAGCACAGCGCTAAGCGCTCCATGAAATAGCGCCCGTGACGCAAGATGTCCGTGCCCGCTTGGGTGAATTGTTGCCGAGTTTGCGTTAAATACTGTTGTAGCAAGGGCTGAACTTTTGCTGTCTTGCCAACCTCTAACCAAACCGCGTCGAGGCACTGCGGGCTTTTGCTGATAATGCGCATAAGATCTAAACATTGAACATTGCCACTGCCTTCCCAAATGGCGTTAATTGGCGCCTCGCGATACAAGCGCGCGAGCGGGCCGTCTTCCATCACGCCCATGCCGCCCATACACTCCATCGCCTCGTAAGCGTGGCCAGGTGTGCGTTTGCAAATCCAATATTTTCCCACCGCGGTACCAATGCGCAACAGTTGTTGCTCATGTTCGCTGCTGGCGTTATCCAACGCCTGTGCCATACGCAGGGTTAACGCCAACGAGGCCTCGCTCTCCAGTGCTAAGTCGGCAAGCACTTGGCTCATCAAAGGTTGATCGACTAAGTGCGCGCCGAATACCTGTCGGCGCTCGGCGTGGTGAATCGCCTGCGCCACGGCGGCTCTTTGCCCGGCGCTGGAACCGATCATGCAATCAAAACGGGTTAGCGAAACCATTTCTAAAATATTCGCCACGCCGCGACCTTCGTCGCCAATGAGCCAACCCAGAGCGCCGCGCAGTTCCGCTTCCGACGAGGCGTTGGATACATTGCCCATTTTATTTTTCAGCTGCTGAATTTGCAGGGGATTTTTGCTGCCGTCCGGGCGCCAGCGGGGTACTAAAAAGCAAGACAGGCCGCCGCTTGCATAGGCCAACACCAGGAAGCCATCGCTCATGGGCGCAGATACAAAATATTTATGGCCAACTAACTCATAGAGTTCACCAGCGCCTGGCTGGCCAACCGGGTAGGCTTTGGTGCTGTTGGCGCGAACATCCGAGCCGCCTTGCTTTTCCGTCATCGCCATGCCGAGGGTGAGGCCGCTCTTTTCATACCAGGGTTTATTGCTGGCATCGTAACGAGAGGACTGTATTAAGGGCTGCCAAGCCTCGGCAATATTAGCCTGTTTATTCAAGGTGGGATGGCTGGCAAAGGTCATGGTAATGGGGCAGCCATGACCCGCTTCAACTTGTGCTTGTAAGTAATATTTTGCCGCGCGGTATTGATGACCCTGGTCGCTAGGGTTGAGCCAAGGCGAGCTGTGCAGTTGGTGTTCTATGGCCGATTGCATGAGTTGATGATAGGCGGGGTGGAACTCTACGGCGTCGGTTCGATGGCCAAAGCGGTCGTGGCTTTTGAATTGTGGCTTATGTTGATTGGCAAGGTGGCCTAAATGCAAATATTCGGCGCTGCCACACAGTTGACCAAACTCGGTGAGCGATTTTTTTTCAGCTGTACCGAACCCGCGAGTTGCTTGAGTTAGCGCGCGGTCGTGTGCAAAGCTGTTGTAGTTTTCCAGCGCGCCCGATTGGTTTTCGACATTGTGGGTTTCCGCTAAAAAAGCTTGGGTGTTATTTTTCATCTGCTTCTCCTTTGCCTAAACCGCGCAGGCAAAATGCCACCAAGGGTTTAGTGGCGAGTCGATTGATTATTTTATGATTGGCTTGGTGCAGCACGGCTTCCGCCATGGCGCCAACGATGGCGACGGCGGCGAGCATGGCAGATTGTTGGGCAAATTCGTTGTTTTTTATGCCGGCTTCGATGACGCTTGCGAAGCGCTCAGCCCAAATGGCGCGGTAGCGCAAACGCGCGGCTTCCACCGCCGGCGACACAGGTTCGGCAATGAGGGCGTAGGCAAGCTTTGGGTTGGCGAGTGCGCGCTCGCAGAATGCACTGAGTAACATTTCTAAGGTTAATGCCGCGGCGGCGGTTTGGTTTACCGAATCAAAAACGGCGGTTATCTCGCGCTCTGTAGCGCGCTCAAAAATGGCTACGGCGAGGGCGTCTTTATTGTTGAAATAGCGATACAGGTTACCGCTCGCCATACCCGCTGCGGCCGTGACCTTGCTAATAGATAGATTTTGAAAACCAGATTTTGCCACCAGCTGATGGCCTTTGTGTAGCAGGCTTTCGAGGTTGGCTTGTTTGACTTGATCGGTGTGTTCGGTCGCTTGGTATGCCATGAAGTGAACCTTGATTCATTTCATGGCAGTAAAGCAGGTGTGGGTGGGGAGGTCAATGGGGTGAGCTGCAAGCAACAAGCAACAAGCTATAAGCTATAAGCTGCAAGCTACAAGCTACAAGCTACAAGCTACAAGCTACAAGCTACAAGCTACAAGCGAAAAGCGAAAAGCAAGAGCGAAAAGCAAGAGCGAAAAGCAAGAGCGGCAGGGTGCACATGAGGTGCTTGCTCGTGCCCGTGCTTGAGCTCTTGCTCTTGCTCTTGCTCTTGCTCTTGCTTGCAGCTTGACGCTTACAGCTTGCAGCTTGACGCTTACAGCTAAACCTTACTTCCCTTCTGGGTTATACACCCAAATCATGTTGTTTTCGTGTTTCGATGTATCTTCACCAATGATGACACGGCCGTCATCCAGAATGATGAGGTTGTCAGGGTTGCTGATGCTGTCGGTGGAGCAGGGGTTCACCGCCGCTGTCGCATCGTAGGGGCCGCCCACAACCACAGGTTCCATGCGGCTGGTGTTATAGTTGGCGTCCAAACCGAGGCGGTAAACCACACCGCACAAGTTTTGGTCCAACTGAATGTCACCGCTGTCATCGGCCATACTGCTGGCAATCTCGGACATGGCCACATACATGAAGGGCACTGTGTTGCCGGCCACGCCGTGGTAGTTGATGTTAATACCTTCCATTTTCCGGAACTCGGTGGTCGCGCCTTTTGCGGCGGCGGCTTTTAGGGTTTCAAGGAAGGCATAGCGGTCGTCGCCGACATTGTTATCGGCCCAGTTTTGAATCTCCGCGTCGGTGATGTAGTTGGTAGCACCATCCACGTAATCGGTTTCATCAAAGCCGTCGTAATCAGCAATCCATGTCGCCAGTTGTGCATTGGTGGCGCTACCTAGCTCGATCCAGGTCAGGTTCATACCTGCCCGCGCCGTATCAGAAGTGGCGTCTTGGGTAACTTTGGCTGCGTACAAGGTGCCGGCGCTCAGGTCGCCCGCGGTGCTGGCGATGAACTTGTAAAAGCCTTTGTGAGAACCGTCATCGGTGAGGTAGACGGTTTTCTGATCGGGCATCACCACGGCGTTTTCATGGGCCATACGGCCTAGCGTGAAATGCTTGACCGGTACTGGGTTGGCGGCCAAGGGATCGGTAATCTCGACGATGTAACCGTAGTTATAGGGGTTGGGGTAGGTTCCGCCTAAATAGTCCTGAATTAATTTCACATCATTGTAGCTAGGGTAGCCTGAGGTGTAGCTGGCGTCATTCCAGCGCTCGGTATTTTCGGCTTCGTAGTTTTCTTCCGCTACCAAGGGCGTGCCCCAGGGAGAAAGGGTGCCGAAACAGTTGATGATAGTGCCCAGTACAGCGCTGAAATCGACGTTCATCACATCGCCTACAGACCAGCTACCATCGGTGGCGCGGGTCACTTCCATGCGGCTCACGGCACCGGGGCGATCCTCCCAGCTGGTGTACAAATAGCCTGCAGAGCCGTCGGCGTTACTGGCGACAAAAGCATTGAAATCAGGGTCTTGGGATTGTTTGAGCGAGGCGTTGTTCGCCCCATTGGTAATGGCACCTAAACCGAAGGGCATCGCACCTTGGTAGGTATCGCCGGCGCGGCCCAGTACTTTGTAGCTGCCGGTGGCGAGAATCACTTGTGTCGCTTCAGTTGATCCCGAAGCCGGCACGGCAACGGCCGCTAGCTTAGGATCTAGTTGGTCGAGATCGAAACCTTCAATCACACCCACGGCGGCATTGTTGTCGGGCGCGGCCAAGGTGTCTGATGGATGTTGAACGTTAAAGAACAGTTCGCCGTTGTCGGTTTTGAAGAGCCCGGTAATTTCAGCGCCCAGGGGTACAGTTGCCAAACGGGTTAGGCGTGGTGCTGCGGTAAGGTCAGCGCCGTCAGTGCCATTGGTACCATTAGTGCCATCTACACCGGCGGCGCCTGCTGCGCCAGCGGCACCCGCAGCGCCATCTTTGCCATCGTCGCCGCCGCAGCCTGCCAGTGCGGCAGTTATTGCCAGTGCGAGTAGTGTCTTATAGTGAAGTTTCATGGGGTCTCCCTAAGTTATTGGTGATGTCGCGGTTATTAATGAATGGCTATCGCGCCACGGTTTCTTGCGTTATTTCGGGGGCTGTGGAAGAAGGCCATTGCAAGCGGATATCCCAACCCCGCACGCGGTGTTCGGCGCTGAGCGGTGCTATGGCTTCGTCAATATTTTTCAGCACGTTTTTTGCGGGTAACCAACTGGCATCGCGACCGAACACAAAGCGCTGGGTTCGCACCAGATGGGTGTAGGCTTTGTTGAGTTGTAAGGCGCGTTCCGGCGAGGGTGTGATCAACTGATAGACGTCGGCCTGGGCAACGGCTTCGACCTTTAATGAGCCGTCGGCGTTAAACCATCGCTGCTGCATTTCTTGATTTTGACGAAACTCATCGCCGCCACCGACCCGACGCAAGTACTCGGCTATTTCGGGTTCATTAGAGCTGATGCTGGGGGCGTCGGGCATGCCCTTAAGATTGATATAGCCCCAACCTTGTTTGCCCGTAATTTTGCGGCCAAAGGCAAAGGTTTGGTCAATGGTGCTACCAATTGCAGAGTGGCAGCCCATGCACGCCATGGTTTCTTCGTGGGTCTGTGGCCTTAGCTCACCTTGGCTGTCTTCGATAAAGCCCGTTAACATCCAGCCGAAATTGTTGTCCATGCCTTGGTCGTGATGATTAACAAAGTAGGGTAATTCTTCGTCAACTTTTTCTTTGCGCTCGCGTCGGTAGCGATTGTCAATTTGAGATTCATCTAGGCTGCGAATCTTTTTCATATGGCGCAATTCTTTAAAGCGCGTTGACGGGCCAATGTCGCCGGTGCTCGATACGCCAACATAGCGAACACTGTGTAAAAATTCGGTGCCAAGTGGATACTGTTGTGGCGTAACGGCTTGATCGCTCGCGTCGCCAAAATAATGTGACTGCCACACCAATTGTTCGACCGCCGTATCAAATTTGTTGTCGCCGTTAATGTCGATTTGGTAGTGAACTTCGTTGAACACGGGCACGCTGATAGCTGTGAGCGATTGAATACTCATTTCCACCAAGGACAGGTTGAGCCAGTAGATGCTCGGATCATCGTGGCCTTCGTGCTGGTAGAAGGCCGGTGGTAAACGCATGATGACATCATCCGTTGAGCCATTGGTGGGCCAGAAAGTGCTTGGGAAAGGTTTGTAATTAAAGGCAACCCAATGGCTGCCGTCTTTGGCTAAGCCATTTTCAGAGAAGGCTTTTTGTGGGTCTGCGTAGTGCGCAAGGTCCGGTAGGTAGCCTTGCCATTGCTGTGCTTCAAGCCGATTTTTTAATGGACTATAGTTGTCGGTATTGATGTATTTTAAGATCGCGCTATCTGACACTTGAGCGACATAATCTTGCCTGTCTTCAAATAGATTTTGCCAGTGATTTTTGGTGCCCACCTCTGAAAACATGTAAGTGCCTTGCAGTGCTGCATCGTCTAACCGGTTCATGCGGTACTGGTCTTTGGGGTAGGCTTGGTGACAGACATAACAGGGGTTGTAACGCTGTTCAGTTTTTGTGTAGCACTGCGCGGGAATTGGCGCCTCGCGGTTTAATAGTCGATCGTTTGGTTGATAAACCAGACGTTGGTCTACCGCTGGGAAGTCGCTGAAGGCGTGTGCGGGATCGCCACTAATGTCGCTACAGGCCGCGAGTGCAATGGCAAGTAGCCCTAGGGCAAAAAGTCTAGCGAATAGCAGCATGGTTAACCCTCTATTTGGTGGGGCTAATCTAGAGCAGCTTTGTGTCAAAGGTTTGTTAGTTTTATGGCAGTTAAGCGACACTTTTATGTCTTGTATAATAGTTGTTGCGGTAAATTGATGTGTATACGTTTAATCTGGTTAACTCATAAAAATATGGGGATTTTTATGCGGTATTTATTGCTCGGGCTACTGATAGTGGTCAGTGTTTCTATAGCGCAATTCTCTGCAGCACAAAGTTTTCGTGCAGTGGATCAGTCGGAGTTACTTTACCTACATTTAGACACTGGCTTGGTGGTGGTTGAGTTAAACAGTGTTTATGCACCGAACACGGTGGCGAGAATTAAAACCTTAGCGGGTGCCGGTTTTTACAATGGTAAAAGCTTCTATCGGGTTATCGATGGTTTTGTCGCGCAGGGCGGCGCCGGTGATGACGAGCCGGACCCCAGCCACTCACCTTTGCCGATGGAGGCCCGGCGCATGACCGCGCCGACCGAAGATATTACCTTGGTGCCGTCGCCTGATTTATTTGCGGCATTAACGGGTTTTAAAAACGGTTTTGCCGTTGGTCTCGACACCGATAAAAGGCGCAGTTGGTTGCTGCATTGCCCCGGCACCTTAGGCATGTCGCGCGCTAACGAGCCAGATTCGGCAACCACAGATTTCTATATCGTTATTGGCCAAGCGCCGCGCTATTTAGATGGCATTATGACGGTGTTCGGGCGAGTCATATGGGGCATGGATAAGGTGCAGCAAATTATTCGTGCCGATGTGACGGGCTCGGGCATTATCCCTGCCGATAAACCGCAAACACATATACGCTGGGCCGCCATTGGCGCGGCGCTGCCGAAGGCACAGCAACTGGCGTTGCTGGTGGAGGAAACCCAGGGCAAAGCGTTTGAGGATAAACTCAGTGATCGATTACAGCGCCCACAAGCCTTCTTTTACGAAAAGCCACCCAAGGTATTAGATGTTTGTCAGATTCCGCTGCGGGTTAAATTAGCGAACTGACCAGGCCAAAGCTGGACACAAAGAGCAACACAATACCGAGCCAGCGGTAGAAAATGCGCGCATCGGTTTGCAATAGTTTGTCGTGTAAACGGGAGCCGAGTTGGTGGCCGATAGCGGCGCAGGGCAGCAGCCAACTATGTTGCAGGAGTTGTAAATCGACCTTGGCCCAAAGAAATGCGGCCATTTTAATACTCACCAGAATAAACCAGAGTGCGAACAGCGTGTTGCGTAATTGCTCGCGCGCCACGTGAGTGGCGAAAACCGCAACAATCAACGGCGCGCCGATGAGTGAGGTGCCGCTTACATAGCCGCCTAACATGAGCAAAACCACGTCCATCCAAGGCTGTTTACTCACAAACGGTTTATCGAAAATATAACTCAAGGAGTAGAGCAGTACGATGGCGAAAATAATGCCCGTCATAATATGGTTAGGTAAGGCGAGTAGGCCAAACACCCCAATGAGTTTTGGCACCAGCATGATCAGCAGCGCTTTACTCAGATAAGGCCAAGCCACGCTGGGTGCGGTAGGAGTTAGCGGTTCGGCTATTTTATTGGCCCGCCCTTGCCACAGGGTGAGCGCACTAAATACTAATAGATGCACCGCAATGATCGGTAAATACACTAGTGGTCGATTGTCGATCAGCAGTAAAAACGGCAGCGACAGAACTGCACCGCCAAAACCTAAGCCTGAGCGCACGAAACCGCTCCAGACAAATATGAGCGCAATGCCCAAGTGGGCTAAGGGGCTTAGTTCGGGGAAAAACATAGTTTGCCGACGCTTATTAGCGGTTAGGTGTGCCGTTTACCGGCCTTTTTAAGTGCTTTCTGTGCCTCTTTTTCCGCCTCTAGGGCAGCTTTGCGGGCGCGCTCAGCGGCGATTTCTTCCAGCTCTGCACCAATAACTTCTGGGCTCTCTAGTGTAATGCGGCCCAAGCGTCCGGCGCGGAAATCGGATATGAGAATCTCCCCGGCTTTGTAGAAGTCCACTTGATTAGCCTTCATGCCGCCTCGGCGGGTGCAAATCGCGCTTAACAAGCCGTGGGTATCTTTAGGCAGTTGTTTGAGCGAATAACGCTCTTGCAAACCGGCTGGGTAGTGGGCCATGAGAAATTCGGCCAAGTATTCGCCGAGGTCTTCAAAATCGATCACCGTGTTTTTAATGGCGCTGGTGGCGGCTAAGCGGAAGCCGGTGTTATCGTGTTCGAGCTTGGGCCAAAGCATACCGGGGCTATCGAATAGAATGACGCCATCGGGCAGGTTGATCTGCTGCTGAGCTTTGGTCACGGCCGGTTCGTTGCCGGTTTTGGTCGCCGGGCGGCCGGCCATGGTGTTGATGAAGGTGGATTTTCCGACGTTGGGAATACCGGCCACTAACACGTTGATGGTGCGGTTTTGCTCGGCCTTGTTCGGCGCCAATTTTCGACACAGTTCCGGGATCAGGCTCTTTAGCTTGCCGGGGAAGCGCAAATCTACCGCTAGCGTACGGGTATTGCTGTCTTGCTCAAAGTGCGCCTGCCAGCGCGCCGTCAGCTCGGGATCAGCGAGATCATCTTTACTGAGTAGCTTTATCACGGGCTTGTCGCCGGCGGCCTCGGCGATGACCGGGTTTTGGCTAGAGTGGGGCAGGCGAGCATCGAGTATCTCTACTAATACGTCGATTCTGGGTAGCAGTTCAATCATCTGCTTGCGCGCTTTGTGCATGTGCCCTGGGTACCACTGAATGCTCATTTTTCGGCTCGTTTAGGGTCGATAGAATTGACCCGGAATTTTACCGGTAATTTACCCTCAAGGCGAACCAGGAAGGCTATACTCTGCAGTCGACCTTGGAGGTGAGAGTGCAGTTGGGGATTAAACAAGGGCTTGCAGTATTGGCCATAGGGGCACTTCCTACCGCAGGGGTGATGGCACAGGCTAATGACTTCGGTGTGACGCCGGCATTACTTACTTGGGTGCAGCTGCAATGGGGTGAGGCGGCTAGGGCGAGGGTGGAGGCTTGGCCTCAATCGATGCAGGAAACCAATGTAAGCCAGCCTGATGAGCTTGAAAAATTACGGCGCGCCAATGATTTTTTTAATCAAGTGCGTTGGCTCAGCGATCAAGAACACTGGGCTAAAGAAGATTACTGGGCCACCCCAATTGAAACCCTTGCCACCAATGCCGGCGACTGTGAAGACTTCTCCATTGGAAAATATTTCACCCTGCATCACACCCAGCTAGACCCCAATAAATTGCGCATTACCTACGTAAAAGCCTTGGAGTACAACCAGGCGCATATGGTGTTGGCTTATTATCCCAGCCCGAGTGCCGAGCCGTTAATTCTCGATAATATCAATAAAACTATTTTACCTGCGTCCCAGCGCACGGACCTGTTTCCCATTTATAGTTTTAACGGTGACGGCTTGTGGTTGGCAAAATCGCGAGACAAAAAATTGACCGGCGATAGCGAAAAAAGTTTACCCCAGTGGCGCGAGGTGAATGAGCGTATGCTGCGAGAAGCCGCTATAGAGTAAACCGACTATTTTTTGTTGCCGCGAACCGGCGGGCTATGCTGCGTTGACTGAAAGTGCCAACGCAGCATTAGAGGTTAGACTTTAAAACGGGCGATCAACGAAGTGAGCTCCGACGATGTTGCGTCGAGTTTGTTGGCAATTTCTGTTGAACGGCGTGCGGCGGAGTGGGCGTTTTGGGCTAGCTCTGCCATGCCTGAAACGTTTCTACTAATTTCTTCAGAAGCGTAACTCTGCTCTTCAGCGGCTGTGGCAATTTGCGTATTCATATCGCGAATACGCGAAACCGCTTCGGTGATAGCGCGAATGGAATCGCCGGCTTGACCGGCTAGGTCCACCGTTGCATGGGTTTTTTCCTGACCGTCGCGCATGGCGCGCACCGCCGTGGCGGCGCCACTTTGCACGGTTTCGATAATGGTTTGAATTTCTGCGGTAGACTCCTGAGTTCGCTGCGCGAGACCGCGAACTTCATCGGCAACCACCGCAAAACCGCGACCTTGCTCACCAGCTCGGGCGGCTTCGATAGCCGCGTTGAGTGCCAGTAAGTTAGTTTGCTCCGCGATGCCTTTAATAACACCGAGCACTGTGCCTACACTAGACGTATCTTGCTCTAGCTTGTCCATGGCTTGGGCAATCTTCACCACTTCTTGCGACAAGTTGTTAATCGCGCTCATGGTTTGATCCATTACATTGAGGCCAGCACGTGCGTTGGTATCGGCGGCCTGCGCAGCTTCAGCAGCACCGGCGGCGTTACCGGCAACTTCCTGCACGGTTGCACTCATTTCGTTAATGGCAGTGGATACCTGATCGGTGTAGTGCTCGGTTTTGCCGGTGTGTTGCGAAATTTCAGAGGCCGTTTCATTGATATTTTCCGACGCCAGCGACAGGGAACCAGAGGCGGTTTGCACCGCAGAAATAATGGCGACAATTTCTGACCTCATGGTCTCCAGGTTGCGCGTGAGTTGGCCTATTTCATCGCCACGATTACTGTTGAGTGGGTGGCTGAAGTCGCCGCGACCGAAGCGGTTGATGTCTTGCATCATGCCGTGGATGGGTTTGATGATGTTACTTTTTAAGGTAACACCGAGTGCTAATAGAATTAACACGGCGCCAACGATTAATGAAAAAGCTGCAATGGTCGTTACCCGTTGCGCTTGTACGTCTAGATCATTAGCGTCTTTTTGTACGAGTTGGGCAATTTGATTGGAGGCTTCATCTAAAAGTTTGGCTGGTTCGCGATCAATCCCCTTCACGGCTTCATCGCCGACGGTGGGGTTGAATTCACTAAATACAAAATCTTCGAAGCCCTTGTTGTAGGCAATGAACATAGCCTTGTGGGCATCTCGAAACTGTTCAACTTGGTTGCGGAAAGGGCTGCCATTCATGGCTTGTTCCAAGGATCGAGCCTGTTCTTGAATAAGCTCGTGTTGATCTTTAAAGCGCTGCCAATATTTTTCCCGGTCAGCTTCGTTAGTTCCTCGTAACAGAACATTTTTCCATTCTTGCACTTGTATTTTGAACTGGTAATTCAGATTACTTATGCCACGTTCGTAGGAAATCTGTTGCGCTAGGATTGAGCGGTATCCGTCGATGCTATTACCCAAACTTGATGCAGTGTATTCAGCCACAAGGAACATCACCAATAGACCTGCCCCTACAAGCGACATGAGCCTCGTTTGCATACTGCCAGTCAGCCAATTCATGGTTTCTCCACTGCGTTGAAAATGTTCTTAAAAAATACGTTTAAATAGTTAAATTAACTATAGAAGTGGTACAGCTTTCGTAAGTATATGCAAGATATCGGCAGTTGCCGGAAAACTTTAAGGCAGGGGGGGGGAATTAAGTTGTTGATAGGTAAAATAAAAAGGGTCGCGATCGCGACCCTTTTTATGAAAGTTTTATGACAGTAAAAATTACCAGCCAGTTAACTCTTTCAGTGCAGCGCCAATGTCGGCCAAACTGCGAACAGTTTTAACACCAGCATCTTCAAGGGCGGCGAATTTCTCGTCCGCAGTGCCTTTACCACCGGCGATGATGGCGCCAGCGTGGCCCATGCGCTTACCCGCAGGTGCGGTTACACCGGCGATGTAAGATACAACAGGCTTGGTCACGTTAGCTTTGATGAACGCTGCCGCTTCTTCTTCAGCAGAGCCACCAATTTCGCCGATCATCACGATGGCTTCGGTTTTTGGATCTTCTTGGAACAACTTCAAAATATCGATGAAGTTGGAACCAGGAATTGGGTCGCCACCAATGCCCACACAGGTAGACTGGCCGAAACCGTAGTCTGTCGTCTGCTTAACGGCTTCATAGGTCAAGGTGCCAGAGCGCGACACGATACCGACTTTACCTGGCAAGTGAATGTGACCAGGCATGATGCCGATCTTACATTCGCCTGGGGTGATAACGCCTGGGCAGTTAGGGCCGATCAAGGTAACACCCAGCTCGTCAACTTTTACCTTGGCATCGAGCATATCTAAGGTTGGAATACCTTCGGTGATGCACACGATCAGCTTAATACCGGCGTTAGCCGCTTCTAGGATGGAATCCTTACAGAAGGCGGCTGGTACGTAGATTACAGAGGCTTCAGCGCCTGTGGCTTCTACGGCTTCGCGCACGGTGTTAAATACCGGCAGGCCTAGGTGCGTTTGACCACCTTTACCGGGCGTTACACCACCAACCATTTTGGTGCCGTAAGCAATGGCTTGCTCAGAGTGGAAAGTACCCTGTGCGCCAGTGAAACCTTGGCAAATAACCTTGGTATCTTTATTGATTAAAACGCTCATTATTTGCCTCCCGCTGCTTTAACAACTTGTTGTGCAGCATCGGTTAAGCTGGTGGCGGCGATGATGTTCAAACCGCTTTCGCTCAATACCTTGGCACCCAGTTCGGCGTTGTTACCTTCAAGGCGAACAACAACGGGTACCTTAACGCCCACTTCTTTTACTGCGCCGATAACGCCTTCTGCGATCATGTCGCAGCGCACGATACCGCCGAAGATGTTGATCAGAACGGCTTCTACCGCATCATCAGATAAAATAATCTTGAATGCTTCGATTACGCGCTCTTTGGTTGCGCCGCCGCCAACGTCTAGGAAGTTAGCTGGCTTGCCGCCGTGCAGTTTAACGATGTCCATGGTGCCCATCGCTAGGCCCGCACCGTTAACCATACAGCCGATGTTGCCTTCGAGCGCAACATAGTTAAGTTCCCACTTAGCCGCATTGGCTTCGCGCGCATCTTCCTGTGAAGGATCGTGCATGGCTTTGATTTTTGGCTGGCGATAAAGGGCGTTGCCGTCGATGTTAATCTTGCCATCTAAGCAATGCAGGTTGCCTTCTTCGGTAATAACCAGTGGGTTAATTTCCAAAAGGGCAAAGTCGAAATCTTGGAACATTTTGGCAAGGCCCAAGAAAATCTTGGTGAATTGCTTAATTTGCGCTGCGTTCAAACCCAACTGAAAAGCCAGATCGCGCGCTTGGTATGGCTGAGCGCCAACCAAAGGATCGATAACCGCTTTCAGAATTTTCTCTGGGGTTTCTTCCGCTACTTTTTCAATTTCCACGCCGCCTTCAGTAGAGGCCATGAAAACGATGCGACGGCTAGAGCGATCGACGACTGCGCCAAGGTACAGCTCTTGGGCGATGTCGGTGCAAGACTCAACCAGAATGCATGAAACGGGTTGGCCCTTTTCATCTGTTTGGTAGGTCACTAGGTTGTTGCCTAGCCACTTCTTCGCGAAATCTTCGATTTCTTGCTTGCTAGAAACCAACTTAACGCCGCCCGCTTTTCCGCGGCCACCGGCGTGAACCTGTGCTTTAACTACCCACTTGTCACCACCGATTTCGGCGGCGGCTGCTACAGCCTCGGCAGGTGTAGTTGCTGCTACACCCTTGGATACCGGGAGACCGTATTCGGCAAATAGTTGCTTTGCCTGATACTCATGCAAATTCATGATGTCATTCCACTTTGTGCGATTGCTTTATGTTGCAGACCTTCGCCTACAGATGTTCATAACCACAATACGCTGTACCTGTGATGGTCAGCTAAGAAAACTAGCTGACCCCCTTTAGAACCCTCTCGGGCTTCATACGCCGTATTGTTATTATTTGCGCTTTTTACGGTTGGCGATGTGAATAGCGTGACCATTCACGGCCAGTGCCGCTTCTTTAACCGCCTCGGAAAGAGTCGGGTGACCAAAGATTGTCATGCCGATGTCTTCGGCACTCGAACCAAACTCCATAGCGATGGCAACCTGCTGAACCAAATCGGCTGCTGAGGGACCAACAATGTGCGCACCCAATACCCGATCAGTGTCGGCGTGTGCCAAAATCTTAACCATACCCGCCGTTTCGTTGGCCGCCATAGCGCGACCGCTAGCCGCGAAGGGGAAAACACCTACATTGTAGGGCTCGCCATCGGCCTTGAGTTGTTCTTCGGTTTTACCGACAGAGGCCACTTCTGGGTGGGTGTAAATAACGTTGGGAATGATGTCGTAGTTAACAATGGCTTTTTGACCGGCGATGCGCTCGGCAACGACTACGCCTTCTTCACTGCCTTTGTGTGCCAGCATTGGGCCGCGCACCACGTCGCCAATGGCCCAAACGCCTGGGGCGCTGGTAGAGCACAAATCGTTAACGTAGATGAAGCCGCGCTCATCCAAGTTGACACCGCAGTCTGCCGCTAACAAGTTCTGGGTGAAGGGGCGACGGCCCACGCACACGATCAACTTGTCGAACACTTCTTTCTGCTCTTTGCCGTCGGCATCGGTGAAGGTTACGGTAACGGTTTTTTTCTTGCCTTTGCCTGTCACTTCCGAGCCGGTTACACGACAGTTCAAGCGAATGTCTAAACCTTGTTTGGTGAGAATCTTGCTCGCTTCTTTGGCTATCTGCTGATCCATCATGGCCAAGAAGTTAGGCATAGCTTCGAGCAGAACCACTTTCGAACCTAGGCGGTTCCAAACTGAACCTAATTCCAAACCGATAACACCGGCGCCAATCACGCCTAAGCGCTCGGGCACGGCATCAATTTCAAGGGCGCCAGTGGAGTCGATGATCACATCGTTATCGACCGGAGCGACGGGAATATTTACCGGGATTGAGCCGGACGCGAGGATCACGTTGTCTGCAGACAAGGACTGTACTTTGCCGTCGTGGCCGGTGACTTCAACCACGCGGTTAGCCAGTAATTTACCGGTGCCGTAGAAAGAGGTCACGCCGTTGGCTTTGAACAAGCCGGCGATGCCGCCGGTTAACTGCTTCACGATGCCAGCTTTGCGCGCGATCATGGAAGGCACATCAATTTTTACATCTTTGGTGCTGATGCCGTGAATGCCTAAATCGTCTTTGGCCTCGTGGTACTTATAAGAGCTGTCTAGCAGTGCTTTAGAGGGAATGCAGCCTACGTTTAAGCAAGTGCCGCCGTTAACGCCTTGACCTTCGGCATTTTTCCACTTTTCCACACAGGCTGTTTTTAAACCGAGTTGCGCAGCACGAATAGCGGCCACATAGCCTGCAGGGCCAGAGCCAATTACGATAACATCAAATTTATCAGACATGTTTTGTCCTCAATACTGAATAAATGATGGGGAGCAGGGCTCCCCGAGAAACTAATAAACCCGCTGTTAAATCTCTAATAAAATACGCGCTGGGTCTTCAATCATGTCTTTGATAGCAACTAAGAACTGCACCGCATCTTTACCATCAATTAAACGGTGATCGTATGACAGCGCCAAGTACATCATGGGGCGAATCTCAACCTTACCGTTAACGGCCATAGGGCGATCTTGAATTTTGTGCATGCCCAAAATAGCGGTTTGAGGCGGGTTCAAAATCGGCGTCGACATCAATGAGCCGAAGGTGCCGCCATTGGTGATGGTGAAGGTGCCACCTATCATATCATCCATACCCAGCTTGCCGTCGCGCGCGCGCAGGCCGAAATCGCGAATGGTGTTTTCAACATCGGCTAAGCCCATGTTTTCGGTGTTGCGTAGTACAGGTACTACCAGGCCCTTTTCTGTGGAAACGGCAACACCAATGTCTTGGAAGCCGTGATATACCACGTCGTTGCCATCGATAGAGGCGTTAACGGCGGGGAAGCGACGCAGGGCTTCGGCAGCGGCTTTAACGAAGAAACCCATGAAGCCTAAGCGGGTACCGTTGTGTGACTTTTCGAAAGCCTCTTTGTATTTCTTGCGCAATTCCATCACCGGGCCCATATCCACTTCGTTAAAGGTGGTGAGCATGGCGGTGGTTTGGCTGGCTTCTAACAGGCGTTCTGCGATACGGGCACGCATACGCGACATGGGAACGCGTTTTTCCGTGCGCTCACCTACGGGCATAGCGATGCCGGCGCTTGCAGCAGTCGCTTTAGCGGGTGCTGCCGCGGCAGGCGCTGGCGCAGCTGAGGTGCCTTTCAAGTGATCGATAACGTCGCCCTTGGTGACGCGACCGCCCTTGGCAGAACCATCCACGGCGCTGACATTGACGTTGTTTTCATCGGCCATCTTCCGCGCCGAAGGATTAACCAACTTTTCGTTGTTGGCGGCTGCCGGTGCAGCGGCTTGAGCAGCTGGCGCTGCAGCACTGGCTGCTGGCGCCGCGCCTTCAACTAAGCGAGCGATGACTTCGTTGCTCTGAATGGTGTCGCCTTCTTCTCGGAGAATTTCAGCCAACACGCCATCGGCAGGGGCGACAACTTCTAACACAACTTTATCGGTTTCGATGTCAACGATAAGCTCGTCGCGGCTCACGGCTTCACCGGCTTTTTTGTGCCAAGTGGCGATGGTGCCGTCGGGTACTGATTCAGGGAACTGTGGAGCTTTAATTTCGATACTCATTGTTTTTCTTCCTTAGCCTTGGCCAAATCTGTGAGTGACTGTTACTTAACAGTCAGCGCGTCATCGATAAAACGGTTTTGTTCTTCAAGGTGCGTGGACATGTAACCTGCTGCCGGCGCAGCAGAGGCTTCGCGGCCAGCAAAGTTCAAATACGCCTTGGGTGCGATATTTGAAATCACACGACGCATATGATGTTGGCTGGAATACCAAGCACCTTGGTTCATAGGTTCTTCCTGACACCAAACGAAGTCAGTGAGTTTGCTGTAGGGCTTAATGGCCGCAACGAACTCTTCTTCAGGGAAGGGGTAGAGTTGCTCCAAGCGAATGAGAGCAACATCTTCCTGACCGCGTTCCATTCTGGCTTCGAGCAAGTGGTAATACACTTTGCCGGAGCACAAAACAACGCGTTTTACTTTCTTCGGATTAACCGTTGAATCACCTAATACATTGTGGAACTGGCCATTGGCTAATTCTTCTAGCGTAGAAGTGGCTAACTTGTGGCGCAAAATCCACTTTGGACTCATCACCACAAGTGGCCGACGCATGGGTCGAACCGCTTGACGGCGCAGCATATGGAACACTTGCGCCGGCGTGGTGGGAATGCAAATTTGAATGTTGTGTTCGGCACACAGTTGCATGAAACGCTCTAAACGTGCGCTCGAGTGCTCTGGGCCCTGACCTTCATAGCCGTGGGGCAGCAACATGGTCAGCCCGCATAAGCGACCCCACTTGTGTTCGCCCGAGGTAATAAATTGATCGATAACCACCTGCGCTCCGTTGGCGAAGTCACCAAATTGCGCTTCCCAAATCACCATGGCGTTGGGGGTTGTGGTGGCGTAACCGTATTCGAAAGCCAGTACCGCCTCTTCAGACAACAGTGAATCAAAAATGTCGAAGTTGGGTTGGCCTTGCTTCAAGTTTTGCAGCGGCACGTAACGGCTGGCATCTTTCTGGTTGTGAATAACCGCATGGCGATGGGAGAAGGTACCGCGCCCCACATCTTGACCGGTTAGGCGTACGCGAGTGCCTTCATCGATAATCGTGGCGTAGGCTAAAAGCTCGGCCATACCCCAGTTGATGGGCAGTGCACCGCTGGCCATTTTAATGCGATCTTCGTAAATTTTTGATACCTGACGCTGTACAACCACACCATCGGGAACCTCGCAAATTTGATTGGCAATTTTTTGCAATTGCTTGATCGGCACGCGGGTATCGCCTTCGGCAGTCCAGTCGTGACCAATGTAGGGCGACCAATCGACGAACAAGGTTTTATCGGGCTCGCTGACTAAACCACTGGCAACATGCTCACCGCGATCAAGTGCGGCGCGGTAGTTATCGGCCATCTCTTGCGCTTGCGCTTCGCTCAGTACCTGTTCTGCAACCAATTGCTCGGCATAAAGCGTACGCGTGGTTTTGTGGTTGCGAATTTTTTTGTACATGAGCGGCTGAGTAGAGGAGGGCTCGTCGGTTTCGTTGTGACCGCGACGGCGGTAACACACCAAATCGATAACCACATCTTTCTTAAACTCGTAGCGGTAATCCATCGCCAGCAAGGTGACGAACATCACCGCTTCTGGGTCGTCGCCATTGACGTGGAAGATCGGCGTTTCGATCATCTTGGCAACGTCGGTGCAGTACTCGGTAGAGCGTGCATCTTCGCGCAGGCTGGTGGTGAAGCCCACTTGGTTATTTAACACCAAGTGAATAGTGCCGCCGGTTTTGTAAGCGCGGGTTTGAGACATTTGGAAGGTCTCGGTTACCACACCTTGACCCGCGAAGGCGGCGTCGCCGTGAATGACTATCGGTACAACTTTTGCGCCGATTGGATCTGAACGGCGATCTTGGCGCGCGCGCACGGAACCTTCAACAACAGGGGAGACGATTTCTAAATGCGAGGGGTTAAACGCCATCGCAATATGAACTTCGCCGCCTGGTGTCATGATGTTCGACGAAAAACCTTGGTGGTATTTCACATCGCCCGAGGTAGTAACGAGCTTTTTGCCTTCGAATTCTTCGAAAAGTTCCGCCGGGTTTTTACCAAACACGTTAACCAACGTGTTTAAGCGACCGCGGTGCGCCATACCCAACACAATTTCTTTTGCGCCGTGTGCGCCGGCACTTTTTACTAGGCCGTCGAGCAGTGGAATCATCGCTTCGCCACCTTCGATACCGAAGCGCTTAGTGCCCGGGTATTTACTGTCGAGGTGCCGCTCTAAACCTTCCGCCGCGGTTAAGCGCTCCAGAATATTGAGCTTGATATCATTGGCATAGGCGGGGCGCGAACGGGCGCTTTCTAAGCGCTGCTGTAACCACTGCTTTTCAGAAAAGTTAGTGATGTGCATGATTTCTGGGCCGATATTGCCACAGTAGGTTCGCTCAAGCACGTCGATAATTTCGCGCAGCGGCGCTTCTTCTTTGCCGATAAACAGGTTGCCCGTTTGAAACACTGTGTCCAGATCTGCCGGGGTCAAGCCGTGGAAGGCCAACTCTAGATCGGGCACATGCTCGCGCTTCATTAAGCCTAGTGGGTCGAGCTTGGCGCGTTGATGACCGCGGAAACGGTAGGAGCTGATTAGCTGAACAACCTTAACCTGTTTGCGTTCGTGCTCAATGTTTGTACCACCGGAACCCGGTGCTGCTATCGGGCGCGCACGGTTTTTACCGAGTAATTCGAAATGATCACGGATGACGGAATGCGGTGTGTCTTGAACCACAACGCCGTCAACGCGCGGTAGTTGTTCGAAGTAACGACGCCATTCTTCGGTCACGGCCTTGGGGTCGTGTAAATAGGTATCGTAAAGATCTTCTACATAGGCCGTGTTCCCATCAGAGATATGGGAAGACTTCCGGAGCAGCTCCAACATGCTTTCTTGCATTTTACCCACCTGGTCGATGGGGTACTGTCTAGCTGTGAGGGCGTGAGTGGTTCAGGTCGTTTACACGCCCTAATGCCAACTACATTCAGGATTGGTTCGCACCAATCAAGCGGTTTACCCCATGAAAGCAGTGATGATATTCATCGCCCTCACAGATAGATCGAGCCTAGCCCGACATACCCCTGCTACTTACTAGCGTAATACTAGCCGTTTCATATGTGGCTTCTTTTGGAACCACACAGTTTAGTTCACTCGCTACAACATAAATGCCGTGCAAATAATTTTTTAGTAGGGCATAGATTCAGGAATGATAATTCCGTTCATCTGTACCTGGGTTCCGCACCTTTATAGACCATTCTTTGAATGGTGATCCTGTCGCCTATATTTTTTTAAGACTAACCCCCAACCGAGGTTGGGGGTTAGCGCGACATTCGGTATTACAGGCCTAGGCCTGCCGCTGATTATACAGCGCGTTGTAAAAGCATGTTACGTATGTGGCCAATGGCTCTGGTTGGGTTGAGTCCTTTCGGGCAAACCGCAACACAGTTTTGAATACCGTGGCAGCGGAATACGCTGAACGGGTCATCCAACTTCGCTAGGCGCTCATCGGTGGCGTTGTCGCGGCTATCGGCCAAAAAGCGGTAGGCCTGCAACAAACCGGCTGGGCCGATAAATTTGTCGGGGTTCCACCAGAAGGACGGGCAGCTGGTTGAACAGCAAGCACACAAAATACACTCGTATAGGCCGTCTAACTTTTCCCGCTCTTCGGGCGACTGTAAGCGCTCGATGGCGGGAGCCGGGTTAGAGTTTTGCAAATACGGCTGCACTTTCTCGTACTGGGCATAGAACTGGCTCATGTCGATCACCAGATCGCGAATCACCGGTAAGCCTGGCAGTGGGCGCAGCACTAACTTGTTGTTAGTGACGCACTCGGAGATGGGCTTAATACAGGCAAGGCCATTTTTGCCGTTGATGTTCATACCATCTGAGCCGCACACACCTTCACGGCACGAGCGGCGGTAGGCCAAGGACGCATCCTGAGACTTAATCAGTTCCAGCACATCCAATACCATCAGGTCTTTGCCCTGGGTATCTACCTCATAGGTTTGCATATGAGGGGCTTTATCTGACTCAGGGTTATAGCGATAAATTTCTACTTTTAACATGTCACCATTCCCCAGACTTAGTAAGTACGAGCCTTAGGCTCGAATGCTTCCATGGTTTTTGGCGTGAAGTTTACGCCGCGCTTCTCAACTTTTTTCTCGGTCGGGAAGAACATGGAGTGGCACAACCAGTTCACATCGTCGCGATCTTCAAAGTCTTCCCGAGCATGGGCACCACGAGATTCTTTGCGCTCTTCAGCGGCGATCGCCGTTGCTTCGGCAACTTCCAGCAAGTTTTGCAGTTCCAGTGCTTCAATACGCGCGGTATTAAAGGCATTGCTCTTGTCGGTGATGCCAACATTTTCAATGCGCGGGCGCAGTTCTGCCAGCTTCTTGATGCCTTCTTTCATGAACTCGCCATTGCGGAATACACCGAAATGGTTCTGCATGATGGTTTGCAGCTCTTTGCGCAGGGCTGGTGCGGTTTCGGTGCTGGTCGATGTGTTAATGCGATTTAAGCGGGCCATGGCGCGCTCGATGTCAGCATCGGTAGCGGCTGTATGCTCGACACCTTCGCGCAGGGCTTTCTCAATGAATAAGCCAGAGGCGCGACCGAAAACAACCAAGTCTAGCAGTGAGTTACCACCTAGGCGATTGGCACCATGTACCGATACACAAGCGGCTTCTCCGCAGGCATAGAAACCTTCGATGATGGCATCTTTGCCGTCTTTCATGGTCAGTGCTTGGCCGTGAACGTTGGTGGGAATACCGCCCATCATGTAGTGACAGGTTGGCACCACGGGCACCGGCTCTTTGACTGGGTCGGCGTGGGCGAAGGTGCGCGATAGCTCACAAATGCCCGGTAAGCGGCTTTCCAGAACTTCTTCACCTAAGTGATCGAGCTTCAGCAACACGTGGTCGCCATCTGGGCCACAGCCGTTGCCAGCTAAAATTTCCAATACCATAGAGCGGGCAACAACGTCGCGCGAGGCAAGATCTTTCGCGTTCGGCGCATAGCGCTCCATGAAACGCTCGCCGTGCTTGTTAATCAGGTAACCACCTTCACCGCGACAACCTTCTGTTACCAGTACACCAGCGCCGGCGATACCGGTGGGGTGGAACTGCCAGAACTCGATGTCTTGCACCGGGAAGCCTGCGCGCAGCGCCATGCCAATGCCGTCGCCGGTATTGATGTGTGCGTTAGTGGTTGAGGCGTAAATACGGCCAGCACCGCCAGTGGCGAACACGGTGGCGCGGGACTTAACGTAGACCACTTCGCCGTCTTCGATATTCATGGCGATAACACCAACGACGGCGCCGTCGGCATTTTTCACCAGATCAACAGCAAACCACTCGTTTAAGAACACGGTGTTATTTTTGATGTTGTTTTGGTACAGGGTGTGAAGCAAAGCGTGGCCGGTGCGGTCGGCTGCGGCACAGGTGCGAGCCGCTTGGCCGCCCTTGCCGAAATCTTTAGATTGACCGCCGAAGGGGCGTTGATAGATGCGGCCTTCCTCGGTGCGCGAGAAGGGCAGACCCATGTGCTCTAATTCATACACGGCTTCTGGGCCAACGGAACACATATATTCGATAGCGTCTTGGTCGCCGATGTAATCGGAGCCTTTAACGGTATCGTACATGTGCCAGCGCCAATCGTCCTGCGGGTCGTCGCTGGCAATCGCACAGGTGATACCACCTTGGGCCGAGACTGTGTGTGAACGGGTGGGGAATACTTTGGTAATTACCGCGGTTTTGTAACCGGATTGTGCAAGTTGCAGGGCTGCGCGCATACCTGCGCCACCGCCACCGATGACGATACCGTCAAATGAAATCGTACGCATAGTAGACATGTATTAAAGTCCCCAGAGAATTTCGATGCCCCAAACCAGATAGGTCAGGGTGATCACGCCTAAGCCCATTTGCGCCAGCAGGCGCAAGATGGTCGCTTTGGTACCCATTAATTGGTTGGTGAGATAGTCCGTTAACACGGCCCACAAACCAATCCAGGCGTGCGCAGCAATAGATAGGAGGGTTGCTAGGGTGAAGATGCGCATCCACAGCTGATTGAACAGCCCTTGCCACAGCTCGAAGGTTAAATCTGGCGTGCACGCAATGAAGCCTGCGAGAAAAATTGTGTAGGCGGCCATGACCACGGCGCTGATGCGCTGGATCAGCCAGTCGTAGAGACCGCTGCGCCCAAAGCTAGTTACGGCGGTTACCATATCCATACTCCTAATGCTGCAATAATAACGGCGGCAACTACCAACGCGATTTTCGCGCCGATCCGGCCACCTTCTAAGCTCTCGCCAACACCGGCATCCATAATCAGATGACGAATGCCTGCCACCATGTGATACGCAAGCGCGGCTAAAGTAGCCCACAGGACAAATTGGCAAAGCGGGCTTTGGAAGTGCTCTTTCAACTCTGCGAAGCTGGCCTCAGAGGTCAGGCTTGCTTCTAGAATCCACAATAGAACGGCTACGCCTGCGAACAGGACAACACCAGACATGCGGTGAAGAATAGAAACATAAGCAGTAATAGGAAGATGGATGGTGGAGATGTCGAGATTGACCGGTCTGTTTTTGTTCACGTTAAGTCACACCTTATTGCCCAGAATGTGGGCGGTTCGAGAGAGTATACATAGCACACAATCCCTCTAGCATAGGTAGCAATGAGGCAATTAACCAGCTACCCCCCCTGCAAGACGCGCGAAATTATAAGGAGCCAACATTTAAATTACAAACGAATTCCGGCACTTATGTCCGTATTTGGTGGGGGTTTTACGGTTTTTTTAGTTTGGGCATCCTAGCCAAAATTGCCCGCTGCCGTATTGCTGTTCGGATTGGTCGTTTTGTGTGCAGGCTGCACCAAATTGGGCAAGACTAAGGTCGCAATGGGCGGTTTTGGTGCTTAGCGCTATAATTGACTATCTATTTGACAAAAACAAACTTAACTTTATAGTTGTGCCCGCTCTAAAGGCCATTGCGGTGATTTAGTGCAATATAAGAGGGTATGCAAGCCCCGACGAAGAGACGATTACAACTTGCAGATATAGGAGTCCCAAGATGGCTGAGAAGAAAGCGCAACTGGTAATAGAGGGACGCGATCCCATCGATTTGCCGATGTACTCCGGTTCAACCGGTCCCGATGTTATAGATGTCAGCAGCCTAACGGCCAATGGGTACTTCACCTATGATCCTGGTTTCATGGCCACGGCGGCCTGTGAATCAAAACTGACCTTTATCGATGGTGCCAATGGTGTGCTTTTGCACGGTGGCTACCCAATCGAACAACTAGCAGATAAGTCAGACTATTTAGAAACGTGCTATTTGTTGTTGAATGGCGAACTACCTAACGCCGAGCAAAAAACAGACTTCGTAGACACCATCATGAGACACACCATGGTGCACGAGTCTCTTACAAACTTTTTCCGTGGTTTCCGCTACGATGCTCACCCCATGTCCGTCATGGTGGGTGTGGTTGGCGCTTTGGCGTCCTTCTACCACGATTCGCTCGATATCAATAACCCAGAACATCGGCAGATTTCCGCTCATCGTTTGATTGCGAAAATGCCAACCCTAGCGGCCATGTGTTACAAGCATCATATTGGTCAGCCGTTCATGTACCCAGATAATAGCCTGAGCTACTCAGAAAATTTTCTGCACATGATGTTTGGTACGCCGTGTGATGATCCAAAAGTAAACCCTGTTTTAGCGCGCGCCATGGATAAGATTTTCTTATTGCACGCCGATCACGAACAGAATGCCTCTACTTCTACTGTGCGTTTGGCTGGCTCTTCTGGCGCCAACCCCTTCGCCTGTGTGGCGGCGGGTATCGCAACCTTGTGGGGCCCAGCCCACGGTGGCGCCAACGAAGCCGTGTTGGAAATGCTTGAGGAAATTGGCACCGTTGATAACATCGACACTTACATTGCCAAGGCCAAAGATAAGAGCGACCCATTCCGCTTGATGGGCTTCGGTCACCGCGTTTACAAGAACTTTGATCCACGCGCTAAGGTGATGAAAGAGACCTGTGATGAAGTGTTGGCAGAGCTTGGTTTGGACAACGATCCCCTGTTAGCCATTGCTAAGCGTCTCGAGCAGATTGCCTTGGAAGACCCTTACTTCATTGAGAAGAAATTGTACCCCAATGTCGATTTCTACTCTGGCATCATCATGAAAGCTATCGGTATTCCCACCGAGATGTTTACCGTGATTTTTGCAACCGGTCGCACAGTGGGCTGGATTGCACACTGGAATGAAATGATTTCTAACCCCTACAAAATCGGCCGTCCGCGTCAGTTGTACACTGGCCACACCGCGCGCGATTTCGTCGCTTTAGATAAGCGTTAAGATGTAAAGATGTGCTAAAAAGCCTCGCATATTGCGGGGCTTTTTTGTTGGCGAGACGTAACAATTTTCGGTTCGGGCGCTCAATGTGTGGATGAGTTAAGCCGCTTGTTCGTCCTATCTCAAAATGATGGTTGGGTAAGATAATCGAGGTGATGTATGGGTAAGCAGCAAATGCCAGACGCAGCTACCGCTTTGAAAGGCCGAGACAAGGCGCTGGATATAACCGGTAAGCATTTTGTTAATGGTGTCAGCATCAAAGCGCCTTTTCCGGCGGGAATTGAGTTGGCTTATTTTGGTTTGGGTTGCTTCTGGGGCGCAGAGCGCCGGTTCTGGCAGCAGCGCGGCGTCTATGCCACGGCGGTTGGCTACGCCGGTGGCTACACGCCTAACCCAACCTATGAAGAGGTTTGCGGTGGCGACACAGGCCACGCCGAAGTGGTGCTTGTGGCGTTTGATCCCTCAGTAATTAGCTATGATGATTTGCTGCGCGTCTTTTGGGAGGTGCACGACCCGACCCAGGGAATGCGCCAGGGCAATGACTTGGGCACCCAGTATCGCTCGGTAATTTATACCACCAGCGATAAACAGCTCGAGCGCGCCAAGGCAACTTTTGCCGCCTTTCAAAAAAGTTTAAAAGCGGCGGGTAAGGGCGCCATCACCACGGAGATAGCGCCGGCGCCGGTGTTTTATTACGCCGAGGAATATCACCAGCAATATTTAGCAAAAAATCCGGCTGGCTATTGCGGTTTGGCCGGCACCGGTGTGTGTTTGATGCCCGACTAGGTGCAATGGGTTTCAGCTCGTGGCGACACGGGCTGAGCGATTTTCCTCTGTTACATAACTACACCAATCGCTCCAGCTACCGGGGTAGAGCGCGGCTTCTATGCCGAGCTGTGCCATGGCAAAAATATTGACGCAGGCGGTGACTCCAGAGCCGCAGTACACCGTTGGCGGATGCTTCAGGCTTGCTAAGTGTTGCTGGTTTAAGGCTCGGGACAAGCGCAGTTTTGCCGCTTCCTGGTCTAAGAAAAATCCTTCATCGTCGGTAGCGGTTTGCCACGGCAGGTTGATGGCCCCGGGAATGTGGCCGGCGATAGGATCGATTGGCTCGGTAATGCCCTGAAAACGCGCTAGCTCGCGCGAGTCAATTAGCTCGCCTATGCCGTTTTTGTTGACGATGTCTTGATGATCGCGAATCTTGAGTTGGCCGGGTGTGAGCTGTAGCGGCGGACCATCCTTAGCGCTCGATCTTGTTTCTGCTATTTGCTGGCTCAGCGAAAAATGTTGTTGCCATGCACCTAAACCGCCGTTTAATACCCTCACGTTTTCGATGCCGCAATAGGTCAGTAGCCACCAAGCTCGACAGGCGTAGGCGCCTTTGTGGGCGTCGTACAAAACAATCTGAGAATCTTGGCTAACGCCGCAATCCTGTAGCTTGTGTTGCAAGGCTGAGATGTTTGGCAATGGGTGTCTGCCGCCATGCTCGGCAACGGCAGATGATAAGTCCAGATTCAAATCTAAATAGTGTGCACCGGGAATGTGGCCTGCTAAGTATGCTAGGCGACCCGCCTCCGGATCATTCAATGCGAAGCGGCAATCGAAAATAACCAGCTTGTTTTTTTGCGCTGGTTTTTGCTCAATGAGGGTATTGAGATGGTAAGCGGAAATTAAATAGGGCATGGTGGCAGCTCAATGTTTGCAGACTTTTACGCTGGTGTAAATTCTCGGGCCCGGGTAAGTTCTAGTGTAATTTCTAGTGTAAGTTGGCGCGACTCAAAGTGATAGTCGTGCCGCGACCTCGCACTATTTGCCTGTGGGAAACTTGCCGCTCAGCTCGTAGGCGAAGGCGAGTATGTGTGCCACGGCGATATAAAGCGCTTCCGGAATTTCATCGTCGAGCTCCAGTTGCATGAGTAAGTTCACGAGACTTGGGTTATCGCACAGGGGGATGTCGTGTTCCTGCGCTAGAGCGACAATTTGCTCGGCTAACAGATTGTCGCCTTTTGCGATAACCCTGGGCGCGTTGTCGCCATCGTAAAACAGGGCGACGGCTTGAGTAATGTCTTTTTCGCTGAGTTCAGGCATGGGTATCCAGTAGTGGTTGGCTGAGTCGGTTGCTGGGGCTCGGCATGCGGCCCGCATGACAGTGGATTGGCTCAACCGCCAAGCCTTTTTGTCGGATGGTGTCTACCAATTGGCTGGCGCGATTTTCTATCAGTGCGAGGGTCGAAGGTTGTTCTGCCCAAAGGCTGCACTGCAGCCGCTCGTGTACATAGCGAATGCGGGCGTCGATGGTGCCGAGTGTTTCCACGTTAATGCTCAAGGTGACTTGCCAAACGATGTCGCGTTTTTTGTCTGTTTCTGAGCTGGCCGCGCCTTGCTTTTCTTGTTCCTCTTCGAGCCAATGTTTGCTGAAATGTAATTGCAGCGGTGTGACCTGTTGCTCTATACGCACCGGTAGCTCAATGGTCAGGTTTTTTAAGGTTTTACTGTCCGGTTCATCCACTAAATTGGCCAACTGTTGCGCCGTTATTTTGGCCAGCCACTGCTTGCCAATTTCTGTCAGCGCTTGTTTGTGTTGGGTTTTCTCGGCGCTGGCTTGGGGCATTTTTTCCAGTGAAATACCGAGTAAATTAAGTAGCTGTTGAGCCAGATTGGACGCCTTTAGCGCGTTGGGTTTTGCTGCCTCAGCGGCTGAACTGGGGACTTGCGGGCTGTCTGACAGCAGGGCAAACAGTTGCCAGAGTTGTAGTTTACTGTCTTGTGCTGGGGCTTTAATGGCGTCGACATTTGCTGCTTGCGGGTTAGCCCCTTGGTGTAATTGATTCAGTTTTGCTTCAGAGAAAATACCGCTGTTGTTAATCGCCGCTTTAAGCGCTGGCGCGCTGGTATTTGCCGGCAGGATTTGCGTCAGTGATTGCAGCGCGTTAAGCAGGGTTTTTTGGCCAGCGCTGGCAGGCTTGTTGGCTGTGTTTTGGTTGATCTGGTCGATCAAAAGTTGCAGCGCCTTTACCGCGTTTGCGCTCGATTGTTGTGCGGGCAAGGCTTGGCGCAACAGGGCCTGCAGGGCGTTTCTATCGGACGGGTTCAGTGGGTTTAGCTTGCCGCTGGTATTTGCCGGCTGGGCTTGTTGCTGATCGGCCGGCGCTTGTTGCGCGACTAGGCTCAAGCCCTGTGGCCCCAGCTGAATTTGAACGCGGCTGTTTGGGGTTAGCGCTTGATCGGTGATCATGTTAATCGACTGGCCGCGCAACAGCGCTTGTACCAGAAATAGCTGTTTGGCCTGCAGTAATTGCGCCCATTGCCCGAGAGGGTTTTGCGCCTGACTGGTGCCTGGGGTTGCGCTTAGGTTCGACCCTTGTTTCGACCGACTGGATGCTTGCTGCGCGATGGCCGCCAGCAGGCCCTTGGCTGAGTTGAGCTCGGCGCTTCCAGTCAAGGACGTTGGATGTGCGCCAAGGGCAAAGGCTTTTTCAAGAGTTTGTTGGGCTAAGGGCCTAAGTTCGGCGTTGATAGGCTGAATTTGGCTGATTTTGGCCCACAGTGAAGCGCCGGCAGCAAGACTTTGCGCGATATTACCCGAGGCTGTGCTGCTTGTGGAGCTGCTAGCCGCGGGTGCCGTGTTACTGGGAATGTGGCTGGCCATGAATGATTTGCCGCTCCTGATGTCGGTCGCGTATCGCGTTTGTATTTATGGGGCTCGGCAAATTTCTCAACCGTTCGTCGAGCAAGTTGTTGTTTTTTTAACCACATAGGCGGCCATTGTGGTCCCATCAATTGGCCCTAGGTCACATTTAGCTTTTTGATCTGGGTTTTAAGAGGTGATTGTGACCTAGGGGCTGGTTATAATCGAAACCCTTTTTACTATAGCTCGCTCCTTGTTATCGGCAGGGGTCAGTCTTAATCAATGGTGTGGGTACTTGCTAGAACTACGGGACTTCAGCTGCGAACGCGACAATCGATTGTTGTTCGCGGGCCTGCATGCCAGCTTTGCAGCCGGTGAGATATGGCATATCGAAGGTCCTAATGGCGTTGGCAAGACCTCTTTATTGCGCCAGTTAACTGGCATCTCGCGGGAATTTGGTGGTGAATTGCTCTGGCAAGGGCGGCCGATCGGCGAGTGTCGCTACGATTTTGCCTGCGCTTTGCTCTATATTGGCCATCAACCCGGTATCAAAACCGCGCTCACGGCCCGCGAAAATTTAATGGCTTACTGCCCGGAATCCACTAGTGCTCAAATTGAGCAAGCGTTGACCGACATTGGCTTGTACGGTTTCGAGGATGTTGGCTGCTACCGCCTGTCGGCCGGCCAGCTTCGCCGCGTGGCACTGGCGCGATTAGCCTTGAGCACTCAGCCCTTATGGATTCTCGACGAGCCGTTTACCGCCTTAGATACTCAAGCCGTGGCGGCGCTGGAGCAGCGCTTTGTCGCGCATGCCGCCGCCGGCGGCTGTGTAATTATCACCACGCACCAGAAGCCGAGCATTGACGCTCTCAAGGTATTGGCCTTAGGCGACTATCAACCCGAGGTGCGCTTTGTCTGACTCCTTGGCGCGCGCCTTGGCGCAGCAGTTTTCGCGCGAGTTAAAACTTGCCTATCGCGCCCGCAGCGATTGGGCCAATCCGATGATCTTTTTCCTGTTGGTAATCACTATGGTGCCCATGGGTATCAGCCCGGATGCGAAGTTTCTGGCGATTTTGGCGCCGGGCATGATTTGGGTGGTGGCGCTACTGGCAACCTTGCTCTCTCTGGACGCTTTGTTTCGCGCTGATATGGACGATGGCAGCCTCGATCAGCTACTTATTTCGCCGCATCCCTTGCCGCTATTGGTGCTTGCTAAGATAGCCGTGCATTGGTTGGTGACTGGCTTGCCGTTAACCTTGATGTCGCCGCTCTTGGGGCTTATGTTATCGCTCCCGGCTGAGGGCTATGTGCCGTTAATCATGTCGCTATTGATTGGCACCGCCTGTTTGAGCTTTATTGGCGCCATAGGTGCGGCCTTGACCGTGAGTTTGCGCAAGGGCGGGCTACTTATTTCGCTCATTATCATGCCGTTTTATGTGCCGGTGTTGATATTTGGTGCCAATGGTGTGAGTCGGGCGATTGAAGGTTTCGCCCATACTGGGCAGTTGGCAATTTTGGGTGCGCTATTGGCCTTAGCGGTTGCCACCGCTCCCTTTGCGGTGGCTGGTGCTCTGCGTATTTCCAGTGAGGGATAACCCTACAAATGACAACGATAAAATTTTAGTGAGGACGTAACGTGGCTTGGCAATGGTTTTATCGATTGGGTTCTCCGCGCTGGTTTTACGAAAATACCGGCCGCTGGTTGCCATGGCTGGCGTTGGTCACGTTTTCTTTGCTCGCCTTGGGTTTGGTCTGGGGCTTGGGCTTTGCTCCCATGGATGCCAAACAAGGCAACAGCTATCGCATTATCTATATCCATGTGCCGGTATCATTTTTAGCCTTGGCGGGTTATTACGTGATGGCCATCAATGGCGCCATCGGTTTGATTTGGAAAATGAAACTGGCCGATATGGTGATGAAATCGGCGGCGCCCATTGGCGCGGCCTTGACCTTTCTCGCCTTAATATCGGGCGCTATTTGGGGCAAGCCAACCTGGGGCACCTACTGGGTGTGGGATGCGCGCATTACTTCGATGCTGGTCTTGTTTTTCCTGTATTTGGGCGTAATCGCCTTGCAGGCGTCTTTCGTAAACCAGCAGACTGCCGCGCGCGCGAGCGCCATTTTGTCCTTAGTGGGCACGGTAAACATTCCCATCATCTATAAATCGGTGGATTGGTGGTATACCTTGCATCAGCCGGCCACCTTGAAGCTCACATCAAATTCCACTATCCATCCAGAAATGTGGTACCCGCTGTTAGTGATGATTATCGCCATGTATTGTTTTTACGCCTTGGTATTGATCCTTTTCACCCGCGCCGAAATTGTTAACCGCGAGCGTCAAACCCAGTGGGTGCGCGCGCTCAGTGGAGGCCAGTAATATGACGTTTCAATTTGATTCGCTGCACAGTTTTATCGCCATGGGCACACACGGGCCTTTTGTTTGGTCGGTGGTGGTCATCACGCTTTTGGTGCTGGCTTGGCTGGTACTATGGCCATTAAAATTACACCGCGATGCCTTGGCCGAACAGGCCCGTTTGGCCCGCATTGAAAAAGCCCGTCAAGATCACGCCGCGGCAACGTCTTCCCAATAGGATTTAAGTCATGCACCCGTTACGTAAACAGCGTTTGATGTTAGTACTTTTTGTGGTGGTGTTTGCATCCATTGCCGTTGGTTTGATTGTTTTCGCCCTGCGCGAAAATATTAATTTGTTTTACCCGCCGGAAAAATTGGTCAATGGCGAGGCGCCCATAGATCGCACTATTCGCGCCGGTGGTTGTGTGGTGCCTAAGTCGGTCATGCGCGACCAAAGCTCGTTGCAAGTTTCCTTTGCCATTACCGATGGCATTGCCGAGGTTAAAGTGACCTACGAAGGTATTTTGCCGGATCTCTTTGCCGAGGGCGAAGCGGTGGTGGTGAATGGCCAATTGCACAGCGACGGCGTGTTTGCCGCGCGCGAAGTGTTGGCCAAACACGACGAGAATTACACGCCGCCAGAAGTGGCTGACACCATGGCGAAAAATGCAGAAAAGCAGGGTGCTGAGCATCAGAAAACCTGTGGAGTACTAAATTATGGTTCCTGAGATAGGTCACTTCGCGCTCATTTTGGCGCTCGGGCTCGCGTTATTTTTGTCGACGATTCCGTTAATAGGCAGTTTCTCCGGGCGCGAATTATTTATGCGCTCGGCACCATCCCTCGCCACCGGCCTATTTGTTTTCGTCGCCGTAGCGTTTATTTGTTTGAGTCATGCTTTTTACGTGGATGACTTTTCTGTTAAGTATGTGGCCAATAATTCCAATAGCCTCTTACCTTGGTATTTTAAACTCAGCGCCGTATGGGGAGGGCACGAAGGCTCCCTGCTGCTGTGGGTGTTGATTCTAACCGTTTGGACTTTCGCCGTGGCGGTAAAGTCTGGTCATATGCCCATGGATATGCGCGCCCGCGTCTTGTCGGTGATGGGCATGATTTCGGTGGGCTTTTTGCTCTTTACCTTGCTCACCTCAAACCCCTTTGATCGCCTGTTGCCGTCGCCACCGGGGCAGGGCAGCGACTTAAATCCGCTGCTCCAAGACTTCGGTTTGATTATTCATCCGCCCATGCTGTACATGGGCTATGTGGGTTTTTCTGTTAGTTTTGCCTTTGCCATTGCTACCTTGATTTCTGGTCGCTTAGACAGCGCTTGGGCGCGCTGGTCTCGGCCTTGGACCAACCTAGCCTGGGCCTTTCTCACCATCGGTATCGCGCTTGGTAGCTGGTGGGCATATTACGAACTCGGCTGGGGCGGTTGGTGGTTCTGGGACCCAGTGGAAAATGCTTCCTTCATGCCCTGGTTGGTGGGCACGGCGTTGATTCACTCCTTAGCGGTCACGGAAAAGCGCGGCGTGTTTAAAAGCTGGACCTTGTTGCTCGCCATCTTCGCCTTTTCCTTAAGTTTATTGGGGACCTTTTTAGTGCGCTCGGGCGTGCTTACCTCGGTACACGCTTTTGCCACAGACCCAGAGCGCGGTTTGTTTATCTTGGCCTTCTTGTTAATCGTTATTGGCGGCTCGCTCACGCTCTACGCCTTCCGAGCGCCGGCGGTGAAAAGTTCGGTGTCTTTCGTTGGCCTTTCGCGCGAATGGTTTTTATTGGCCAACAATGTGTTGTTGATTGTGGTGCTCGCGACGGTGTTACTGGGCACGCTCTACCCGCTGATTGCCGATGCCTTAGGTTGGGGCAAAATTTCCGTTGGTCCACCGTATTTCAATGCCTTCTTCATACCCATCATGGGCGTGTTGTGTGTGCTATTGGCAATTGGGCCTTTGACCCACTACAAGCGCACACCGATTGAAAAATTGCTGCGCTGGTTGGCTTGGCCTTTCGCCGGCGCGTTGGTGCTTGGTGTAATTGTGCCCTGGCTGTACGAAACGCCTTATCAGTGGCAGGCGTCTATCGCTGTCGCTATTGCTAGCTGGATGGTGTTGGCGGCGCTGCGCGATTTGCTGAATAAAACGCAGCACCAACATAGCTTTTTGCACGGCTTGCGCAGAATGCCCCTGAGTTTCTTCAGCATGCATTTGGCGCACTTAGGCATGGCCGTTACCCTGATGGGGGTGGCCTTTGTATCTATCTATAGCGAAGAGCGCAATGTGCGCCTGTCGGCTGGAACCTCGCTCGATATAGAAGGCTACCACTTTGAGTTGGTTGAGTTGCGCCAAGTGCGCGGGCCTAATTATTTGGCCGATGAAGCGCATATTATCGTGTCCTCTGAGGGCCAGCCAATCGCCACTATGTACCCACAAAAACGCCGCTACCTCTCTGGTGGGAGTTTGATGACCGAAGTCGCTATCGATGCCGGCTTCTTTCGGGACTTGTATGTCGCCTTGGGCGAGCCGCTCGACAACGGCGATTGGGCCGTGCGCGTGCAGTTTAAGCCCTTCGTGCGCTGGATTTGGCTGGGGGCAATCTTTATGTGTTTTGCCGGTGTGATGACACTCTGGGACAAGCGCTATCGATACCGCGTGTCAGAAAGCGCCAGCGCCGATGCGTCAGTGCCCGCCAAGGCTTAAATTAAGGAAGGTTATTTTGCAGCGTTTGAAACTATTTTTACCTCTGCTGGTTTTTATTGTGTTAGCCGGCTTTTTGTGGCGCGGCTTGGCCTTAGATCCTGCGGCTATGCCGTCGGCCTTATTGGATAAGCCCATGCCAGTGTTTGCGCTACCGACACTGGAAAATGGCGCTGAAAAAGTCACCGAATCGGTATTTCACGGTTCGGTAACACTGCTCAATGTTTGGGCCACCTGGTGTATTTCCTGCCGCGTCGAACACCCCTATTTGGTTAAGTTAGCCGAGCAGGGCGTTCGCATCATCGGCCTGAATTACAAAGACGACACAGCGGAAGCCAAAAAATGGTTAGAGACGCTGCACAACCCCTATAGCTTCTCGATTATTGACGCCGATGGTCGCATGGGGCTAGATCTGGGCGTGTTTGGCGCGCCTGAAACCTATGTGGTGGATAAGCTTGGCGTTATCCGCTACAAGCACGTGGGCGTTGTGGATGAGCGCGTGTGGCGAGAAAAATTACAGCCGTTAATGCAAAGCCTTGGCAACTAATCAAGCGCTGGCCTAGCCGACATTTTGTTGATCCTGATCAAAACCTGCACGCCTTCACTTCGCTACTCTAGAACCATGGTAATAGAGGAGTGAATGCTATGTATATGGACGGTGTTGTGGCTTACGGGATTGTTATTGTTTTGGCAACTTGTGCTGTGGTTTGGTATGTTGGGCGCTATGCCTATCGTCACTTCAAGCAAGATTGTGACGCGATAGACCATCCCAATACCGAGGCTAAGTAACCTGCGGCAGGCAGTTAAAACTCTGACTGTGACATGACTAAACCTGCCTGAGTTGAGTATGGCGATGCAAATCATTGCCATACAACCTTTTCAGTAATGGCGTTCTGCTGTTACAGTTCTAGCTTTTATGTTCTCGAGCTTTAGCTATCGCGCTCGCCGCTTTGTGAGGTTGCGACGGCTTTTTATTATTAGAATAAAAGAAGTGGGGCAGATGGCCAAATTCATCCAAGAATTTTCACAGGCATTAAGTGCAGAGGCGTGCCAGCACCTGATTGATAAGTTTGAGGCATCGGGTCAGGCGCGTGCTGGGCAAACAGGGCAGGGTGTCGACCTTAGCAAAAAGCACAGCTTGGATTTAGTGTTAAATGAGCAAGCTGACTGGCAGCCTGAGCTGAATAGTCTGCAACAGATAACCTATCAAGGCTTATTGCATTACGTAAAGCGTTTTCCTTCCATCATTGCCGGCGCTGTTTCACCCACAGTATTAGATCCGGTAACCCAGCAGCCCAGTCAAATTACGCATGCTAACATTGCCCAGTTTGACGACCAGCTATTGTTGAATGTGATTCGCAGTATTTACCGATTAGGTCATATTAATTTACAAAAATACCCGAGTGGCGAGGGCGGTTATCATCATTGGCATTCGGAAATTTATCCCCATCCAACCGACCCTCAACAAGAAAGCTTGCACCGAGCGTTAGTGTTTATGTATTACCTGAATGATGTCGCGGAGGGTGGCGAAACGGCGTTTATTTATCAAAATATCAAGTTAAAACCGAAGGCTGGTAACTTAGTGCTTTTTCCGGGCGGCTTTACCCACACTCATAAAGGCGCAATTCCTCAGAGTGGCGATAAGTATATTTTAACCTCTTGGGTGTTGTTTAGAGCTGCTGAGGACTTGTACGGCAAGTGATGAAAGACTAAAGAAGAAGGTATTGCCTGTATCCACAGATTGAGTCAGACGAAATATTGTGAAGTGCCTTTTTTCCTGCTAATACTCTTCCTATTCTCCTTTTAAATTCAATTGTTTAGCCCAGTTAATTGGGCATTTAAGTGCTTGTATTGACGCCCTCTAATGTGCATACAGAGCGACGCTTAGCAAGAACCGCACTATAATCAAGGCGCTTAGCGAGGTGGCAGTTGGTTAACCAATGATGGTGGTGGAATGGATGCGATTGTTGTTGATGCGCTTTTACCGAAAAAATAGGCTAGTGCCTTGTGTTTCAGGCCTCTTTATTATGGCTATGTTATTGGTGTCTGCACCGTTGCAAGCTAAGCAGGCAACCGGGTTAGCGCTCGTAGAAGCCCACGCCGTCGGTGATTTACAGCCACATCTATTTCTCAATGAGCATACTGATCCAAATCTTACATTCGAACAAATTAAAACCAAAGCTTTTTATCCGGCCGGTGACAAAGCCTCCTTTCTGCCGTCGACTGATGGTGTGCGCTGGGTAAAATTTGAGGTTCTTAATCAGTCAGCTCAATCCCGTTCTCTGGTACTTGATGCCGGTGTCTCTGTTGCTCGGCAAGTGGATTTATGGGCCAGTAATCCAGAAGAATTGCTCGCTAGCGTTCATATCAGTCAACCGATTCATGCCCGCCCTCTATTTGAAGCAGGTATATTTTTTCCAATCACAATCGCTGCCGGTGAGGTTCGTACCTTCTGGTTGAGATACGACGTTCCCTCGCGCAATGCGAGTGCACCCAAGCTGCTGACCTATGATGAGGTGCTTCGTCAAGCCTATGTAAGCAATGGCTTCCAGTTCTTTTTCTGGGGCATGGTCATTGGCTTGCTCATTTACAACCTAATATTGGGCTTTAAAACACGAGAAAAAATATACGTTTACTATTCCATTTGGGTTAGCAGCTTTTTTCTCCTCTATGGTTCAAGTAACGGGAGTTTGTTTTACCTCTGGCCTGATAATTTTTGGATTGATGGCAAGCTAAACGGCTTCTATTACTTTACCTTTTTAGCCGCCATCGCGCTGTGTCAGTTCACTAAGTATTATTTAAACTTGCACGAGCGGTCCCGGTGGATGTGGTTAAGCCAAGATGTGATGTCAGTTATTTTCGCCTTCGCTTGTATCCTTACGGCAATTTTTGGCGTTAAGGTGGGTTTATTTTTCCAAACCTACGGAATGCTAGTGCTTTCTGTGATTAATTTAATAGTGCCTGCGGTATTGGTGAGCAGAAAGTCCGTTTCGGCTAAAAACTATCTTCTGTCATTCTCATTTATTTTGCTGGCGGCCTTTATGATGGTTTTGGCTGATTTATTCAATCTGCCAGGCCGGTTGCTGTTGAGAGAATTTGGTGTGGACAGTGCATTTTTGATCCAGATGTTGTTCTTGTCTATCGGGGTGGGCGGTCAACTTAATCGGCTAAAAGAACAAACGCAGGCGGAGCGCGCTAAGGCCATTGCGGCCGAAGCCGAAGCGCGGGTAAAGAGCAATTTTCTCGCCACCATGAGCCATGAAATACGAACACCTATGAACGGCGTTTTAGGTATGTCGGAGCTGTTAAGAGACACCCAGCTCGATCACACTCAGCAGCGTTATGTTGATACTATTCACCAATCCGGTAAAGCTTTGCTCTCTGTTATCAACGATATCTTGGATTACTCGAAGCTGGATGCTGGAAAAATGCAGGTGGAGGCTATCAGTTTTAATTTAGAAACTGTCATCGATGAGTGCGCGGCGCTCTTTAGCCTGGCCGCAGTCGAAAAAGGCATTGAGATCAATACCTATATGACAGCGGAAACGCCAAGGCTAATGGTCGGTGACCCGCATCGTGTACACCAGATTCTGTTAAATTTTCTGAGTAACGCTATCAAGTTTACTCAGCAAGGTGAAATTCTTGTGCGCGTTTCACTGACTGCGGATCAGCCTGCGGCTGCGGATGTTAGGGCAGATGCTTGTGCTCAAGGAGAAGGCGAGGCCATTAAAACTGACGCGCTTGTTCGGATAGAAGTAATCGATACTGGTGTTGGAATGACTGCGCAGGTTCAGGAAAATCTATTTAACGCCTATACCCAGGCCGATACTAGCATCAGTCGAAATTTTGGTGGCACAGGCCTCGGCCTGTCAATTTGTAAGCAACTTGCTCAGCTGCTAGGTGGCGAGGTGGGTGTTGCCAGCCAAGAGGCTAAAGGCTCGACCTTTTGGTTTAGTTTTCCGCTATGTTTACCACTCAATTCGGATTCGGAAGCGGCTGAATACGAATGTCGGGAGCTGGATCAGTTGCGTTTGTTGGTTGTGGATGATCACCCAAGTTTCTGTGAGTCCACGAAGGTGCGCGCCGAGCTTTGGGGTATGCAAGTAACAACCTGCGCCACGAAAGGGGAGGCATTAACTTTGGTGGCGCAAGCGTTGGCAGAAGATAGGGCGTTTGATGTGGCGATAGTTGATTTGCGTCTGCCGGATGGCTCCGGTGTTGAGCTAGCACAAGCGTTGAGCGATATTTCTAGCCTTAGGCTGCCACTGTTGTTGGTTAGTGCAACCCGGTATTTACCCCCTAAGGCCGAGTGGCGCGCGGTGGGTATTGCGGCCGTGCTTGAAAAACCCATCCCTGCACAAATGTTGCGGAGGTACTTGGCGCAACTTGTAGGTGTACAAAGCCGTGTGCAGCAACCGGAGCATAATCAGACTACGGTCGAGGGATTTGACTGTTTTCGAGTGCTGGTTGCCGAGGATAATGATGTGAACCGATTAGTCATCAAGGGCATGTTGAAAAAGTTTGGTGTCGAGCCAGTATTTGCCAGTGATGGTGAGGAAGCGGTCGCGTTATTCGATAGAGCACACAGTGACGGCACACCGTTTGATATGATTTTTATGGATTGTGAGATGCCAAATATGAATGGCTATCAAGCGGCAAGCCATATTCGCGAGTATGAAAAACAAGGCGCCTGCCCAGCCTCGGTGTTAATAGTTGGTTTAAGCGCCCACGCGATTTCTGATTACCGAGACAAGGCCTTCGCTGTAGGCATGGATAGTTACATTACTAAACCAGTTAGCCATGCGACCCTGATGGGCGAACTCCAGCGATTGACGGTTCGAATTTAACTCCCACTTAGCAAGTTGTTCGCTATCGATAGGCGGATTTTTTTTTGCTTAATTTTTCCTTGCCCTGTATTTCTAGCTTGGTGAAACAACGCCTTCGCTTAGTTTCTGCCTGCGCTTGGTCACTACCAGCGTTATGCTTCTGAGTCTCACGCATTATCAAACTCGCGCTTTAACTGCGCTACTTGGGCGCCTAGCTTTTGATAGTGTCGCACGCGCTTTTGTAGATAGAGAAACAGCAGGCACAAAAAAGGCGACAGTATTAAAAATGCAATCATTAAGTCGCTGGGCACTGAGGCCGGTAGCAGTAATTTTAGTATAACCAGCACGGCGGTGAAGCTTAGCGATATAACGCAACCCAATTGATTCAAACGCAGGTGTTTAATGCTGGCGGCGTAACTTAAGCGGCGAAACTGAAGCAGGCCATCTGTGCTCCAGTCTGTATAGTCTATAACCTTCCTGTGTATGTTGAACGCGTAGTAGAGCATGATGCCAGCGCTAAGCAGCATGATTGGGCCGGCGATGAGAGTGGCCAGCGAAGCCGGTAAACTGAGAAAAAATAGCCCCGCGAGAAATAACACGCAGGCTTGCACCAGATCTAGGTAAAACCACAGCTTGCGCTTGCGTTGCTGCGCACGCGCAACGCTAAAATCCAATGGCTTATCTGCCGGCTGACTTTGCCAAGTGGAGCGCAGTTCGCCTAAGCCTAGGTCATTCACATTATCGTTGTCGTGTTCTTTATGTTCCATCTTGAGTGCTCTCTACTCGAAATTGGTGCAATCGCTGTTAGCTATTCCAACCTGCGGCTGTAGGCGTTTATTTTTCACCTTCTAAGCGTGCCTTTAATTCTGTTTTGGCGCGGTTGATGCGAACACGCACGGCGCCGGCGCTAATTTGCAGTATGTCGGCAATCTCGGTTGCTGTTAGATCTTCCAACAGCAACATGATGACTTGACGATAAGGCGGGTCTAGGGCGCGCACCGCGTTTAGCAGCAGCTGTTGTTGCTGGCTGCGCTGCAGTTGCCCGGCTGGGCAGTCATCGTTGTGTTGGCTGTTGTCATCGAGCAACTGGGTTAAGTGCTCAGGTTCACAGGACTCAGCTTTATCGCGCACCTGGCGCGCTATGTGATCAACGGCGACATTGTGGGCGATGCGAAAGATATAGGCGCGTGGATTTTCCGCTGAGCTAATGCGCTCAACGGAATGCAGCATTGCACAAAAAATTTCCTGCGCTAGGTCTTCCCGCAATTGTTGATCTGCCTCATAGCCAGACAGCGTTCGCATAATGGCTGCCGAATAGGAGAGCCAAAGCTGCTCGATTCGCTGTTGTTTTTCTTGTTGACTGTCTATTTTTGATCCTGCCTTTTTTGAACGGCCAATATGTGAGGCCGTCTATCCTTTTTCGTTGCCGGCGAGCCTAGGTTTTATTCTGGTGCTGCTGTAGCTGCGCCTTCTCGGTAGTGTTGTGCCTTTGTCCTTGTAATAGGAGTCTGACGGATACGGCAAAGTGTTACACAATTTTTTTTGTAACACTTTGTGTGTCCTATCCGACTGAGGTTATCGAGCACATTGATAAGGCTGACAACCAGCCGGAGACAGTATGAAAATGACCAGGTTCCAGACGATCTTAAAGGCGATGTTAAAGCCGGTGGCTGTCGTAGTCAGCGGCTGCCTGTGTATTTGTTCTTCCGTATTTGCGGCACCAGACAGCTATGTATTGCATAACGCCAATCTCATTGATCCCTACAGCCAGTCCGTCATTAGCAACGGTTGGTTGCAAGTGACAGGCGACAGCATTGTCGCGTTGGGCACCGGTGCTGGGCCAGCCTCAGTGCAGCGCATTGATTTGGCCGGCGCTTACCTATTACCTGGGCTAGTGGACGCACACATGCATTTAACGGCGGGCCCGCTCTCGGTGTCAGTCGAAAACGGCGCGCCTAGCATCAGTATGGCGAGCCAAGAGGACATTACGCGTTTTCATGCGCTCGCGGCCTTGGCTAGCGGTGTGACCTCTGCCTTCAGCCCGGCCGGCGATCCAGTGGCCAATCAAGCTTATGCTGCTAATCAGCGCGCCGGCCTGTGGCGCGGCCCAGCCTTGAGTTATGCAGGTCTGAGCTTTGAGCCTACGCCTATT
Organism: Simiduia curdlanivorans; assembly: GCF_030409605.1. Taxonomy (NCBI): domain Bacteria; kingdom Pseudomonadati; phylum Pseudomonadota; class Gammaproteobacteria; order Cellvibrionales; family Cellvibrionaceae; genus Simiduia; species Simiduia curdlanivorans. The sequence continues at coordinate 2,562,995 of NZ_JAUFQG010000004.1, forward strand.
GTGGGTGGCACTGTCTATCCCCTTGACCCGCAAGCTTGGCGGCAGGAAATTGCACGTCAAAAGGCGCTCGGTGTGAGCCATATCAAACTTTATCAGGGCCTTTCTGAAGCTGAGTTGCGTCAGGGCATCGCACTCGCCCATGAGGCCGGCTTATCCAGCATTGCCCACCTTGATCAAGTGAGCTGGCAGTTTGCGGTGGACGCTGGCGTCGATGCACTCACCCATGCGCTGTTGCCATCGGCCGAACTGTTGCCGGCTGAGGTGCGGGCCGAGTACCAAGCCGGCATCGAACCCGGTAGCAGTCAGTATCTGTACCGTTGGTTTGAGCTGGTGGATTATGACGCGGCACCCATGCAGAAATTGTTCGCCAGTTTGGCGGCGCAAAAGGTCCGTGTGGATTTGACCTTGCTGGTCAACGAGATGATGTATTTCTACCCGCAGTTAGCGGAGTTGTACCCAGAGCGCCGTTGGCAGCAACACCCAGCCATCGCATCGACTTGGCGTCAGAATTTAGGGATGTCTGTGTATAACTGGAGTGAGCAGGATTTCGCCCGTGCGCAAGCGGCCTTTCCTAAGGTGTTGGAGTTGCTGGTGCGTTTGCACCGCGCCGGTGTGCCACTGTTGCTCGGCTCAGACAGTTATGCGGGCGGCGATTGGTTTTGGCGCGAGCTGGCTTTGCACCAATTAGCTGGGCTTGATAATTGGCACATTCTGCAAATGGTTACCAGTACGGCAGCACGGGAATTAAAGCTAGCAAACGTGGGGCGGCTTGAAACTGGTTTTTTTGCGGACCTCGTTATTCTCACCACCAACCCTCTACAGGACATTAGCGCAGTAGAAACCGTCGAGCGTGTTATTCAGCGAGGAAATATTTATTCGATAGCGGCGCTGCGTAAAGAACTTGATGTGTTATCAACCGATTCAATAACTGTAAAACAGGAGTAATAATCATGAACGATTTCCTTAATAACTATTTGGTAGTGGTAGAGCAGAGCAACGCGCTTCAGTTGGTGGTTTTTGCTGTGTTCTTTTTGCTGGTCTACTTTCTGCCCACATTGCTGGCCATCTTTTTTAACCGCCAGCATCTGGCAAAAATTGCGCTATTAAATGTGCCCGCAGGCTTTTCATTTATTGTGTGGGGTGGGCTAATATTGTGGGCTTGCACGGGTAGGGTGGGGCAGGTGTTGGCAAAAAAACTCGGCTAAGTGACGCCGGCTGGCAGCTAAGCCAGCCGGCGATTGGTGGCGGTAGCGTTGCCTTAGGGCTGCGCTATCTGGCTAACAGGAGGTGTCGCTGCGTTGTATGGTTGGCTCTGTAGCCCGCGCCAGCGCCACAAGAGTACCAATACAATGGTGCTGCCGAGCAATGAAAGTATGCTGCCCTCTAAGCCAAATTGACCGCCGCTGACCCAGTCGGGCAGATCCGCTAGTGTGGCTTTAAAATAACCACCAGTTTCGTGCCCGCTTACGTTAAAACCTAACACGCTACCTTGCATCCAGTTCCAACCTAAGTGTAGTCCAGTGGGCAACGCCAGACTGCGAGTGCGCCAATAGGCAAGGCCAAATATCAACGATGCCAACACCAAATCTAAACTGGCTCGCACGGCGGTGAGGCCGTCCATTTCCGGATTGCCGAGATGCCCAAGTGCAAAGACCATCGCCATGATAATTTGCGCAACCATGAAGCCGGTACCGTCGATTAAGCGCTGAAATATAAAACCACGGTGTAACAATTCCTCCAGCAAAGCACCTAGAAAAAAGGTGTAAAAGCCGTAGCCGACAAGCTTGGCGGTTGCGTCTGGGTTAACGTCGAAGGAAACTCCACCCATTAGCCATAGTGGCAGGGCGACCAGTAGCAGCCAAGTGGCGCCGCCGGCAACACCGCCGAAAAATTCTGAGAGCCAGCGGACGTTGCCTGCCAGTCCAACTTGCGCCATCGTTTGCCGTTTGAGTTGCACGCAAATTACCGTTACCCCAAGGACTAGGAAAACCGATGTAGCCTCTACCAACCAGGGCGGCGTATTAAGAGCTTTTAGTGCTCCAGTCAGCAGCCGATACAGCGGCTGCGTGGCGACAATCAAGCCAATGAAAAGGACTATCCACCAACCGTTCCGGATTTTGTTGTCGGCATTGAAGAAAATGTTTTTCACCCGCTTTATCCTTATGTTTATTTTTAAGGGGTCGAATATCGGCGCGCCGCTCACTTTGTGTCAAGCTGCTCGCAGTGGATACGCGTTGTTTAGAGGTTTACTCGCGACCGGTGGTTAGATGGCTTCGGCTTAGTGCTTGGTGCGATCATAAAGGGGGCTGATCTGTGTGCTGGTTAATCGCTCCATGCAACGGTAGCTTTTTATGGCCAATTATCGCGACGATGAGCCAAAGCATCGCGTTTAGTCGGCGCGCTGAGCGGCGGCTTTTATCATCTACCGCAGATGTTGGGATTGCTGCCGGCGTGTAAATTTGCGCTGCATTGAGGTTTCCACGATACTCTAGGCGATTCGTTGTCTACCTTGTTCATGCGCAGCCAAAGCGTGGCAAGCTGGATCATCAACGACTGGAATATTTTCCCGCCGACAGGCCCGACTATGAGCACGCGAGCCATTGACCGGTGTGGCAGCATTTATTCATTAGCATCTGGCCCAGCTTTTCGGCCAGAGTTCGAGCGGAACAGGTCATGAAGCAAAACAAAATTTACAATCAACTCGACGATGTCGTGGCTGAAATATTTGCGCGCGTGGGCAAGCACTTGGTTTTAGCGGCGCCACTCGGTATTGGCAAGCCCAATCGCTTACTAAATGCGCTCTATCTACAGGTAAAGGCCCAGCCTGAGACTGCATCGCTTACCTTGTACACAGCTTTGTCGCTAGACATCCCGTCTGCAAAAAATTGGCTACAGCAACGTTTTTTAGCGCCTTTCGTAGCGCGCCATTTTGGCGTCAATTACCCAGTCCTCGCCTACGTGCAAGATCGCGAGCAGGGCGCCTTGGCTGCCAACGTACGGGTGCATGAATTCTACTTTAGCCCGGGTAGTCAAATGGCGAACCCCGTGGCGCAGCAGAATTATATTTGTCAGAACTACACCCATGTCGCGCGTGATTTGGCCGACGCTGGGGTTAATGTGATTGTGCAACAAGTGGCGCGACGCGGTGAGCGCGTAAGCCTGGGTAGTAACCCGGATGTCACGCTCGATCTCATTGAGCGATTGGGAAAAGCCCAGCAACCCTGCCTGGTTGTTGCCGTGGTAAACCCACAGATGCCGTATTTAAGCGGTGAAGCCGAGCGCTCAATCAATGAGTTTGATCTGCTGCTTGACGATGGCGGCGCCGGTGACCAACTGTATGCCTTGCCGCGCGAGGCGATCAGCGCTACCGATCACGCGATTGGGCTTTATGCGAGCAGTTTGGTGAAAGACGGTGGCACGCTACAGGTGGGTATTGGCGCTTTGTCGGACGCTATTGCCAATGCATTAATTACACGTCATCAGCACAATGCTGATTATCAGGCCGCGCTTTCGCTACTGGCTCCCACCTCTGAAGAGCGCGCTTTAAGTTTGCGTATTGGCGGAACTTCACCCTTTGTGGCAGGCCTCTACGGCGCTACCGAAATTGTGATGGACAGCTTCATGCATCTGCGCAAAGCCGGTGTTTTAGTGCGCCAAGTCTACGATAACATTGCCCTGCAAAAATTACTGGACGATGATCAAATTCGCACACCCCTGCGCGACGAAGATACGGCGCTATTGATAGGCGCGGGGATTATCGAGTCGCCCCTAAATTTGGCTTGTGTGCAGCGCTTGCAAAGTCTCGGCTTGTTGCCCTTAACAGCTAAATTGCAAGGCGAGCGGTTAGTGCTTAACGACGAAGTATCGCTGGGCTTAGATTTAGCCGAACCGGACAATATCGCCCAGCTGAGTCGCCTATTAACGGGCCAATCACTGCAGGGTGGCCGCTATTTAGAAGGTGCTTTTTTCCTTGGTTCAAAGCCTTTCTATCAATGGTTAGGGGCGCTGGCTGGCGATGAGTGGCGCGGTATCAATATGCAGCGCGTCTCGCAAGTCAATGAGCTTTACGGCGGGCAAGAAATGCTAGACCGTGTGCAGCGCAAGCAGGCGCGGTTTTTTAATTCGTGCATGTTGCACACCTTGTTGGGCGCTGCGGCCTCGGACGGTATCGAAGACGGTAGGGTGGTTAGCGGCGTGGGAGGGCAATACAATTTCGTCGCCATGGCGCATGCCTTAGACGATGGCCGTTCAGTTATTATGTTGCGTGCCAGTCGCGTGCAAGACGGTCGAGCGGTATCGAATATTCGTTGGCAGTATGGCCATGTCACTATTCCGCGGCACCTACGGGATATCGTCATCACCGAGTATGGCATCGCCGATTTACGCGGCCAATGTGATGAGGAAGTGATAAAGCGCTTGCTCGCCATTAGCGACGCGCGCTTTCACGCCGAGCTGTTAGCGAGCGCTAAAGCGGCCGGTAAATTGGCGGCGGATTTCGAGCCGCCAGCGCTTTGGAGCCGTAACTTACCGGCCCGGGTAGCACCACTGGCAGAGCTTCCCGCCTTTAGCCGCTACCCCTTTGGTTCAGACTTCGACGCGCTAGAGTTGCGGTTGATCGAAGGTCTAAGCAGGTTACAAGCAAGATTCCAATCGCCTGTTAGCGCTGCGCTGTTAATACTGCGCTCATTATTGCCGGCGCGTGGCTCGGCCGATGTGCATCAGTGCCTAGCTCGCCTAGAGTTAACACGACCCAAAAGCCTCCGTGAATGGTTCGCCGCGCGGATGTTGGCGCGCTTGTTGTAAACTCTCAGGAGCAGCGCTTCATCACTGGGGCAAAAGAGATAACAAACCATCATTCAAGAGAATTCAATGTTAAAGCAATGTCCAGGTACGCTTACGGCGTTATTGATCTTTGCCCTAGCCCTAGTATCCGCACCGGCTATGGCTTGGAGTAATCACGCACCGGGTTCAGCATTGGCATTGGGCGTTATGCCTGAATTGGCAGAAGTGCAAGTCAAAGTCGAGCCGCTAGAGGATTTTCTACGGGCGCAGGCGCCGGCGTTGGAGGCACACTTGGCTGAACAAGCGCGTTTTGCCCGAGGGCATTTTCCACAAGTGCCGGAAGCGCCTGCAAGTTTGCATTTCGGCGCTGACGCAGCCGATCTTCGCACCGCTTTTTTACAGGCTTTACGCTTAAACCCCGAGATAAAATTAGCCGCGTTTGTGCAGTCGTTACCTGGCCAAGCGGATACGGAAGGCTTGCCACAACTTGGCGCCGGCGACGTGGTGATTTTTAACGATCTTGATGCCTGGCAAGCGTGGCAGTTTTTTGCCTTGCGCACTGGCCAAAATGTTAGTGCTTTGTCGGTTCTGGCCAGCGCCGCCGACGAGCCAGATTACGGCCACGACATACATTTATTCAGCGATAACCCCAGCGCCGTAGCAAGCCTTTATCATTTTGGCTTGCAGCCCTTTGGCGATAGCCGTTTCGAGCATTCTTCGCAAGCACCTTTTCACATGGGCTATTTTCACGAGTCGGCTATTATTTTTACTCTCGGTAGCTTTTTAAAAAATACCTTTGCCGATTGGCGTGCCTATCAATTCTTTTCGCTCGCGCAATTCGCCTTTGAGGCCGGCCATCCCTATTGGGGTTATCGGTTTATGGGTTGGGGCTTACACTATGTACAAGATCTCACCCAGCCTTACCACGCCACGGTTTTGCCGGGTAGTGGCACGGCAGATCTTCTGTGGATTTACGCCAAAGATAGCTTGGGCTTTAGTCATTCGAAGCAGACTGTTATCGCCCGCAATGCTGACTTTCACACCTATATTGAAACCTTACAATACCAGCGTTTGGCACTACTGCTTGCCAGTCAAGAGCTAGAGCACCCCTTGGTACAGGCTTATCGTATTAACACCAGTGAGCGCGATTATCCGCCCTATGACTCAAGCTATTTGCGCACTGTTATCGCAGCCGAGGCGCGTCAATCGGCGGATCAATTGGATGCATTGATTGCGCTTAATCAGGTTCAATTTCCTGCTGCACCGCAGCTTCTTGAACAATCACCCTTGCAAACGCTGTTGGTGCAGCTCACCGAGCGATTTGGTGTGCACTCACGCCATGCGGTACGTGCAGTGCTTACCGAAGCGTCTCAGGCTGAAGAGTAGCGGGGTACCCATCTCCAGCAGCCGTTCCAGTCAGTGGCCGCACTAAAGCATCATGAATAGATTTGTGTGAAAAATTGATACATGCCGGCAAAGGTTTGTGGGTTTCTCGTTTCAAATTGATGCCACGCCCGCAGGTCGAGCATCTTAGTATGTGACCCGTGGCTGAGTGTAAACTTGTGAAATGTCTCCGCCGTGTTGAAGGTAAAGCCTTTAAATAATAATTCATTTTTTGTTAAAATGGTTTCCAGCTCGGTGAGTGTAAAGGTGTGCTCCTGCGCATGAAATAGTAAATCTCTACACATGCTGGTTGAGTAGAAGTCGTTGGACTTAAGGCAGTTATCATATTTTTCTCTCTGCGCCGCAATCACCTCATGACGCATCTGGCGAATAGCCGCTTTTGTCCCTTCGCGCGAGTTTTCTTCTCTGAAACCCGCAATTTCTTTGCGCGCTATTTCACTGTAAAGGCCGAGCTTCATTACGCCGTTTTTTACCAGTAAGCCCTTTAGTATTTGTAACCCTGCAATGGGGTCTTGCATATGGTGTAAAACGCCCATGCACTCAATAACATTAAACCTGTCTTTAAGGTCTGATAGCTCAAGGATGTCGGCTTGGTAAAATCTAATGTTTGACAGGTTGAGTTGTGTTGCTTTCATCGTGGCGTAGGCGAGGCTGCGTCGGCTTAGATCTATGGCTGTGATGTGCACATTTGGGAATTTCAGTGCCAATGCGATGGGGTGCTTGCCAGTGCCGCAACCGGCAATGAGTATTTTTAAAGGCTTATCAAAATGTTTGGCTTTTATAAATGGTGGTTTGTTTATGCCATTATGCTTAGCGTAGCCGGCACTATTTTCTAATTTGCTGATATCATGCCAGCGCGGGTAGGGGTTGGCTTCATACTGGCTACCTACGAGCAGAGATACTGCATTGTTAATGGTGGTGAGTGGCTGGATGGCATTGGCGAACTCGAGCTCTTCTTCGTGCTGATAGAGAATTCTCTCTAGGCAGGGCTGGATGTCAGTTGGCCAGTCATTTATCGCATAGTTTAAGAGCTGTGCGCAGTAGGGCTGTTCACTTAAGGGTTCATAAAGGGAGGTTAGCAGCACCTGGGTGGCCAATTGCTTTGCGGTTGCGCTGGGTTTATTGAGTGTGTCCTTAATTTTCTCGTGAATAAGATTTACCGCGTTTGACTCGTTGGTTGAGACGAAGTGCACGTGTTCATTCAAGTCGTTTTGCAGTGCTAGCGCGCATAGGACCGCAGCATCGGCTAGCGCGAGTTTTTCCGTTTGAGCAAAGGTGTCTAGTAAATGTTTGCGTAGCTGGATGAGGAATAACTCAATGTCTGGGTCTGGTAACAAAGCTCGCTTCAGAATCTCTAGAAAAAACACATCTTGTTTAACGTCGTCATAGCGAGATGCATCAAGAATGTTAGTTTGCGCTCGGTTATCGAGTTGGTATTTGTATTTTATGAGGGAAGATGCCAGCGGCGCTATGATGGCGCTATCGAAACGTTGATCCTGTAGGTACTCTATCGCGCCTTTTTCTAACGCCAAACTGTATCTGGTCGCTTCTATGTGCTGCAAACAGTGCCGGGATCTGATAATCAGGTGTTCATGACAGGCGAATAAATTACTAGCGGTTGAGAAGTTATGAAACGCTTCGGTATATTGATGGTTCATGGCTTGTGCTTCAGCGGCTAACACATAACACAGTGGGTTTGAAATGCCGGTAGCTTCGAGTTCAACGACTGTTTTGATAACATCCTGCGCCCGCTCAGCGCATAAATATTGGCAGGCGCGCTTTAGTAGCACCAGATAAGGTTGCTTGATGAAACCACTTCGGCCGACCAGTTGGCGCAGCGCTTGCACATCCCCCGTGAGGAGACATCTGGCAATATCAATAATAAATAGATCGGCAGCGTTGTTGTCAGCTTTGTGGGAGGCGAGAGATAGAAATGTATCGCGGTCTAACTGAGTGATGGTATCTAAGCAAAACACGATTTTTTGATGGCTGACTGTGTCCATTTCTAGCAGTGCGGCATTCATAATTCCCCCTACTGGTATTGGTTGTATCTGGCTTTGCTTCTAGTTTTGCGCCGCTATGGCGGCCTGAAGCGTTTGTTTCTTGGTGCGTTACAGGCTTTATCGGCCGCTTCAAGAGTATGTTAAGAAGAATTGTTTGAATTCTCGGTTGAGGTAAGCGCGGTCTTAAGCTTGCCTGCAGTCACAACATTTTGCCCCTGAGGCTGCCTTCTACATTCGGCTGATGTTGAATGCGGGGAAGAGCCCCAGCGTGCGCCTTTTGGTCTAGGTACCTAAACATCAAGCAAGCCTGTTGGTTGATGCATTGGCATCCATTCCTACTTTGCTCCCGTATACAGGGCATGAAAACGCTGCCACGACATCGCCCTGAACCCACTAGTGCTGAGCTTGTGCATCTCACCATGGTATGGCTTGGCTATCTGGGCCTGTTGCCGTTTGCTGCGGCCTTGGTGTTGATGGCGTTTGCGCAGCAGGCCCAGCTAGGCATGTTGTTATTCAGCTGTTATAGCTGTGCGATTGCGACTTTCTTGGCCGGCAGCTTGTGGCAACCTCAGGTGTCTAATATCGCTTTGGCGCTGGCTTCCAATTTAGTCGTGCTGTTGGCCGTGGGGGCGTTGTTGCTGAGTTTTGTACGCCCAGTGGCGGGGCTGACGCTGTTGGCTCTTTGCTTCTACCTCAGCTTTTTTGCTGAGCGTTTTGCTGCCCGTTCACCGGCTTATGTGCGCATGCGCCGACGGCTCACGGGTACGGTAATTTTGTGCCATGCATTGGCGATTTATTGGGTATTGCAGATATGAGTGCGCTGACCATTTTTTACGATAGCCGTTGCCCTTTATGCGTTAAAGAAATGCTGAGCTTACAGCGGCGCAATAGCGGCCAATTGGGTTTTGAAGATATTTTTCAGCCTGATTTTAGTGTGCGCTTCCCGCATATTAACCCCGAGCGTGCCAACGCGGTATTGCATGGCCAAACGAGGGATGGCGAGCTGTTGCTGGGCTTGGACGTTACTGCGCATGCTTGGGCCTTAGTCGGCAACCCCCTGTTTAAGGTGTTGCGTCGGCCGCTGATAAAACCCATAGCCGATCTCGCCTATGAATTTTTCGCCCGGCACCGCTATCGCATTTCTTATTTGCTCACTGGTCAGGCGCGCTGTAAAGCCTGCGTTGATATAAAGCGAGTCGCTCCGTGAATAGGGCTTTGGTAATCGGTTTGGGCGGTATTGGGTCTGCGTTGCTAGAGCACTGGCGTGCCAGCGGTGCGTTTGATGAGGTGATCGGTGTGGGCAGCCGCGCACAAGGGCCTAGCTCAATACAGTGCTCGCATACTGAAGCCGGTGTGGCTCATACCGCGCAACAACTTTTCCCTTATGTTGGTACTTTTTCCCGCATCGCCATTTGCACAGGTTTGCTGCATCGTGGCGCCATGCAGCCAGAGAAACGGCTGGAGGATGTGCAGCTTGAATATCTGCAGGCGAGCTATTTTGCCAATGCCATCTACCCCTTGCTGTGGCTTAAAGCCTTGCTGCCATTAGTGCAACGCAATGAGTGTGTTATTGCCGCCTGCAGCGCTCGCGTGGGCAGCATTAGCGATAATAAATTGGGTGGTTGGTACAGTTATCGCGCCGCCAAGGCTGGCCTAAATATGTTGTTGCAAACCGCCAGCGTGGAGTATGCACGTCGCGCCAAGGGTGTTCGGTTGCTTGCGTTTCACCCGGGCACCACAAACACACCACTGTCGGTACCGTTTCAAGCGCGGGTACCGGAGCACAAATTGTTTACGCCAGATTTTGTTGCCGATCGTTTGAGTGCATTAATGGACGCTCGGCCAAACGATAATCGCCTACAATTTATCGATTGGAATCATCAACCGATTGACTGGTAGGTTTACACAATGCGTGTGTGGAAGCGTGTTGTTTAACGTTACAGGTGTTGCTAGCCGCCTTTTGAAGCTTCGGCGGCGTAGCGATGCAGGTAATCTGTTAGTTAAAACTGGTCACAAAATCCCGTATACCGTTGAGCAACATTTGCGTGGCTAGAATCACCAAGATCATGCCCATTAATCGCTCCAGTGCACGCGAGCCTTTGGTGCCAATTACTTTCATAATCAGAGGCGACGCCAGAAGTAGGGCAGACGAGGCGCCCCAAGCTAACAGTAATGCGACGCTCCAATCTAAAATTTGATCTGGCTGGTTTGAGCTGAGCAATAACAATACGGCAATGGTGGAGGGGCCGGCGATCATCGGCACCGCAAGCGGCACGATAAAAGGCTCGTCCACCTCAACTGCTTCACCGATATCGTGGCTGACAGGGAATATCATTCGCAGCGAGATAATAAACAACAAAACCCCGCCGGCAATGTTCAACGAGGATTGGGTTAAACCCAAAAAGGCCAGTATGGCGTTACCGGCAAACAAGAAAACTAACAGAATTACCAAAGCAATAATGAGCTCGCGCGCCAACACCGGCGTGCGACGCTTTTTATCTAGGCGCGACAGCACCGCGTTAAAAATGGGCACATTGCCGAGCGGGTCCATAATTAAAAACAGCGTCACCGCCGCCGGCGCGATATCGGTCCAATGCATAGTTTCATCTCTTACTTAAATCGAGGCTTAATAGCGTTACCGCGCTAGTTTAGCAGCTAGGCTGCTGGACAGGCAGTTGAGAAATGTAGCGCTAATGAGCTAGAACTGCCGATAGCGTCACGGTTGGCTGAAATAGGGTATTGGAAGCTGTAAAAGCTAGGAGGATGATTCAGATGCCAATTTTTTTATCTATTTTAGCTGTTCCCCACAGTGATCTATAGTGTTCAGTTCATTTTGTTCGGATAGGCAATTATTGCCAAGGAGAGTCTAACGTGCCAACACCCATTGAGCTAGCTTTAATGAGAACCCGAAAAAATGCAGCTAAAAGTGCATTACTGTTTTTTAAGGAAAAGAAGTCTGTTAAAAGTACCAATAATTTTTTCGATTTTACTAGTGAGAACGATCAGAACACCTTGGATACCTACCGCGGGGTAGCTGCTCGAAATACAATCGTAGATGCATTTGATGATGCCGCAACAACGGGTATTGGTAATTGCGATGAAAAAGGGCGTATTTGCTATTCGGCTCTGTCAAGCAATCCGCTGCTACAGCCGCCCGGTTCTGTGGTTACACTTTGTGAAGCAATACATTACGATCATGTGTTTGTTGTTGTCGCTAACGTTGCCGTTGTTGGTCCAACTTCACTCGGCGGTTTGGGATTGACGGCAATGGTTGTGGATGGTTGGACGCAGGATTGGTACTTTCCTAATCTTGGCTTATGGGATGCGAAAAAGAATAACTTGGGCAATACGCCAAATCCTCGGCAGGGCGTGATCCGTGTAAAAGTAAATTATTATCAGTTTCAGGCTTATACTATGCCGGCAATTATGTGAGCAAATGGGTTGTTACGGGCCGACTTTTAAAATACCAATGTTATTACTTAATGGTGTGCTGGTAACCAGAAGAAGCCATGATCATTGAGAAGGAATGGATAGCCGATGAACAACCAATCTGGCTATTTGGTTCAAAGGCGTAGCCGGCGCCAAATGTCGTTTCGAGCATAACTGGTTTTGTGGTTCCATCTAGCGTCGGCTCGCCTGTGATTCGCTCTGCGTTGGCTTGCGCCTCTATGTAAGAGTCGAAAGCGATAGGAGGGGGTTAAGTAAATCCAAGTCAGATATTTTCCCGCTAATTACCCGTGGGCGTGGTTTGGCTGTGCTGTCGGCTGATTTGAAAGGCGTGAATTATCTACTTGAATTACTGTATGTAAATACAGTAATCTGGTTAGCCGAACACTGTGTGAGGTCCGTATGCCGTCTTCTACTTTTGCAGCCGTGGCCGGCCAAGCTGCTACATCCGATGTGCTAGAGCAGCTCCTGCATACCCGTGCAGACATTTGGCGTGCTCGCTCCGCCACGCAGAGGCGGGAGGTTATTAGCACCGGTTTTCGGGCTCTTGATGCCGCGCTACACGATGGCGGTTGGCCTTTGGGGGCGACTACAGAGCTGTTGTCCGATGGTTTGAATTGGCCATTACTGTTGCCGGCGTTGATGCCGCGCTTACCTGGCTATGTTTTTCTCATTGATCCTCCCTGCGTGCCCAGCGCCGCCTACCTCGCCCATATGGGCGTGGCGCCTGAACAGCTATTGGTACTGCGCAATATCAGTGTGTACGACAATTTGTGGGCTGCCGACCAGGCTTTGCGCGCCGGCGCTAGTGCCTTGGTGTGCCAGTGGCTGCCCAACAAGGGGGTCGCGGATCGGGATTTGCGCCAATTGCAGCAGGCTGCCGTTAAAGGCGGCGCTTGGCATGTGTTGTTGCGCTCGCGCCAAGCGGCGCGCACAGCGGCGCCGGCCGCGTTGCGGTTAGCCGCCGACGTGTGTGATGCCGGTTTGCAGCTCACTGTATTAAAGCAGCGCGGAGGTTGGGCCGGGCAAGAGGTGCAGTTGGCACTCTGGCCGCAACTGGCGGCATTGGCGTTGCAGCCGGTGCAAAACTGGCCTGTGCATTTAGAGGATTTACCGGTGTTGCGGCAAGGTGTTGTGCCCCAGCGCGCGGCGCAGCTGGCGTCACTGGTCAATGGCTAAGGCAACGGCAGCTCAACGCGGTTTGCCAGCGCTAGGCACAGAGACAGGCCGGCTTTATGTGAGTTTGTATTTTCCCGCTTTAGCGCTAGATCATTGGCTGCGCGCAAGTCAGGAAAACTACCCGCTGGCGTTGTACAGCGGTCAGCGTGTGGTCGCGGTATCGTCTGCCGCGCGAGCGGCGGGGGTGGCAGAGGGCATGAGCGTGACCAGCGCCTTGGCGCTGTCACCTCAGCTTTGCTTGCGGGTATTCGAACCAGAACAGGGTTTGCATTTATTACAAAACTTAGCGCAATGGGCTTATGGTTTTACGCCCTACGTTGAGTTGGATGAACCGGATTTTTTGCACCTTGAAGTGGCCAGTAGTCTACGTCTCTTTCATGGACAGGCGATGCTATTAGAGCGAATGGCGCAGGAATTATCCGCATGGCGCTGTGGCGTTTTTATCGGCCTAGGGCCCACCCGCATGGTGGCTAAGCTACTGGCAAAAAACCAAGCCGTAGAGGCAGCCCCCAGCTTGGCCGAACAACAAACGGCGATAGCTGAGCAGCGCTTGGGTGTGTTGTTGAGTGCCTTGCCGGTGTCGCGATTAGATGTATCCGCAGCACTATTGAAGCGCTTGGCGAGCGCCGGGTTTCGCCAATTAGGCCAACTTATGGCGCTACCTTTACGCGAACTCGGTCAGCGTTTTGGTAAAGATGCCGTGGCTTATTTACAGCTTTTGTGCGGTCAGCAAGAAAAGCCGGTCAGTGCCTTAGCCTTAGCGCCGGCGTTTAACCAGCGCCTGGCTTTTATCTATGGGCTTACTGATGTGGCCCATCTGCAGGAGCCTTTGCAAGTATTATTGCGGCAACTACAGCAGTTCTTGCGTCAGCGGCAACTTATCACCCAGCGTATTTGCTGGTGTTTTTGCCATGAAGATAAAACCCAAAGCCAGATCATTGTGGCGGTGCAGAGTGCGCACAGCGATACGGATGAGTTTTATCAGCTCACCGGTTTAAAATTGGAAAACTTGAGTTGGTCTTCTGCTATTGCGCAGGTGGGTTTGGAGGCCTTAGGTCTGACATCGGCCGCACCGGTGGCGAAGGGCTTGTTTCGCGATATGCGCGATAAAAGCGATGATATTGAACGTTTAATTAATCGCTTCTATCAACGCTTTAGCGCCCAACAGTTTTATAGTTATAAGCTGCAAGCGGAGTATTTACCGGATAGGCAACAGTGCCAGCAGTTGGCCTTTGTCAGCAATAAAACCAAGGCCAGCAGCGCTGTTGACCTTGAGGTTGATCATTGGCTATGCCCCTGGCTACTGCATCCGCCGCAAGCGCTTTTGATGCGCGAAAAAAAATTAATGTGGTATAGCGACGGGCAGAGGCAAGAGCTAGAGCTGATGAGCCGGGCCGTGCGTTTTGATAGCCACTGGTGGCAACAGCGCGCGCGCAGGGATTATTTTATTGCCAAGGCGCGGCAGCATTACTACAGCGTCTTTTTCTGTCAGCAGCGGCGGCAATGGTTCATGGCCGGTTTTTATGTTTGCTGAGTTGCACTGCGTCAGTAATTTTAGTTTTTTACGCGGCGCCTCTCGGCCGGAAGAGTTAGTGCAGCGTGCGCACGCCTTGGGCTATCAAGCGTTAGCGATTACCGATGAGTGCTCCTTTGCTGGCGTGGTTAAGGCTCATGTAGCAGCACAGCAGCTGGGTTTTCATTTAATTGTGGGCAGTGAGTTTTGGTTGCATGATAAGCAGGCCAAGCTAGCCCCGGCCCACTTGATTTTACTGGCGCCTAACCGCGCCGCCTACAGTGAAATTTCCGCGTTGATTACCCGCGCCAGACGCCGTGCTGACAAGGGCAGTTATCAACTTTTTTTGCAAGAGTTGCAATTTGGCACCCAGCACTGCCTGGCCATTTGGCTACCGGTGCAGGCGCAAACGGTTGAAGATTGGCAGGGGCAGGGTGGCTTGTTGTCGCGTTATTTTAAGCAGCGCCTGTGGTTGGGTGTTGAGCTGCTGCAGCAATCATCGGATGAAATCTATTATCAGCGCTGTTATCTAACCGCGAGCCAGCAACGCATCAGTATGGTGGCGTGTAACGATATACATATGCATTGTCACCAGCGTCAACCCTTGCAAGATGTGTTGGCGGCTACGCGCTACAACTGCTCGGTGGCTGAATTAGGTGTGCGCCGCCATACCAATGCCGAGCGCTATCTGCGGCCGGTGGAAAAACTGCAAACACTCTACCCCGAGGCACTGCTGCAAGAGGCGGCGCACATCGCCAGCTTGTGTCATTTTTCTATGACCGAACTGCGCTATGAATACCCGCCCGAGGTGGTGCCAGAGGGGTTGACCGCAAGTGCTTATTTGGCGCAGCTAACCTATGAGGGCGCGGCCTTGCGCTGGCCTAACGGCACCACGCCAGCCATGGAAAAGCAATTGCACAAGGAGCTTGGTTTAATTGCAGAGCTGCGCTACGAGTATTATTTTTTAACCGTGCACGATCTTGTGCGCTATGCGCGAAGCCAGCGCATTTTATGCCAGGGGCGGGGCTCAGCCGCCAACTCGGCGGTGTGCTATTGCCTGTTTATAACCGAGGTGGACCCGGCGCAAAGTGACTTATTGTTTGAGCGCTTTATATCCAAGGAGCGCAATGAGCCGCCGGATATTGATGTGGATTTTGAACACGAGCGGCGCGAGGAAGTGATCCAATATATCTACCGAAAATACAGCCGCGAGCGCGCCGCCTTAGCGGCAACGGTGATTACCTATAGGCCCAAAAGCGCGATTCGCGATGTGGGCAAGGCGTTAGGTTTAGACCCGTTATTGCTCGACAACATTAGCCGTAACCTAAGCTGGTGGGATAAGCCCGCGCAGATGTTGGTGCGGTTGCAGGAAGCCAATATAAAATTAGAGGGGCGCTTGGTGCAGCAATTTGTCGCGCTGGTGCAGGCATTATTGGGTTTCCCGCGGCACCTTTCGCAACACGTGGGCGGTTTTATCATCACCAAAAGCCCGATCAGCACCTTGGTGCCGGTGGAAAATGCCGCCATGGCCGAGCGCACGGTTATTCAGTGGGATAAAGAAGATATTGAAGCGTTGGGTTTACTTAAGGTGGATGTGTTGGCGCTGGGAATGCTGACGGCCATTCGAAAAATATTTGATCTTATTAATAGCTACCAAACACCGCCGATACAACTAGCGCAAGTGCCGTCGGAAGATCCAAAAACCTACGCCATGTTATGCCGGGGCGATAGCGTAGGTGTGTTTCAAGTGGAGTCTCGGGCGCAAATGGCCATGCTGCCCAGGCTGAAGCCAAAAACCTTTTACGATTTAGTGATTGAGGTGGCTATTGTTCGGCCTGGCCCAATTCAGGGGGATATGGTTCATCCCTATTTGCGCCGCCGCAATGGCGAGGAAGCGGTTGACTACCCCAACGCCGATGTAAAAGCCGTGTTGGCGCGTACCTTAGGTGTGCCTATTTTTCAAGAACAGGTGATTAAATTGGCGATGGTTGCCGCCGGCTTCAGTGGCGGCGAGGCAGATCAACTGCGCCGCGCTATGGCCAGCTGGGGGCGCAACGGTAACTTGGCAGGTTTTCGCGATAAATTAATGCAAGGCATGGCCGAGCGCGGCCACAGCGAAGATTTTGCCGAGCGTTTATTTCGCCAAATGCAAGGCTTTGGCGAGTACGGTTTTCCGGAGTCCCACGCTGCCAGTTTCGCCTTATTAGTGTACGTATCGGCCTGGCTAAAGTGCCACTACCCAGCCGCATTTTATTGCGGTTTGTTAAACAGCTTGCCCATGGGCTTTTATTCGCCGTCACAGCTGGTGCAAGATGCGCGTCGCCATCATGTTGCGGTAGAAAATATAGATATTTGCGTGAGTCAGTGGGATCACAGCTTAGAGAATTTTCAGGCCAAGGCCGCAGTAGAGGCGGCGCCTTCTGTACGCCTGGGGTTTCGTTTAGTAAAAGGCTTGCGGCCAGACACGATTCAGCGCTGTATCGCTGCGCGGGACAAGAAATGTTTTTCCTCTTTGCAAGATTTACGGCTGCGCGCCCAGCTATCTGACGCGGAATTAGAACTGCTAGCCGGTTGTGGCGCTTTACGGCAATTTAATCAAGATCGCTTTAATGTGCATTGGGATGTCTTCGCGCTCGATCAGGCGCCGCTGTTTAATCATGCGCAGTTGGCATCTAGGGCGGAGTTAGCCAATAGCGAGGTCGCACAGCAGGCTCTGGCACTGCCGCAGGCGAGTAGCTATGACACCCTAGTGATGGATTACCAAAGTCACCATTTAAGTTTAACGGCTCACCCCATGCAGCTATTGCGCGAGCAGGCGGTCTTTAATGGCTGTAAAAATGCGCAAGCATTGTTGGGTGTGGCACACGGTCGCTTCGTGCGTGTTGCAGGTTTAGTGACCGGTCGGCAGCGGCCTGGCACAGCATCGGGTGTTTTGTTTATCACGCTGGAAGATGAAACCGGTAACACCAATGTTGTGGTGTGGGCATCATTGCAAGAGCGCTACCGACGCGCCATTCTCCAAGGGCGTTTATTGCTGGTGAAAGGGGTGGTGGAGCGCGAGGGCAGGGTGGTGCATTTAGTCGCAGGGCATATTGAAGACCACTCGCACTTAATGCCTGAATTGTTATTGAGTTCGCGCGATTTTCATTAGAGGCTAGCTATTTTTATTAGAGGTTAGCTATTTTTTCATTGAGATAAAGCGCACTTGCAGTACGGCCATTAGCTAATGAATATGTCAATGTTTTACGGCTGGCCTGTGCCTAGCTAGCTGAGTTTCATAGCTAGCTGAGTGTCTTAGGTGGCTGTGTGGCCTATGAACGCTGCATCACAGGATACGGGGCCTTCGATTGAAGGGCGGCTTGGCCCTGCAATCGCAACACGCCCTTATAACGAGGTGCGCTTATATATGCCGCCGCTTGACTCGATAATAACTTAACTGGCGCTGAGCCCGAGTTTCGACATTTCATTCAGCCATTTTTCCCTGGAAGCGTTGGTGGAACTTATAATGGGGCCGATCATTCTGCTGGTGACGGCGCCGAAACCGACGAATTTAAGGGTGGCGGTTTTTAACTGCCTGATGGCTGGCGCGCCTTGAAACAAAACGTAATACCAAGGTGGTGTATCCATAGTCATGACGATTCGAGTCGTTTTTCCTTGCAAGAGCTTTTTGGGGATGGACATTCCCTTCTCATATTGAAATGCAAAACCGGGTAAAAATGTTCGATCAATAAGCCCCTTAAGTTTTGCTGGCAGCGCACCCCACCAATTGGGGGTAAAAATAACGAGGTGTTCGCACCAAGTCAGCGCTGCTTGGAAGGCCTTGAGAGAATCCTCTAGAGGTTGATCCTTGGTATAGCCATCGGCTAGATCTACATTGAAGGTCATGTCTGCTAGATTTAGCAGCTTCACGTCATGCTTTTGTCGGGCCGACCTTGCGTAGGTATCGGCTAAGGTATTCACAAAGCTATCTGCTTTGGGGTTGGCCGCCAATACCAATACTCGTTTGCGCATTTTATGTTCTCGCGTTACCTAAAGAAAGCGCATTCTACCGTCTCCCCTTAAGGGGAGAGTCAAGTGTTGGTTAAGATTTTATCTGGGCATAGCAGGCATCCAAGCTGTTAATTTTTCGCTCGATATCCGTGCGTTGTTCGATGAGTTGCGCCCTTATCTCGGTCAAAAATACCTTTATGTTTTCCCAGTCTATTTTGCCATTGCGGTAACTGATAACCCCTTTGAGTTGAGACAGCGCCACCCCTAGCTCCGTTGCTTCCTTAATTAATAGCAGCAGCTCAAGGTCTTGCGTTGTATATACCCTATAGCGCCCCAATCGCGCGGGCGGCTCAATCAAACCTTGCGCCTCATAAAAACGAATGGCCTTGATGGATAAACCCGTTTTCTTTGCTGCTTCGCCAATATACATAACGCGGTATCTACTGCCTTAAAGTTGGATGCTAGGGAGACCTTGCCTTTGCAAGGCGGCTTACTAGTTAACACTCAGTTATTGAAAGGGTATCTGAAATGTCGTCAGGAGACATGTGATATTTCGTTGTGGCGCGCCTTTGGTGTTGGCTAGCCTTTAGATCTGATCGCCATGATTTTTCTAACACTATAAATACCTAAAAACTACGCGATGTATTGGCCCGTGAGCATAATACTGAGCTTGGGCCAAAAATTGATTTCTTCGCTAAAAAATCGCGTTGCTACAATGCCGGGGTAGGCCAACATCTTGTAACCGGGTAGGGCTTGGTTAAATACCCAAAAGCCTAAACCAAATGCGATGAAGCAAATTAAAACGCCTAGTAGCGCCCATTGGGCGCTAAATTTTACATCTGACATAGGAATCTCTTGACAGTTCTTTATCGGTTGGCAAGGTGGTAGCCTTAGTTTACCTTGGGATTATAAGTTTACCTTGGGATTATAAGTTTACCTTGGGATTATTGATCTTGGAGTTATGCAATGTGTGGTTATATCCGGCGCCACGTTGACCCGCGTACCCTGAATGAATTTCTAGCCTTACTTGGGGCTGAGGGAGATTACGAGGGCGCCGAAGATGAGACAGCAAAAATTCAGCACTATTATCCCGCCTTTGGCGGTGACCCTAAAAGAACAATCGATGGACTACTCATCCAAAAAGGGGGTGTCTTGAAGCAGGTGGATGCGACCTGGTGGTACGACTGCCGGGAAGTGGGTGGAGAACTTGAAGTCGGTCAAAGAACAACCTTCAATGCGCGCAACCTCACATCGTTCTACTGGCGCGACGCTATTCGCCATCGCAGGGCGATTGTTATTGCAACCGGTTTGGGAGAAGGAAAAAAGGTAGCCGGCAAGAATAAACACTATTTGGTAACAACCCAGCGATTAATGCTGCTGGGCGCTGTCTATCAGGAATTCCCCGGGCAAAAGTACAGCTGCGCCATCATCACACGCGATACCCATCCACGGTTTGAGCCCTATCACGACAAGGCTTTCCCCTTGTTTCTACCCTACAACGTAGAGTTTTTAAAGCTATGGATGAGCGACGCAGGTGACGAGCACCCGCAAATTGCTCAATTGCTATCAAACCCCAGAATTTTTGCAGACCTAGCGATTACCCCCGTCAAAACATTTAAAGGCGAACTCGCGACCGGCCTGACGGAATTCTTGCACGCCGACGAGCGAGATAGGTGCTAGCAGGTTGTTACAAGGTTGATATTTGAACTGTCTGCTTCTTGGGTATTACTGAACCGTTTTAAGTGGCGGGCCAGTAAATTCCGCTTCGATAATGACGTCAATAGTATCGCCCACGCCCATGGTCGAACCCGGTGCTGGTATGCCCATGGTAAGTCCGAAATCTGAGCGGTTAAAGTTACCGCGCGCGGAAAATCCAATTCGAGCATTGGGGTCAAAGGGGTGGCCGGCGTAGCCGCCGTTAAATGTTGCGTTCAAAATAACCGGCTTGGTGACTCCGTGTAGCGTCAAGTCACCGCTGATTCGCACGGTGTTGGTTTGTGTGGCTTCCACATGGGTAGAGCGAAATGTGATTTGACGAAACTGGGCTGCATCCAGCCATGCTGGGCTCAGTAGTGTATCGAGAAATCCCTCCGGCGGTGCTGGCAGCGCAAGTGAGCGCGGGTCGATGGTGGCAGTCACGCTCATTGCGTTTGGGTTGGCCGGGTCAAACTGCAGCTGTGCGGAGAAGCTTGTGAACCGCGCAGTGTATGCGGAAAAACCTAAATGGTTAACGCGAAAAGAGAGATCGGCGTGGGATGGGTCGATACCATAAGCGCCTGCAGGGGCTTCGGTGATAAAAGGTTTGGTTGCTTCTGGGGCTTGGTTTGGGGCGGCCCAAGTGCTGCTTGTTGTAAGGGTGAGAGCTGCGGTGAGTAGGAGTAGGTGTTTTAGGGTTTTTGTTTTCATGGGGTGGCTCGGTTGGGGAGTGCTGGGTGGTTAGGTTGAGGGTAGTGCAAGTTAAGCAATACTTATATGAAAATTTAACCTGCTAAGGGCTCAGGCAGCGGTCCGTTCACCCTCTAGAGCTTGAATCCGTCCCTTCAATATGTCGCTTGCAGACGACTTTTAATCCAGTGTCGGATTCAATAACTCTATTTTTTTAAACCAAGTGTTCTGTGATTTTAAATTGTTTCTACGTATATTGAATTTAACGTTTTTCGAATTGACTCCTCGTTTTCTGATAGTGGAGCGTAATCTAGCTTTCTGTTTAAGCTTTGGGATAATCTATTTACTTTTTTAGTATCATTGTTCTGAGTCGCGATATCTATCTCTATAACCGCTGGCAGAATATCTTCAATCCAATATCTTGCGGCAGCCTCTTTTTGTTCATTTTTATTTGCGTCTTTAATTAATTGGATTAGGGTGGTTGCTAAATCTAACAGGTATTTGTTTGTCATGATGTCACCAGCTCGTTGCTTTTGGCGTTAAGCCGTTTGGGATGGTGTTTCGAGAGTCAGGGATATATAGCTGCTCCTTTCCACCAGAAAGCTGCCATCCATTTGCGTTCTCTACTGATTGGGACGCAGCATCCCCAATCCAACCATTCAGACCATCCTTTGGAACTGTATATTCGACATACGCGCCGTTATTGTTCCAGTCCTCTAGAACAGCATAGCCACTACGCCATTCAGCTTTTGATGCGGGGAGTGGGTCAGTATTACCTGCACAGTATTAATGATGGGAGAATTTGAGTGATAACAATATCACGTGAAATTTCTCTTGCTGGCGGTGCCACTCCAGCGATGTAGTCACGTCTACTTTTATTCCAAAGACTAAACTCTGGATTATTCTCGGCGCGGCAGTGTCAGCTCGGGCTTAGTCCTATGGTCTCTTCGGAAAAATCAGCGCATACAGTTACGTCACCCGGTTTGCGCGGATGTTTTAGTGGAATATTTTTTTCAGCAAGTTCTAGGTTTTCGATAACCCAGTCAAGAGAGGTTGTTGGGAACTCTTCTTGTTCAATTTTAATTGAGTTGCTGAATTTACTGAGGGGTTCGGCTCTAAAGATAAAGTGTGATCTCGTTTTAGAAAGTTCGATTTTTTCGTTAGGGAATATTTCATAAAATAAATCTGTAACTTTTACTGCATGGGTGCTTATACTGTTAGGATAAATGATACCCAATTGTTCCAAAATTTTGCTCACAGTCTAATTGCCAATAGGAGTTAAGTTGATCGTTGTGACATATCCGCTACTTTGAAGATCCGAGAGCAGTGGCGTGTTGTATGTGCCGCCAAAGAAAGTCGGGTAGATTTCTGTGGTTTGCTCGCGTGCTACCTCGCCAATAAAGTTCTGTACTTTTTTATGCCAAAAAATTTTATAGTATCTAGTCTGGAAAATAATTCGATTATAAATTTTTACATCTATGCGGAGATGTTGGCGTTTACGTTCACGATGTGGTGTCGTTATATTTCTTGTATGTTTACATCTGAGTTTCCTCTCCAGCTTATTCTTTTGAACTTTCCTTCCAGTATTCCCAGATCTCGCAGATGTTCAAACACTTCCGATGGGCACCACTCTTTACCGTCGGAAAAGTAAATGCCCATATTCCTTAGTAGGTTAAAAATCTTAGCTTTATCTTTATCTCCTGAAGTCTCTATTTGTAGATGATTTCCGCCTGAAGCTCTAAATCCTGAAGCAATTAGTTTTTTCATTAACTCGTCGTCGCTGATAGATACTTTTATTGTATTTTGATCAGCTTTTTCGACAAAAGAATATTTCATATTCACTTTACAGTAATCTCCGCTAAGGTTGTTACGTCCTTGGTATCAATTGTTGGTATAGATTCGATAACTATCTCAGGAGCTCCACCAGGAAGGTGGTTTCCTGGTCCTAAGAAATATTGATTGCCTTCTAAAGGACTTCGAGTCATTTTGTCAGCTATATTATCAACTTTCCTGATTTTGAACCCCTCTTTTAGAGTTCCAGGTTCCAGTCCAAAGGCGTTTTCCAACTCTGCTACTTTAGCTGCACTTACACTAGATTTACCATTGAAATCACCGATAACATCTGAAATTCCCTTGCTGTCTGATATAAACGTGCCGTTCCGGCCAATCGTGGGATAATTGTCCCAAGCTGTAGGGCTGATGTTATACCCTGTATTATCTAGTAGCATTTGATTTTGGCGTTTTCTAGCTTGAATTACACGAGTTTCACCAGGGTTTTTGCTAAGATCTTTTTTGTCCTTTGGTTTATTCGAACTAGGCTTATCTGTCTTCGTCTGAGCCGGAGTATCCGTCTTAACATCATCAAAACTACGCTTAACACTCTTCGCTCCGCGTTTGGCTTTGTCGGCTAGGTATTTGCCGACTTTTTTGTTGGCGATGGCGAATTCTGACAGTAGTTTGCCGAGTTTTTCGAATTGTCTGATGAGCCTGGCTTTGCTGGCGATGGCGATGGCGACGCCTAGGCCTACGCCGCCGGTGAGTGCGGTGAGTATGGCGGTGAGTATGATCTCGAACGCTGCTGCACCGCCGAATTCGGCGACTTCTAGCCGGTGCTGGCTCAGCGCGAAATCTTTAATAAATATCCCTATGTCACGCATTAGCGGGCCGTCGGATGTGACTTGGTCGGCGAGATCTAGCGCCTTTTTAATGTCGTCTAGGCTGACTTTGGTTGGGTCGAAACCCAGTACGTCTATCAGTTCGCGCAGCTCGGCGTCTAAATTCAGGCTGGTGAAGGTGTCGTAGAAATTTTCTGTGCCAGAGGCGGTGGCCGCATTTTTAGCGTACCGATACAGCCTTAGCTGCATGGAAGTGAGGTCGTTAACTTCCTTGATCCACTTAGCGAGATCCCAGGCAGCGCCACCCAAGCCTTTAAGGCTGGCCCAGCGCAGCGCTAGGTCTTTGCCGAAATAGCTTAGCTTTTGGAACTCTTCATCAATCTTCGCCGTTTCGGCGCGCTCGGCGATTAAGATTTCATTCAGCGCCTGTTTAATCTTCACCCGCAGTATGGCGCGATCGTCGGCGACGGGTTGTAGGCTGTTGTCTTTCTCGATAATCAGCTGCGAGCGCTCGATGGCGTCGGCTATGCGGTCGTTGTTGCTGCGCACTTGGGTGAAGATGCTGGGCCCGTTAATGACACCGACGTTGACTTGCGGGGTACACAGGTGCCTTGGCAGGTGGTCTGTGCCGCCAAAGAAGGTTTGGTAGATTTCTGTGGTTTGCTCGCGTGCTAGCTCGCCAATAAAGGCCTGGGCCTGGCCTGGGCCGCGGAATAGATTTTTGTTTGAGCAGGTGTCGCTGCCCCAGCCGTGGGTAAGTCGATAGCGCTGACCTTGTGAATCCGTGAGGATGATTGACATGTCCTTGTCTCGTCCCAAATGAAGAGCCGGTATTATCTTTCGGTTTGGCTGAAAGTACACACCTTGGTGAGTTTATCGTCAGTTTTTGTCGATTGCTAGACGCTAATTGGTGCGATGGCACTGAATTGGGGTGCGGCAATGCTAGCAACTCGCAGTGCGCGATAGGTGCTAGAGCGCCTAGCTATCGCTGAGCAGATTGGCTTCATACCCGTTCTTAGCGCGGCCTTTATGCTTCGTGATAGGTCGGGATAATTCGCCGTAGGTGGACTTGAGCCCTGTGGTTATTTGTTAATAGGTTTGTTCTGGTGATTCTCAATCCGGTGCTTTTGTCCCACGATGAGAAGTGGTAGGTTGCTCCGCTGTCGGGGCTTTTACGCTGCGCCAAAATCCCAATTTTTTTGAGTCAATCATGTTGTAACACTTTACAGTGATAGTTAATTTACTAGGTTCGTAATGGACAATGTATTGAATCTATAAATAAAGCCTAATTGTAATGGAATGTGTTGGTAATTCGATTAAATTTTCTGACTTTAATCAATGTTTTTAAAAGGGGTTGTGCATATGTTGTAATTCTGGGTTAGGTTGTGTGGCTACTAAGTATATTTTTTTAATTTCCTTATTTTTCTAGTTACTTCTTCTTATTTTCAAATGGTAATCGGTCGGGCTTGTTGACTTCTTAATATTGTATTAACTAACATCTGGGTGTTGGAGATAATCCGATTATTAAAATTGACAGGAAGTTTAACAATGAAAAAGAATATTTTTATTTCGATAGTTTTTTCTGCAACGCTTGTTGCATCAGGCTTTGCTTTTGCTGGTGAAGCTTGTGATTGGTGGTGGTGGGATTTGGGCATTGTTTGCCATACGCCAAAATAAATTTATGAACGCTTGACACAGCTGTATGATAGCCAAATGGTCGCTGAATGTTTTAGTTTGAAGCTTCAGCGGCTTTTATGCTTGCCCTAATTTTTTATTAAGTATAGTTTGTCTTGTTTTATCCTTGCGTGATGGATGTTGTACTTAATTGCTTCAAGATATTTCCTTGGTCGTAAGAGCATGCAGGTTAATTGTCTTCAGCGTTGCTAAGAGATGCAGTATCATTTTTTAAATTTAATAATTTTTCCTTTTAAGAAATATTCTATTGGCATAAACAGCATCTAAATCGCCTGATTCGTTTTCGTGGTTGGCAGGGCGCCCATCGTAATTTTCAGAAAGCTTCAGTGTTCTTACTTATCTTTCAAGCTAAGTTATGGCATCCAAATTTAGCGTGTCAGTTAGCGGGACACCCACCTTGGTTCCGGCAGGCTCTTAGCTTTTTCGTGGAGTTACTGCGATATCTAGATCTCAGCAGCACCTGAACTTTTGCAAAGGCCATGGATGGCCTGCGAGCGACTCAATACAAGGATGTATTGATGGAGCGGCAAAAGTTTAGGTGGTGCTGGGATTTGGCACGAGCTTTGGTGTGGTTGCGGTTTGGTTTGCGTTTTTAAAAGCGTGTTAATTTCGGCGAAATAGGAAGTGCTGGGCTAGAAGTCTGGCGGACCGGACGGGAATAATTCAGGTCGTCCTGACCTTCACCCTTCGGGCGCCTAATCGGCGTCCAAAATTTCTGTCCTGAAATTTAGTGACTCGCACCCTTCGGGGCCGGCCATCCGCGCTTGTCAGCCGTTGCCCAAATTCGTTCCTGACGATTAGTGACTCGGATCATCGTGACCCTCGGGGCTATGCCCCAACAGCAAAGCTGTTGTCTCAATTTGTTCCCAACAAATTGATCGAACCCGTACGCGGGTGTGGGCTGTAAGGGTGTGGCCTTTGAAGGGGTAGTTAAAAGGGGGCTCAGTTCTAAAGTGAAATTGTAGCGAGAGTCGGGCAGTGGCGGACCGGACGGGACTGGCTCGGACGTCCTGCCCTCGGGGCGTTGCCCGAGGGGGCGGCCATCCGCGCTTGTCAGCCGTTGCCCAAATTCGTTCCTGACGAATTTGTCGAACCCGAGCGCGACTAGTGACTCGGGCCGTCCATGGCCCTCGGGCTTCGCCCACCGCTGTCGCGGATGCCCTAATTTGCTCCCGGCAAATTAGTCGCCCCGCCCAATCCAACACACAAATAAAAAAGCCCTCACGAGGAGGGCTTTTTTGTTTGTACTGGCGGACCGGACGGGACTCGAACCCGCGACCTCCGGCGTGACAGGCCGGCATTCTAACCAACTGAACTACCGGTCCGCATAACCGGTTGGCGTAAGTAACTGCTGTTAAATACTGCCTTATATGGTGGGTGGTACAGGGGTCGAACCTGTGACCTACGCCTTGTAAGGGCGCCGCTCTACCAACTGAGCTAACCACCCGTTGTTCAAGAGCCGCGTATTCTACTGATTAATCGACTTAGGTCAACAACCAAGTTGGGTTTTTTATGGGGTGTTCGCCGACTTTCGCGCTGCTGTGATTGGTGTGTAGGCGTTGCCCAGTGGCGTTGTTATACTCCGCGCTTCTTTTTGAGCCATGAATGAGGAATGCCGGTGGCAATTGGTACTAACAAGGTGGCGAAAGCATGGGCCAGGGTTTCGAAGACGGGGGCACTGCTGTTGCTGGGTGCGGCGTGTTTGTTGGCGTCCATCGGCGCTCAGGCGGTAATCGACGTTTATGAATTTAAAGACGAGAGCCTGCGCGCGCGCTATTTAGTGTTTGTGGAGGAGATGCGCTGCCCTAAGTGTCAGAACCAAAACCTCGCCGGTTCCGATTCGCCCATTGCCGGCGATTTGCGCAAAGAGTTGTATCGGTTGCTGGACGAAGGCAAATCCGATGAGGAGATTGTCGATTTCATGGTGGCGCGCTACGGCGATTTTATCCTTTATAAGCCACGGGTGCAGTGGAATACCTACCTGCTCTGGGGTGCGCCTTTGGTGTTGCTTGGTTTGGGTTTGATTGTTGTGGTGGCGCTGGGTTGGGCCAATCGCCGCAAGGCCACAACGCCGGCTGTTATTAGTGCTGAAGATCAAGCGCGGCTAGACGCGCTGTTAACGAAGAAATCATAGGAAAAGCAGATGACTGTATTTTGGATAGCGGCGCTGCTGATGGCGTTAGTGGCGGGCGTTTGTATCTTGTGGCCTCTGCTGGTTAAGGCGAAAGACGCGGCAGCGGGGCGGGGCGAGACCAATATCTCCATTTATCAAGGCCGCAAGACCGAGTTAGATGCGCAGTTGGCGGCGGGCGAGCTGGACCAGCAATCCCACCAAGCCATGCTTGATGAACTGAATTTTTTACTGCTCGATGATACGAAAGAGGCTGACGCGACAGCGCCGGCGAGCGCCACGGCCAATACCAGCCTTTGGGTGTTGTTGACGGCGGCGGTTTTATTGCCGTTGGTGGCGGGGCTTTGGTATTGGCAGCAGGGCGCCAGCCAAGAGGTGGCGCTGCGGGGCATGATGCAACACATCGACAGCCCACAGGATGCGGAAAAGGTGGTGCAGGTGTTGCGCGGCACAGTGGCCAAAGACCCAGAAAATACCCAGAACTGGTTCATGCTGGCGCGCCTATATATGGAGCTTGGCCAGTATGCCGACGCCACCATGGCGTATTTAGAAGTGGTGAATCGCGAGCCAGAGGCGGCCGAGGTGGTGGCGGAAATGGCGCAGGCGCTGTTTTTGGCATCGAATAACCAAATGACGCCAGAAGTGCGCAAGATCAACCAGCGCGCCCTCCAGCTCAACCCGGAAAACGGTACCTCGTTGGGCTTGGCCGGCATTGATGCCTTCGAGCAAAAACGCTATCAAGAGGCCATAGATCTGTGGCAGAAAGCCATGTCTAAATCCACCCCCGGCAGCCCGGCTTATAACGCCTTGCAGGGTGGTGTAGCCCGCGCTCAAGCGGCTTTAGGCGGCGATGCCGGCGCCAGTGAGCAAGTTGCCGCTGCGCCAGCACCGGCGAGTCAGCCCGATGCGAGCGCTAAGCCGAGCATTCAAGTGCGCGTGACGGCGACCAGCCAGGTGCCGTTAACGGGGCAAACCTTGTTCGTCTACGCGCGCGCTTGGCAGGGGGCAAAAATGCCACTGGCCATTCAGCGCTTGAATGCCAATAGCCTACCTTTAACGGTGACCTTGGACGACAGCATGGCGATGATGGCCGGTGTGTCCCTGTCTAGCGCCGGTGAGTTGGAAGTGATAGCGCGCTTATCCGCGTCTGGCAGCCCGGCGCCGCAACCGGGCGATTGGCAGGCCGCTACCGGGCCTGTGAGCCTTGCCCAAGGCAGTGTGGCGCTGGATTTAGAGATTGCCACACAAGTGCCACAGTAGGGTGAAATAGGGGCGACTTCTGTGTAGAATCGCCCCATCTTTGGGCGCCAAAACATGGCCGGCAGGGACAGCCTCATAGACGCGTCATCCACGCGCTGATTGAACGGCTCCCGTAAGGTTTAACTGCCCATAATTACAGAAAAATCAGTACCTTATTTAAAGAGTGAAACTGTTTCATGCGGCTTAAATGTATCAAGCTGGCCGGGTTCAAATCCTTCGTGGACCCAACCACCGTAAACTTCCCGTCTAACCTAGGCGCCGTGGTCGGCCCTAACGGTTGTGGCAAATCAAACATTATTGATGCCGTGCGCTGGGTGATGGGTGAGTCTTCCGCGAAGAACCTGCGCGGCGAGAACATGACCGATGTTATTTTTAACGGCTCGGCCGGCCGCAAGCCGGTGGGGCAGGCCTCCATCGAATTGGTATTCGATAACTCGGAAGGCAAGTTGCTGGGCGAGTACGCCAGCTATGCCGAAATTTCTATCCGCCGTAAAGTCACCCGCGATGCGCAGAATTTTTACTACCTGAACGGCAACAAGTGCCGGCGCCGCGACATTACCGATATCTTCCTAGGCACCGGCCTAGGCCCGCGCTCTTACGCGATTATCGAGCAGGGCATGATCTCCCGTTTGATTGAGGCGCGGCCGGAAGACCTGCGTATTTTTATCGAGGAAGCGGCCGGTATTTCTAAGTACAAAGAGCGCCGTCGCGATACCGAAAACCGCATTCGCCGCACCCATGAAAATCTCGAGCGCTTAACCGATATTCGCGACGAATTAGAGCGCCAAATATCGCGCCTCGAGCGCCAAGCCCAAGCGGCGGAAAAATACGGCGAGTACAAAAAAGAAGAGCGCGAGTTAAAGGCGCAATTGCAGGCCTTGCGCTACCGCGTGTTGGCGGAACAGGTGGCGGTAAAACGCACGGCGATTCGCGAGCTGGAAGTGGATGTTGAAGCCTTCGTATCGGCGCAAGTGAACAAAGACACGCTGATAGAAAAGTACCGCGTGCAATACACCGAGCTTGGCGACAAGTTTAACGAAGTGCAGGGCCGTTACTACGCCATTGGTTCAGACATTGCCCGCATCGAACAGACTATTACCCACACCCAAGACCGGGTGCGCCAATTAACTGTCGACCTAGAGCAGACCCGACGCGACTGCAAAGAAGCGGAAGAGCACCTGCGTTTGGATGCCGATAAAGCCGAGGGCTGGCAGGCCGAGCTACTGGAAATTGAACCTGAGTTAGAAATGGTGCAATCGGCCGGTGACAACTCCGGCGAGTTGCTGTTGGAAGCTGAAGAGCAGATGCAACAGTGGCAAATGGAGTGGGACGAGTTTAACCAAAGCGCCTCCGAGCCACGGCAAAAGGCCGAAGTTCAGCAGTCACGCATTCAGCACTTAGAGCAGGTGCAATCGCGTTTGCTCGAGCGTATTCGCAAACTGGATGACGAAAAGTCACAACTCACCGCCGGCGATGTGGAAGAAGAAATTGCCGAGCTGAGTGAGCAGTTGTCTGAGCTCGAATTAGACGGCGAAGAAAAGCGTGGTCGCAATGAACAAATCGGCGACGACATCAACGAACTGCGCGAAGCCAATAATCACATTAGCAACACGCTGGATGAAAAGAAAAGCCGCTTGCAAACCTTGCGCGGCCGCCATGCCTCCCTCGAAGCCTTGCAGCAGGCCGCCCTAGGCGAGCAAAACAAAGTTGTGACGCGCTGGCTGGAAAATCAAAACCTAGCCGATAAACCGCGTTTAGCCGAAGGCTTGCGCGTGCGCGATGGCTGGGACAAAGCGGTTGAGACTGTGCTGGGCAATAATTTGCAAGCCGTGTGCACCGATGGTTTAGATTCGGTGGCCGCGGTATTAGATAGCCTAACCCAGGGCCAGTTGTTGTTGGTTGATGGCTCGGCGCAAGTGACCGCCGCAACATCGACCAAAGCGACGACCTTAGATTCCTTTATTGAAGCCGATGTCAGCATCGCGTCTTTGGTGGGCCAAGTGTACGCCGTGGAATCCTTGGCCGAGGCCTTGGCATTGCGTTCAAATTTAAGCGCTAACGAATCGGTCATTACCAAAGATGCCATCTGGATTGGCCCCAATTGGCTGCGTGTTGTGCGCGACACAGATGCCACCGCCGGTGTGATCGCGCGCAAACAAGAATTAGAGGAAATCTCTGCTGAGATTGCTGAGCTTGAAGCGTTAGTTTCCAGCCAGTCCGAGCAACAAAGCCTTGGTCGCGAGCGCTTGAAAGAGTTAGAGCAAAGCCGCGAGCAGTTGCGTCGTTCGCTAGACGAACACGGTAAGCGCTTTAGTGAATTAAAGGCGCAATTGTCTGGCCGCCAGGTGCGGGTAGAGCAAATTCTGGAGCGCAAAAAACGCATCACGGCTGAGGTGAGTGAAGCGCGCGAACAAATGGAACTAGAGGCCGAGAATCTGTCCGAGGCGAGAATGACCTTGGAGGAGGCCATCGATGCCATGGAGCGCGATACCGGTAAGCGCGAAGAGTTAATGACCCGGCGCGATGGCATTCGCGCCAAGTTAGATGAGGCCAGACAAAAAGCCCGTCACGATAAGGATCGCAGTCACGAACTGGCCATGCGGGTGCAATCGCTCCGCACCCAGTTGCAAGCGATTCAATCGGGCATGTCGCGCTTGCAGGAGCAATCGGTGCGTTTAACCGAGCGGCGCGAGCAGCTGGAAGCAGCTTTGTCGGATAATCACGACCCGATTGAAGAATACAAGTTAGAGCTCGAAGCGTTGTTGGAAAAACGCGTTAGCATTGAAGCCGAATTAGGCACCGCGCGCAAAGCGTTGGAAACCGTTGAGCACGATTTACGTGCGGCCGAGCAACAGCGCAACCGCGCCGAGCAAGACGTGCAAAAAGTGCGCGGCAATTTAGAGCAGGAGCGTCTGGCGGCACAAACCTTGGAAGTGCAGAAGCAAGGTTTCGAAAATCAGCTGAAAGAAGAAGAGTTTGAGCTAGAGGCGTTGTTGGAAGCCCTGCCCGAGGATGCCCAAGAAGAGCCCATGGTGCAAACGCTGGAGCAAATCGGCAACCGCATCACGCGCCTAGGCCCCATTAACTTGGCGGCCATTGAAGAATATAAATCGGAGTCCGAGCGCAAACATTATTTGGATGCGCAGAATGCCGATTTGATGGAGGCGCTGGATACTTTGGAAAACGCCATCCGCCGCATCGATCGCGAAACCCGCACCCGCTTCAAAGAAACTTTCGATCAAGTTAACAGCGGTTTGCAGGAGCTGTTCCCGAAAGTGTTCGGTGGCGGCCACGCCTATTTAGAGTTGACCGGTGAAGATTTATTAGACACGGGTATCGCCATCATGGCGCGGCCACCGGGCAAGCGCAACAGCACTATCCACCTGCTGAGCGGTGGTGAAAAAGCGCTCACCGCTATCGCCTTGGTGTTCTCTATCTTCCGCTTGAACCCAGCGCCTTTCTGTATGTTGGACGAAGTGGATGCGCCGCTCGATGATGCTAACGTGGGCCGTTATGCGCGCATGGTTGAAGAGATGTCTGCCCATGTACAATTTATTTATATTACCCATAATAAGATTGCCATGGAGATGGCGCATCAGTTACTGGGTGTGACTATGCATGAGCCTGGTGTGTCTCGCTTGGTAACAGTGGACGTGGAGGAAGCGGCTGAATTGGCTGCTTCCTAATTATTAACTGAGATGTGTTCGACGCAAATTATGAAAGACTTTACTACTGACGCAACGAAAGGATTTCGCCATGCGTGAATGGTTAACGGTCATTATCGCTTGTTTGATTATTGGCGTATTGCTGGATGGCCTTAGGCGCATGCGCGCGGCCAAGCGCGGCGATATGAAAATGTCTTTGAGCATGCACAAGGGCACGAATAAAGATGACCTTGCCGCTTATGGTAGCGAGCTGCCAAACGGCGGTGCGCGCGTTGTGGCCAAGCGCGAAGCGCTTGCGGCGCAAGCAAAAGCGCCCAAGGCGGAGCCTGCCAAACCTGTTGTTAAAGCGGCTGCAGCGAAAACGTCCGCACCGAAAGCCTCTACACCTAAACCCGTCCCGGCGAAGCCCGCCAAACCCGCTGTGCCGCCGGTGACACAGGCTGAACTGGATTTAGACCAACATGTGCCGCTGCTAATGAACGTTGATGATGATCCGGTGGCCGAGCCGCTGGATATGTTTGAAGACGACGACAATCGGCGCGAACCCAGCTTTAGTGCCAGCGCCGATGTCGATGACGAAATTGATGCGGCCGATGCTGTTGAAGCAGAGGATGAAGCCGTTGACGACGAGCAGGATGATTACGACAGGGTGCTTTTTTCTGGCCGCAGTGAATCACCTCAAGCGTCCAGCGCTGCAAGCTTCACAGACGCTGACGAGGCGGATGATGACGCCGAGCCGGAGGAAGTTTTCGTGATCAATGTGATGGCGCCCAAAGGCGAGGTGTTTATCGGCGAGGCGATAAAAGACGCGATCTTAACCGCCGGTATGCGCTTTGGCTCGCGCAAGATTTTTCATATGCACGAAGACCTCGATGGCGAAGGTGCGATTCAATTCAGCTTGGTCAATATGGTGCAGCCGGGGGTGTTTGATTTGCACAAGATGGACCAAATTGAAACGCGCGGTTTGAGTTTGTTTATGACCTTGCCGTCTGAAGCTGAGAGCTTGCCGGCCTATGAGGCCATGGTTAAAGCGGCGCGGTTTTTAGCTGAGGATTTGGGTGGTGAATTGCGCGATGAGCAGCACAGCACCCTAACGGCGCAAACCATCGAGCACAACCGAGCCAGGGTCTCGGAATACGAACGCAAGCTGCAGCTAGCCAAAGCCCGTCAATAAACTTCAAAGGCGCTACGGCGCCTTTTTTACATAAGAAAAAGTATGACTGTTGAAACCTTGTTGGCCGAATACCAAGCCTTAAAATCCCAGCTGAATTACCACAGCTATCGCTACTATGTGTTGGATGATCCACAGCTGCCCGACGCGGAATACGATCGCCTGATGCAGCGCTTGCAAGACATTGAGTTGCAGCAACCCGCGTGGGTGACTGCCGACTCGCCCAGCCAGCGCGTGGGCGCTGAGCCGCTCAGTGCTTTTTCTCAAGTCACGCACGCCGTGCCTATGTTGTCGCTGGACAATGCCTTCGACGAGCAAGATATGCTCGATTTCAACAAGCGCCTGCAAGATCGTTTGAAAAGCAAAGACGATATTGAGTTTGCTTGCGAGCCAAAATTAGATGGCATCGCGGTGAGTTTGCTGTATCGAGATGGGCTTTTAGTGCAGGCTGCTACCCGTGGTGATGGTGCGATAGGTGAAGATATTACCGCCAATGTGCGCACCATCGGCTCTGTGCCATTGCGTTTACAGGGCGAGGGCTTTCCACCCTTGTTAGAAGTGCGCGGTGAAATTTATATGCCGCGTGCCGGCTTTGATTTACTCAATGATAAGGCCCGCGAACGCGGCGAAAAAACCTTTGTCAATCCGCGCAATGCGGCCGCGGGAAGTTTACGCCAGCTCGACCCCAAAATTACCGCCAGCCGACCGCTACAGTTTTGCTGTTATAACGTGGGTCTTGTAGAAGGCGGGGAACTGCCCGAGCGCCACACCGATGTTTTGCAAGCTTTGAGTGGCTGGGGTTTTTTAATTAATGCAGAAATGCGCGCTGTGCATGGTGTGCAGGCTTGCCTCGCTTATTTTGCTGAGCTTGGGGAAAAACGCCAAGGCTTGAGCTACGACATAGACGGCATTGTTTTCAAAGTTAACCACCGCACCTTGCAGCAGCAGTTGGGTTTCGTCGCGCGCGCGCCGCGTTGGGCCATTGCCCATAAATTTCCCGCGCAAGAGGAAATGACCCAGCTGTTAGATGTGGAGTTTCAGGTGGGCAGAACTGGCGCAATTACACCCGTCGCGCGCTTAGAGCCGGTGTTTGTTGGCGGCGTAACTGTGTCGAATGCGACGCTGCACAACCGCGACGAAATTGAACGCTTGGGCGTGATGGTTGGCGATACCGTTATTGTTCGGCGCGCCGGTGACGTGATCCCCCAAGTCGCCTCGGTTATTGTCAGTAAGCGCCCCGTGGATGCGCGCCCGGTGGTTTTTCCCAGCCTTTGCCCGGTATGCGAATCACCGGTGGTGCAAGTAGAGGGCGAAGCAGCGGTTCGCTGTTCTGGCGGTTCCGTGTGCCCAGCCCAAGTGAAAGAGGGAATAAAGCACTATGTGTCGCGCAAGGCGTTGGATGTGGACGGGCTGGGCGACAAACTGGTGGAGCAATTGGTAGATGAAGGCCTGGTTGCCTCCATCGCCGACCTTTACCATTTGCACGAAAGAAGAGAGCAATTATTGGCGCTCGAGCGCATGGGTGAAAAGTCGGCCGACAATTTATTAGCGGCGATTGAAACCAGTAAAAGCACCAGTTTGGCCAAGTTTCTATTTGGTTTAGGTATGCGCGAAGTGGGCGAGACCACGGCAAGATCCCTAGCCGCGCATTTTGGTAAGTTAGACGCATTAATTAAGGCGTCGCACGAGGATTTAATCGCGATTGATGACATAGGTCCCGTGTCAGCGGCCTCTATTGTGGCTTTCTTTGCCGATGCAAAACAGCTCGAGCAAGTACGTGCGTTACAGGCCGCGGGCGTGACCTGGCCTGAGCATGAACCCGTTGCCAAAGATGCGTTATTACTCGCCGGCCAAACCTGGGTGCTAACCGGCAGCCTTGAAACCTTGAGCCGCGATGAAGCGAAAGAAAAGCTCTTGGCGCTGGGCGCGAAAGTGGCTGGCAGCGTATCGGCAAAAACCCAGATGGTCGTGGCTGGGCCGGGTGCTGGATCTAAGTTGGCTAAGGCGCAAGCGCTCGGTATCGAGGTGCTCGACGAAGCTGGATTGTTGGAAAAATTTAAACACTGGGGCGTGAGCTAATGGGTAAGTGTGGCTGGTTATTTTTGTTGTGCACTTTGCTTTTAAATGCCGCCTGCACCACATCGCCACCGCGCAACCCAGACAACCTTTGCGATATTTTTCGCGAAAAAGATGATTGGTATGAGGATGCCAAAAACGCGGAGAAGCGTTGGAAGTCGCCCATCGCGTCGATGATGGCGATCATGCACCAAGAGAGTCGGTTCGTGGCCAAGGCGCAGCCGCCCAGAACAAAAATATTGTGGATTTTCCCGGGCCCAAGGCCGAGTAGTGCCTACGGCTACTCGCAGGCGAAAGATGAGACCTGGCGTTGGTACCAAAATAACAGCGGCAATAGTTGGTCTAATCGCGATGACTTCGGCGATGCGATTGATTTTATTGGCTGGTATAACTATCAAAGTGGGCGCTTGTCTAAGATTAAATCGAACGACACCTACCACTTGTATTTGGCCTACCACGAAGGCCATGGCGGTTTTAACCGGCGCACCTTTAACAGTAAGGCCTGGTTAAAGGATGTGGCGCGCAAAGTGTCGGCTCGGGCCAACCGTTACAACCAACAGCTCGATACCTGCCGCGAGGATTTAGAATCCTCTTGGTGGCCGTTTTAACTTATCCTGTGTACCAATTGTGCAGGAGCGATTGTTGCCCTTGGCGGTTTTCGGTACAGTGCTAAACAGACTTTTTGCCACTATTTAGAGATGAGGCTATGTGCTATGTATAACGATCAGGAGTCTATCGTATACGGTTGCATTAAAGATGTGAGCGGTGCTTTGAATGATCAAGAGCGGCGCAAGGTGAATGCTCGCGCTATGGGCTCGTTGCCCGATGCCGATGATTGGCCCTTTCTGTGCCGAGATATGTTCTCTACACCTGTTATCAATCACTCGCTTAGCCAATACCATACTGACGTTATGCATTTCGGTGCATCCTATAAAGCGGTGGAATACGAGTGGGAAGAGTGGCTGGCCAAGTTCGAAGACCTGTTGGCAGGCATGTACTGGGTCAGTGCTACGGTGCATTTAGAAACTGAATTGTCGGGCACCCATACCTTTACCTGGGAGTCTAATGGTAGCTATCACGCGCCCGGCTCCGGGGGCATTTCGGTACGCTGTGAATGGAGCCACGAGGGCGGTTTACACGTCTAATTCATGGAAACTCTACAGCTAGAGCAGCTGGCGCAAAGCGAGCTGCCGGCGTCACCTATCCGCCTCGCCTATTTTGATATCGACGGCACATTGCTCGATGCCGACGGCAAGCTGCCGGCGCCAGTGATTCAAGCTATCCAGCGCATCCAGCGCCAGGGCGTGTTAACAGCCTTTGCGACCGGCCGGCCACCCTTTGCCACCGAAGCGCTGCAGCGCCAATTATCCATGAATGCGCCGAGCGTGTTTTACACCGGCGCACTGTGTGAGGCCGAGACTATTTGCCACGCCGATCACACCTTGGCCCTGGTGGAGCTGGCGCCGCTGTTGATGCAGGCGCAGGTGTATGGTTTTCACGCGGAAGTGTATTATCGCGACCACTATCGCGTTGAAGCCATGAGCGATATTGGCCATGAACACGCGCGCCACTTGGGCGTCGCGCCGGTGCTTGATAGCATGAGCCGCTGGCCGGATCTGCCCATCTACAAATTGCTCTTGGGCGTTGATTTGACCCAGTGCCCGCAAGGCCTCGCGGCGCTGGAAAAAACTTGGCCGCAATTTCAATTCGCCTATGCCCATCTGCCGTCGCGCCCCCTGTGGCAATTTGCCAGCGTGGTGTCGCGCGAGGTGAATAAAACCACACTATTTCAGCAGTTGCTCACTTATCATGGCCTCGCGCGGGAGCAGGTCATAGCCTTCGGCGACGGCGGTTCTGACTGTGAGTTTTTATTGTCGGCTGGGGTGGGCGTGGCGATGGATAATGCGTCCTCGGCAGTGAAAGCCTGCGCCAACTTTGTGACTCGCTCGTCATCAAAAGATGGCGTAGCCTATGCCCTCGAAAGGCTAGTTCCGCCGCTTTAGGCAGTTATATTCAGTATTTGGATAGTGAATGATTATTGGTCGATTGTTTAAGAAAAAGGGTTCCCTGGCCTTGAGTCTGGCGGCTTGTTTAGCCTTTGTTTTAGCGGCTATTTTGGCCTGGGAGCTGCCTATGAGTGAAGTTTTACGCTTCACCTTGGCCAGCCTTTTAGCGCTTTTGGTAATCATGTTTGCCGCCGCCTTGACGGTGGTTCTAGTGCATCTGTTTGCGCATTTATGGCGTAAACTATGGCACCTTCTCTTTCGTAAAGATTAACTCAATTTTCATGGCTCAAGCCGACGTTAGTGTGCCCAGTGAATATGCCCGAACCCTGCTGCAAACCGTGGCGGAGAACGGCGGCAACCGCGATCAATTGATGGCGGAGCTAGGTATTGCGGAGGCTGAGCTCACGCCCGGTAGGGGTTTCTCTGCGCTTAAGTATGGCAAGTTGTATCAGCGCGTTATGCGGGTGATGCAGGATGAATGCTTTGGCATGTTCAGCGGCGGTAAAGTTCGGCTCGGCTCGTTTCGACTGCTCTGCCTCACGGTCATTCAGTCCACCAATTTGCGTCAGGCGATTGTGCGCTCGGGGGAGTTTTGTGAGATTTGCCGAGGGTTTTTGGTTCGCTCGCGCCTGCTCGAGCCAGCGCCAGGTGTGGCGCGGGTGGAAATGTGCGGCATTAGCTCGGTCTCGCCTGAAGCCTTTGCCGAGATGGTCAATAACGCGACGCCGAACCAAGTGCGCACCAGTCTTGCCGTGTGGCAGCGTTTCAACTCCTGGTTAATCGGTCGAGAGATTCCGCTCACCGGTATCTATTTTGCGTTTTCCTGCCCGGATGAATTTCGCGAAATGGCCGAGTGTTATCCCGCCCAGCTGCATTTCGATCAGGCTTTTACCGGCTACGAGTTCGACGCCAGCTTCCTAGACGCGCCGGTGGTGCAAAATCAAAATACCTTGATGGATTTCGTGCGCTCGGCACCTTACCACTTGGTGATAAGCGATAGCAGCCAGCAGAGTCTCAAGGCCAAGGTGAGGGCTATCTTGTCGAAAGATGTGAGTGGTAGCCAACCCAGCGCCGAGGACGTGGCCTCCCGCTTAAACCTATCGGTCACCACCCTAAGGCGCAAATTGCAAGCGGAGGATACCTCCTATCAGCGCTTAAAGGACGAGTGTCGCATGGAGGCCGCCTTTCACTATTTGAGTTGCCCAGAGTTGACCAATAGTTGCATTGCCGAGCGTTTGGGCTTTGACGAAAGCAGTGCCTTTTTCCGCGCCTTTAAAAAGTGGACCGGCGTGACCCCCGGCGACTACCGCAAAGGCCTAGACAAGCCTTAAATCCCCATCAACGGGCGCTTTTTGCGCCTACACTTGTGCCGAGGCCACCCCTAGGCGCCCAAAAATGTCAGCTAATGTGGTTGATTTCGCTATTGAGAGCCAAGGCGTAATAACGGATTCTGTGGCAATACCCAATCGAATAACCAGAGGTTGATGACATGAGTGATTACAAAGCCCCGTTGCGCGAAATCCAATATGTAATGTGGGAGCTGCTTGGCTATGAGCAGCATTACCAGTCTTTGCCCGGCGGTGACGAGGCGAGCTCAGATGTAGTTAACGCCGTTATTGAAGAGGGCGCGAAGTTCTGTGAGAACGTGTTGGCACCTCTTAATGCCGTGGGCGATAGAGAAGGCTGCACGTGGAACGATGGTGAAGTGACCACGCCAACGGGCTTTAAAGAAGCTTATCAGCAATATGTAGAAGCCGGTTGGCCCTCTATGTGTCACCACGAAGAGCACGGTGGCCAAGGCTTGCCGCAGTCCTTGGGTACGATCCTGAGTGAAATGGTAGGTTCGGCTAACTGGTCTTGGGGTATGTACCCTGGCCTGTCTCACGGTTGTATGAATACCTTAGAAGCGCACGGCACCGCTGAACAAAAAGAACAGTATTTAGGTAAGTTGGTTGAGGGCAGCTGGACTGGCACCATGTGCTTGACAGAACCTCATTGCGGCACCGACCTCGGTATGTTGCGTACCAAGGCAGAGCCCAATGCGGACGGCTCCTATAATATTTCTGGCACCAAGATTTTTATCTCTGCCGGCGAGCACGACATGTCCGAGAACATTATCCATATTGTGTTAGCGCGCCTGCCCGATGCACCGGCCGGTACCAAGGGTATTTCCCTGTTCATCGTGCCTAAATTCAATGTTAACGCCGATGGCTCAGTGGGCGATCGCAACACCCTGAAGTGTGGTTCGCTCGAGCACAAGATGGGCATTCACGGTAACTCTACCTGTGTCATGAACTTTGACGGCGCCAAGGGCTTCCTTATTGGCCCGCCAAACAAAGGCTTGAACTGCATGTTCACCTTTATGAATACCGCCCGCGTGGGTACTGCCTTGCAAGGTTTGGCGCACGCTGAAGTTGGCTTCCAGAAGTCTTTGGAGTACGCCCGCGACCGCCTGCAAATGCGCTCCTTGTCGGGTCCGAAAAACCCGGATGGCCCAGCCGACCCAATTATTGTGCACCCAGACGTTCGCCGTATGCTGCTGACGCAAAAAGCCTTGGCCGAAGGCGCGCGT
Organism: Simiduia curdlanivorans; assembly: GCF_030409605.1. Lineage (NCBI taxonomy): Bacteria > Pseudomonadati > Pseudomonadota > Gammaproteobacteria > Cellvibrionales > Cellvibrionaceae > Simiduia > Simiduia curdlanivorans. The sequence goes on from NZ_JAUFQG010000004.1 coordinate 2,602,889, forward strand.
ATGTTGATTTATTACACGGCGCAGCAGGTTGATATCGTTGACCGCAGCACTGATGAAGACGCGCGTAAAGCCGCCGATGAATTGCTAGGTTTCTTGACGCCTATCGCTAAGGCCTTTGTCACCGAAACTGGCTTTGAAGCCGCCAACCTAGGCCTACAGTGCTTCGGTGGTCATGGTTTTATTGCCGAGTGGGGTATGGAGCAGAATGTTCGCGATTGCCGTATCTCTATGTTGTACGAAGGCACAACCGGCATTCAGGCGCTCGATTTGTTGGGCCGCAAAGTGTTGATGACCAATGGCGAGTCGCTCAAGCGCTTCACCAAGATTGTGCATAAGTTCTGTAAGGCGCAAGAAGGCAACGACAAGGTCACCGAATTTATTACGCCGTTAATGGCGATTAATAAAGAGTGGGGCGAGTTGACCATGCACATTGGCTTGCTAGCGATGGAAAACCCAGAGGAAGTGGGCGCTGCGTCGGTAGATTTCTTGATGTACTCAGGGTACGCCACGCTGGCTTACTTCTGGGCTATGGCAGCTGCCGATGCACAGGCTAAGTTAGACAGCGGCGCAGCCGATGCGGCCTTCTACGAAGCCAAGCTCAAGACGGCGCGTTTCTACTATCAGCGCTTGTTGCCGCGTACCCGCGCATTGGTTGATACCATGAAGTCTGGCGCCAACAACCTGATGGCTCTGGAAGCAGAACACTTCGCTTTCTAAACTGGATAGGGCCAAGTGGCATTTACTTTCCAGCAATTGCAGCAGCGATTCGAGACCAGCTTTAGGCCTGAACAGGCCGCTGGGATCGACTCGCTGTTTCAGTATGTCATTCCCGATGGCAGTAATTTCTATATGCGTATAAAGTGCGGGCAGTTAGATTTTAACGCCGGCGACGCGTCATCTACCGCAGACTTAACCATTACCATGGAATGGAAAACCCTTGATGAACTGTTTCAGGGGCGAGTTAGCGGCATGCAGGCCTTCATGTTTGGCCATATCAAAGTGGCGGGAAGCTTGGCCTTGGCGTCAAAGCTGATCGAGGTTTTTGCACCCATAGAATAAAGTTTGAGCTCTACAATACGAGGGGTAATGGCGTAGGCAATTACCTGCACAATAAACACCTAGCCGATAACGATAAAAGTGACGGTGGAGGAGGACACGTGATAGATACAAATAGCACTGTGGTTGAAGTGTTGAACAAAGCTTGCGAAACCTTTGCGGGTAACACAGCGTTCACTTGTTTAGGTCAATCCATGACCTTCGCTGAATTAGATCATTTGAGTTTACAATTCGCCTGTTATTTGCAACAGCGAACCGAGCTCAAGCCGGGCGATCGCATCGCGGTGCAGCTGCCTAATTTATTGCAATACCCTGTGGTTGTGTTCGGGGCCTTGCGCGCAGGCCTCACTGTGGTAAATACCAATCCGCTATATACCCAGCGCGAGCTCGAGCATCAACTCAATGACTCGGGTGCTAAGGCGCTTGTGGTGCTCGCTAATATTGCCGATGTGGCGGCACAGGTAGTAGATCGAACTGCTGTTAAGCAAGTGATTGTGACGGAAGTGGGCGATTTGCACCGGCCCATTAAGCGCTTGCTGATCAACTCGGTGTTGAAATACATCAAGCGCGAAGTACCTAAGGTGTCGTTCAAGCACCAAGTTAGTTTGCGCTCCACCTTTCAAGCGGGCGATTTGAATCGCTATGAGCCCTCTGCCCAAGAGCCGCAAGATATCGCTGTGTTGCAATATACCGGTGGCACAACTGGTGTCGCCAAGGGCGCGATGCTGACCCACGCTAATTTGGTTGCCAATATGCAACAGGTGCGCGAAATGCTCGGTGATTCGGTGAGTATTGGCAAAGAGCACTATGTGGCACCGCTGCCGCTGTACCATATCTATGCGTTTACCCTGCACTGCATGACCTTGCTGGCCGCTGGCTGCCAGTCGACCTTGATTCCCAACCCGCGCGATATCCCAAGCTTCGTGAAAATGATGAAGGGCAAACAGATCACCGGTTTTGTTGGCTTGAATACGTTATTTAATGCGCTCTGCCGCGACGAATCTTTTACCAAGTTAGACTTTTCTTCGCTACATACCACCGCCTCTGGTGGCATGGCGCTAACCACTGAAGCGGCTAAGCGCTGGCTCGAAGTTACCGGCTGCGTGGTGGGTGAAGGCTATGGCATGACCGAGACCTCTCCGGTTGTATCGTTTAATCCACCGGCGGCGATTCAGCAGGGCACCGTTGGTTTGCCCGTGCCTGAAACGGAATTAAAAGTCATCGACGAAGCGGGTAATACCTTAGCGCAGGGCGAGGCTGGTGAGCTTTGTGTGCGCGGGCCGCAGGTGATGAAAGGTTATTGGCAGCGCCCTGAAGAAACCGCCAAAGTGCTGGATGCCGAGGGTTGGCTCAAGACCGGCGATATGGCTGTTATTCAAGAAGATGGCTATGTGCGCATTGTGGATCGCAAAAAAGACATGATCATTGTGTCTGGTTTTAATGTCTATCCCAATGAAGTTGAGGATGTTATTTGTCAGCACCCAGGTGTGGTTGAAGCTGCAGCCGTAGGTTTGCCGGATGAAAAAAGTGGCGAGCAAGTTAAGCTGTTTGTGGTGGTTTCCGATACCAGTTTGACGGAAAAAGACATCATCGCCTTTTGCCGAACTAACCTGACCGGTTATAAAGTGCCGAGAAGCGTTGAGTTTAGAACTGAGCTGCCGAAATCAAATGTCGGTAAAATCTTACGGCGAGAATTAAAGCCGGCCGCCTAAGGGGTTAGCCTAGATTGCAAAATGCCAGCTCAATGCTGGCATTTTTGTATGAAAATTGTTCAATTTCAACCTTATCAAAGACATAGGCTTGCTTGATCGGCGATATTTCGTCAATCTAGTGCAATTCGTTGGACGTAGCAGGAATATCCCATGTGGCTCGATCTGCATCACCCCATGGGGCGTGGGAAAGTCGAATACCGTTTTTTGAAACCTGATGGGCACTTCAGTGTCCGTTTTTTACTGACTCTATTTGTGACTGTGAAAGTCATCGGGCAACGAGGCGCTGGCCAGGTTTTCCAAGTTGTTTCTCATCTAAGGAAGATTACCGTCATATGAAAAGTGCTCTTGTTCTTTCCGGTGGCGGTGCACGCGCGGCCTATCAAGTGGGGGTTTTACAGGCTTTGGCTGAAATCCTTCCGGCCAGCCAGAAAAATCCATTTCCCATTATTTGCGGCACCTCTGCCGGCGCGATCAATGCCCTTGCAATTGCCAGTCACACTGGGTCTTTTCGAGAGTCTGTGACCGATTTGGTTGGCATGTGGCAGAACCTAACCGTCGATCAGGTATATAAAAACTCTTTGGCTGATTTGCTGCGCGGGGTCGGAAAAATAGGGTTGTCTTTCTTTAATCAGGGCGTGGGCAAAGCGCAGCCCATTGCATTGCTGGATAATTCGCCCTTACATCAACTGATTCACGACAATATCCATTTCAAAAATATCGCACCGGCGATTGAAAGCGGCAACTTAGATGCGGTTTGTATTACCGCTATGGGTTATTCATCGGGTGAGTCGGTGAGCTTTTTTCAAGGTAAACCAGAGTTAAGAGGTTGGCGCCGCTACCATCGAATTGGTACTCCAACTCAGTTAGATGCCCGTCACTTATTAGCATCGTCGGCGATACCCACTATTTTCCCAACCGTGCGTATTAATAGAGAGTATTTTGGCGACGGCGCCCTGCGTCAATTGGCACCCATTAGCCCTGCATTGCACTTGGGTGCGGATAGGGTTTTTGTGGTGGGGGTGAGCGGTAATAGAAATCCTGAGCATTGGGGTAAGCGCCGGCCGGTGCGCCATTCACCCTCTATGGCGCAGATCATTGGCCATTTATTTAATGCGGCTTTCGTCGATAGTTTGGAGGCGGATATTGAACATTTAGAGAGGGTCAATAAGTTACTCAATATGGTGCCAGAGGAAAAGCGCAAAGAAGCGGGCTTGCCCTTGCGCACCGTTGAAAGTCTCATTATTTCGCCGTCCCAAGAGCTGGATAAAATTGCCGGTCGAAAAGTGCGTTATCTGCCGAAAACCTTGCGTTGGTTTTTTAGCTCCACCGGTGCAACGGCAAAAGGTGGCGGTGCGACAGCGGCGAGCTATCTACTCTTTGCGCCGCAGTTTTGCTCCGAGCTGATTGAGTTGGGCTACCAAGATACGATGTGGGAGGCCGATACTGTTAGGGCTTTCTTTGCTGAGAAGTAGGTGCAGTACGCGATCAGTGGTAAGTCTAGACGCGCCGTGAGTAAGGTGAGTAGCAGCCGATTCAGCTAAAATATAATAAAAGAACACGAGATTATGTAATGAATGATTCAACTAAGTCCCGTCGTGCAAAGGGCGAGCAAACCCGACAAAATATTTTAGAGGCCACGCTAAGGTTAATTGTTGCGCGTGGCCATCACGCGGTAACCCATCGCGCCGTGGCGGCGGAGGCGGCCGTTAACCTATCCTTGACCACCTATTATTTTAAAGATTTGCAGGAGCTTATCCGGCATGCCTTTGAATTTTATAGCGAGCGTACATCGAAGGCCGTGGGCGATATGTGGACTGCTATTAATAGCCATCTCGATTCCATGAGCGTGGACACGGTAGAGCAAAAGGCCGAGATCGCTGACTGGCTGGCGACCATGGCGGCTGAGTATATTTTAGATGAATTTAAAAATAAGTCCGATAATCTGACCTTGGAGATGACATTGTTTTATGATTTGCATCTTGAGAAGGGGTTGCGCGATATTGGTTATCAATTAAGAACTCGATTTAAGTCCGATTTTATTGCCGTGTGCCATCGCTTGGGGTCGGATCAACCTGAAACTGATGCAGCGCTCTTGTTAGGTGAAGTACAGAGGTTGGAGTACCAGGGTTTAGCCGAAGGTGGTGAACTCACTAGAGAGCAGATATACCAACAACTAAACCGTTTAATCCGCTTGATAATGAAAATTTAATTTCACTGTCTAGAGTGGGGCGCTCCTGCTTACCCGTTACTGTTCTCAGATTCAGTCGCCGTACATTTCCCGCCGCGCATTTTGGCCCGATATAGGGCTTTGTCTGCCCGTTCAAACCATTGCTCAAAGCTATCTTGTTGATGGTATTGGGCGATGCCAATGCTGCAACTAGCCGTGGGGGCGTCAGGGGTGGTTGCCACGGCCAATTTGTTGTGTATGCGCTCGGCGAGTGTGCTTGCGGCTTTTAAATCCGTGTTGGAACTGACAATAATAAATTCCTCTCCTCCCCAGCGCGCGCAAAAATCCGTTTCTCTGACGACTTTGGTCAGGGTGTTGGCAAAGGTTTTCAGGGTAATGTCACCGGCGTTGTGCCCGTATTTATCATTGATACTTTTGAATTTATCCAAGTCTAATATGAGTAGCGTTAATGGAAATTGCTGACGGCGCCAACGGGTAAGTTCTTTCTCTATATGCTCTAAAATACTTTTCCTATTGAGAAGCCCAGTTAAGTTATCGTGTGTTGCCAGAAACAAAAGATGTTGATGTTGGGTCGATAGTTGCGCGTGTACAGCTTTCAGCTCCATGTTTTTCTCGAGCAGTATGCTATTGACCTTTTTACTGGCTCGGTATCTTTCCAACAGCAAGAGCAGTATGAGGATGGAAGCTAGCGCAATTTTCCAAGCCAAGCTGTAATCGGTTTTGGTGGCGATGCTAATGGGGTTCCAGCTGCTGTAAATGCGAGAGTGATCCTGATGTGAGAAGTTGTCTATCGCTAAATTTAAAATTGCCAAGAGTTCTGGATTGTTCTTATGAACCGCAAGGCGCAATTCGTCCCCTTGGGGTAAGTCGGTGGCAATATGAAGGTTGGACAGACCGGCGTTTTGAATGTGCCGTGTAACGGCCAGCAGCGAACCCGCTACGGCGTCCACATCGCCACTCGATACCCGCATTAAGCCCGCAAGTTCCGATGCAACTCGTACCAAGGCGATTTCTGGATGCTCATTGCGCAAGTATTCTTCTTGCATGTAACCGTCGATGACCGCTAGGGATTTACCGTGTAAATCCGAGTAGCCTTTGATCTCGTTCAGGTGGTTGGTGCGAACCACCAACACATTGGGGTCTCTAAAATAAACATCGGAAAAGCTTGCATAGGTCTCTCGCTCTGCCGTGCGATTTAGCATGGGGATAAGGTCGCACCGGCCTTGCTCTAGGTAGTCTAGGGTTTGTCGCCAACGCGACGTTGGTACAAGCACAAAGGGGATTTCGAGGCTTTTGCTCAGAAGCTCCACATAATCTTTTGACATACCGATGTGAACGCCGTTTTTAACGGCTTCAAAAGGCATCCAGTTGGGGTCAACGCAATAGGTGAGTTGTTTCTTTGTGGTTAAGTAAGTGTGCTGCTCAGGGGTAAGCGCCACTAAACTTGCCTGTGTCGATAGCGCGAGGGTGCAGAGGTATAGGCTCAGTGACATTAGCGTCATTTTCAGTAGTCTGAGTGAAATTCTTGGCACTGTTGATCCTGATTGATGTGAGATTGGTCGCGAGCTTGAGAGCTGGTTTCAGTATAGATGTTATCGGGCAGTTTAGCGTTTGTAGGATGGTGCCTACTGCAATGTTAAAAAGTGCCAAGAGCGCGCCAAAAAAAAGGCCCGTATATTCATACGGGCCTTTTCCGATCATTGTCAGATCGCTTTCGGTGCGTTACTCGATTACATCACCACATCCTGAATCTGCACGGCGGCAATGCGCTTGCCTTCGTCTGCAGATTTTTGGAAGGACTCAATTTCATTGAAATTGAGGTAGCGATAAATCTCACCGCTCATGCTATCGAGCTTGTCTGCATAGGACAGGTATTCCGCCGGTGTTGGCAATTTACCCATCAGTGCAGCAACAGCAGACAGCTCGGCCGAGCCCAAGAATACATCAGCGCCGGTGCCCAAGCGGTTCGGGAAGTTACGGGTTGAGGTAGAAATGGCAGTTGAGTTAGGAGCAATACGCGCTTGGTTACCCATGCACAAAGAGCAGCCTGGCATTTCCGTGCGCGCGCTCTTGCGGCCGAAGATGTTGTAGTAGCCTTCTTCCATCAACTGGTGCTCGTCCATTTTCGTCGGCGGTGCAATCCACAGGCGAGTTGAAAGTTCTTCTTTGGCAGCGTCAAGCAATTTGCCCGCAGCGCGGAAGTGACCGATGTTGGTCATGCATGAACCGATGAACACTTCGTCGATCTTGCGGCCAGCCACCTCAGACAGCACTTTCGCATCGTCTGGGTCGTTCGGGCAGCACACGATAGGCTCTTTGATGTCGGCCAAGTTGATATCGATCACCGCGGCGTACTCGGCGTCTTTATCGGCTTCCATCAGCTCTGGGTTGGCCAGCCATTTTTCCATATTGCGTGCACGACGCTCAAGGGTGCGAACATCGCCGTAACCTTGCTCGATCATCCAGCGCAGCATGGTGATGTTGGAGGTCAGGTACTCTTTGATAGGCGCCTGATCTAACTTGATGGTACAGCCAGCTGCTGAGCGCTCGGCTGAGGCGTCCGACAGTTCGAAAGCCTGCTCCACTTTAAGATCTGGTAAACCTTCAATCTCAAGAATGCGGCCAGAGAAGATGTTCTTCTTGCCTTTCTTCTCAACAGTCAACAAACCTTGCTTGATGGCGTACAAAGGAATGGCATGCACCAGATCGCGCAGGGTGATACCAGGCTGCATCTTGCCAGAGAAGCGAACCAATACAGATTCGGGCATATCCAACGGCATAACGCCAGTTGCCGCCGCAAAAGCCACTAAGCCAGAACCGGCCGGGAAGGAGATGCCGATCGGGAAGCGGGTGTGCGAGTCGCCACCGGTACCGACGGTATCGGGCAGCAACATGCGGTTTAACCAGCTGTGGATGATGCCGTCGCCTGGGCGCAGCGATACACCGCCGCGGGTCATGATGAAGTCGGGCAGGGTGTGTTGGGTGTCGATATCCACAGGCTTGGGGTAAGCCGCGGTGTGACAAAAAGACTGCATGGTTAGATCGGCAGAGAAGCCTAAACACGCTAAATCTTTGAGCTCGTCGCGGGTCATTGGGCCGGTGGTATCTTGCGAGCCCACGGTGGTCATTTTGGGTTCGCAGTAAGTACCGGGGCGCACGCCTAGGCCTTCTTTCAAGCCACAGGCGCGGCCAACCATCTTCTGCGCCAAGGTGAAGCCCTTGGTTGAGGCGGCGGGTACATCTGGCTTGCGGAACAGGGTAGAGGGCTCCATGCCCAGTGCGGCACGGGCTTTTTCGGTCAAGCCGCGGCCAATGATCAATGGAATACGGCCGCCAGCTTGCACTTCGTCCAGAATCACATCGGACTTCAATTCAAACTCAGACAGTACCTCACCAGATTCGCTGAGAATTTTGCCGTCGTAGGGGCGCACTTCAATCACATCGCCCATGTTCATTTTGTCGACCGGGGCTTCGAATACCAGCGCGCCGGCATCTTCCATGGTGTTGAAGAAGATGGGGGCTACATTGTTGCCGATACAGACGCCGCCAGCGCGCTTGTTAGGTACGCCAGGAATGTCGTCGCCGAAGAACCACAGTACGGAGTTGGTGGCCGATTTACGGCTTGAGCCGGTACCGACTACGTCGCCGACGAAGGCAACCGGCAGGCCCTTGGCTTTGATTTCGGCAATTTGCTTAAGAGGACCGGTGGTGCCATTGTCGTCCGGCGTTAGGCCGTCGCGCGACATTTTGTACATGGCATTGGCGTGCAAGGGGATGTCGGGGCGCGACCAGGCATCGGGCGCGGGCGACAAATCATCGGTGTTGGTTTCGCCGGTGACCTTGAACACGATCATTTTGGTCGACTCGGGCACTTTGTTGCGCTTGGTGAACCACTCGCCTTTGGCCCAAGATTCCATTACCGCTTGCGCATTGGCGTTGCCAGCTTTGGCTTTTTCTTGCACGTCGTGGAAGGCATCGAACATGAGCAGGGTGTGCTTGAGCTCTTCGGCCGCTGCTTGCGCCAGCTTGGCGTCGTCCAGCAGGCTTACCAGGGTTTCGATGTTGTAGCCGCCCAACATCATGCCCAGCAATTTAACCGCTGATTCGGCGTTGATAAGTGGAGAGCTTGCCTCGCCTTTAGCGACGGCAGAGAGAAAACCGGCTTTGACGTATGCCGCTTCGTCCACACCTGGCGGTACGCGGTTAGTGATCAAATCCAACAGAGTGTCTTCTTCGCCCTTAGGTGGATTTTTTAGCAGCTCAACCAGTTCGGCGGTTTGCTCTGGGTTAAGGGGTTTTGGCGGTATACCTTCGGCGGCGCGCTCTGCGACGTGTTTACGGTAAGCTTCAAGCACGATGAATATCCTCTGTGTCTGTGATTAAAAGCGCCTGGCATGACCTTGGTCATTGGCTAGGTTGCTTTCGTGGCCCGGCTAGCGCTGGTGAGCACTCACTGGGAATCTGGTACGGCATGATTTTGCGCCGGCTGTGTACGCGGCGATGTGAATCATTGGGTAAGCCACTTTTCGGGCTCTTTGCGGGGTGGAAATTCTACCGGACTTACCGGTCTATGTTAAGTGCAGACCTTGTAAATCAACTACTTACATAATGACTATTCATCGAGTGAATGGTTGTTGGCTAGTGTTTTTCTGCCCCGCGGCCTGCCTAAGCATAGCAGCCTTATGTTGCAATGCTGGTGGATTTGGCGGTCTAGATTAGGGTATGGTTCCACCCCTGAAAATCACCTCAATTTAGCCTTGGAACGACCCGCTCAGCCATGTTTAAACCCGTAAAAACGCCCTGCGTTGGTATTTGCTCTACCGGTATCGGCGATAGCGTCTGCCGAGGCTGCAAGCGCTTTGCCCACGAGGTCATCGATTGGAATGCCTATAGCCACGAGCAGCGCGTGATTATCGAGCAGCGCCTAGCCGGGTTTTTGGTGCAGGTGGTGTCGCGCTATTTGGAAATTACCGATGTGGCGGCGCTTAAGGCGCAGTTGGCATTGCAGCGGGTGCGCTACCGCGACGATCGCGACCCCCACTGCTGGGTTTTTGATTTACTGCGCGCGGGCGCGAGCCAAATTCAGGCGCCTGAACACTACGGCTTACGGTTGTTGGTCGAGGCCGATTTGGCGCAGATTAAGTCCGATATCGATGCCGATTATTACGCCTTATCTGTGGCTTATTACGACGCCTATATCGCCCCCGGTTTGGCCTCCCAAGCCGGTTAAAAATTCATTAGCACTAACGACTTTCCTATGACCGCAATTCCAGAAATTAAGGCCTTTTTGCGCTGCGCTACACCGCCGCGCTGGATTGAGGCCGCACTCCAGGCACCCGATATTTTGCTCATTGACCACGCCAACTGCGAGCTTAAGGCGGCGCAAACGGCGCAGGGATTAATGTGGAAATACGGCATGAATAATGTCGAGAAAGGTCCTTATAACCTCGACGATTCGGTGGCTTTTACCCTGTTGAATAAAATGTCCCGTTTGGCGCGGGAAGAATTGCGGCATTTTGAGCAGGTGTTGGGCTTTATGAAAAAGCGCCAGATCACCTATGTACAGTTATCGGCCGCCCGTTATGCGGCCGAATTGCGTCAGGCAGCGCGCACCCACGAGCCGGCAAAGCTGGTTGATACACTGTTGATCGGCGCCATTATCGAAGCGCGCTCGTGCGAGCGATTTGAGGCCTTGGCGCCGCATCTCGATGACGTCTTGCAAAAATTTTACCTATCACTGTTGAAGTCTGAGGCGCGCCACTACCAAGATTACTTGGCCTTGGCCGGGTTGCTGGAATCGTCGGCGGTTATTGAAAAACAGCTGGATAAGTTTCTGAAGCTAGAGCAGAGCTTGATCGAGTCGACCGATACGGTGTTCCGCTTTCACAGCGGCGTGCCTTTTCATGGCGGAGCCGCTGGCGCCTAGGTTTGTGGCGCTACAGCGGCTGTTCGATCAGTTCGATGGCCTTTGGCGAAACGGCCAGATACCAGAGCGACCTGTGCCAATCGCCCAAAACGATACGTTCGGCCTGCTGGCCATTGAGGTTAACGGGGTGTCGCTTGGGCCTGTGGGTATGCCCGTGAACCAATAGGTCGGCGCGGTGGGTGAGCATCACTCGCGCCACTTCGTCGCGATTTACATCCATGATGTCTTCGGCTTTCATCGCCGCCAGTGAGCTGGTCTCGGCCCGTATCTTAGCCGCCAATTGGCGCCGCGCGGCGAGAGGTTGTGCTAATAGTGGCGCTTGCCACTGGGGGTTGCGCGCTTGGGCGCGAAATTCTTGGTAGTCCACATCGTCGGTGCAAAGCGTATCGCCGTGCATCAGTAGCACGACCTTGCCGTGTAAATCTATCACGGTTGGGTCGTTGAGCATTTTTGCGCCGGTGCGCTGACAAAATGCTTCGCCCACCAAAAAATCCCGATTGCCTTGCATAAAGTAGAGGGCGTGGCCGCTGTCGGCATAGGCCTTAAGCGCTGCCTGCACCTCGAGTGCGAGCGGGGCATCGTCGTCATCGCCAATCCAGGCCTCGAACAAGTCGCCCAAAATATACAGGGCATTAGCCTGCTGGGCTGCGTTGTTTAGGAAGTGCAAAAACGCCCGGGTGACGTCCGGGCGCGTTGCATCTAGATGTAAATCAGAGATGAAATAGCTAGTCATTAGGCGGTTACGGTGGCCTTTTGAATGATAACGGGTTCAACGGGCACGTCTTGGTGGCCGCCAGCGCTGCCGGTTTTAACGGCTTTAATTTGCTTGACCACATCCATGCCGGAAACCACTTTGCCGAACACGCAATAGCCCCAGCCCTGCATGTTTTTGCCGGTATGGTTTAAGAAGCTGTTGTTTTTCACGTTGATGAAAAATTGAGCGCTGGCCGAGTGTGGATCGGAGGTTCTGGCCATGGCCAGAGTACCCTCTTCGTTGGTCAGGCCGTTGTCGGCTTCGTTTTCAATTTGATCGCGGGTAGGCTTTTGCGCCATATCAGCGGTAAAGCCACCGCCTTGGATCATGAAATTGTCGATCACGCGGTGAAATATGATGCCATCGTAGAAACCATCTTCAACGTACTGCTGAAAATTGGCGGCGGTTTTAGGCGCTTTGTCGAAATTCAGCTCAATTACGATGTCGCCGAAGTTAGTTTGTAGGGTAATCATGGTATTTCCTCAAAATTCTACCGAATAACGGGTGTTGACCCGTTTGGGAGCCGGCTATAATAGCGCCTTTGTCTGCGCCCGTGAACCAAGGGCGCTCGAATTCACCCATTGTTGAGCTCACATGTCAGATACCAAGCCGCAAAATTTCTTACAGCAGATCCTAAGTCAGGATTTGGCCGATAAAAAGCACACCAAAATTGTTACCCGCTTTCCGCCAGAGCCGAATGGCTACTTGCATATTGGTCACGCGAAATCTATTTGTTTAAATTTTGGCCTGGCGCAGGAGTTTGGCGGCGAGTGCAATTTACGCTTTGACGACACCAACCCCGGTAAAGAAGATCAGGAGTATGTGGACGCCATCGCCGAAGACGTGCGCTGGCTGGGTTTCACTTGGGCTGGTGATATTAAATATGCCTCCAGCTACTTTGAACGCTTTTACGAGTGGGCCATACACCTCATTAAGGCCGGCGATGCCTACGTGTGTCACTTGTCGCCCGACGAAGCACGCGCCTACCGCGGTTCCTTGAAAGAGCCGGGTAAAGATAGCCCGCATCGCAACCGCAGCGTCGAAGAAAATCTGCTCGAGTTCGAGAAAATGCGCGCCGGTGAGTACGATGAAGGCGCCTGCGTGCTGCGCGCAAAAATTGACATGGCCTCGCCCAACATCAATATGCGCGATCCAATTTTGTATCGCATTCGCAAATTAGCGCACCATCAAACCGGCGATAAATGGTGCATTTATCCCACCTATGATTTTGCCCACGGCCAAGAGGATGCCATCGAGGGAATTACCCACTCAATTTGCACCTTGGAGTTTGCCGATCATCGACCGCTGTACGAGTGGTTCATCGAACATTTACCCGTACCAAGCAAACCGCGTCAGTATGAATTTGCCCGTTTAGAGTTAAATTACACCGTGACCTCTAAGCGTAAATTGAAGCAGCTAGTCGACGATAATTACGTAGACGGTTGGAACGATCCGCGCATGCCGACCATCTCCGGCATGCGTCGGCGCGGTTACCCCGCGTCTGCGGTGCGGAAATTTTGCGAGTTAATCGGCGTCACCAAAGCGGCCAGTACCGTAGACGTTGGCATGTTGGAGTTTGCCGTGCGCGATGAGCTCAATGAATCTGCCCCGCGCGCTATGTGCGTGTTAAACCCGCTCAAAGTGGTAATCAGTAATTTTGACGGCGGTACGCAAATGATGACCCAGCCTGTGCATCCCAATAATGCCGACATGGGCGAGCGCCAGTTACCCTTTACCAAAGAGTTGTTCATCGAGCGCGATGACTTTACCGAAGACACTAGCTTGTCGCGCAAGAAATTTAAGCGCTTGGTGTTGGGGGAGTGGGTGCGGTTGCGTGGTGCCTACATCATCAAGGCCGATGAAGCGGTTAAAGATGCGGCCGGTAATATTATCGAGATTAAAGCCAGCCTAGTGCCGAACACTGTGGGTGCGAATCCGCCTGAGGGTATTAACCCACGCGGTGTTATCCATTGGGTGTCGGCCACTGACAACGTCAATTGTGAAGTGCGGTTATACGATCGCCTGTTTAATGACGCCGCGCCAGATGCCGGCGATAAAAATTTCCTCGATGCCATTAACCCTGATGCACTCATTGTGATCAGCAATGCCAAGGCCGAGGCAAGTTTAGCTAATGCTGAGCCAGGCGTGGCTTATCAGTTTGAGCGCGAAGGTTACTTCTGCCTCGATAGCAAATACAGCAGTAAAGAAAAGCCGGTGTTTAACCGCACCATTGGTTTAAAAGATAATTGGGCTAATAACGTTTAGTTTATTTGAAGATGCAAACCCACACATAAATAGTTGGAATTAATGATGTCGTTACAGGTATACAACTCAGCCAGCCGTAAAAAAGAAGTTTTTACACCGATCGATCCGGCGGCGGTAAAAATGTATGTGTGTGGGCCCACGGTTTATAACTTGGTGCACATCGGCAATGCACGCCCGGTCGTGGTGTTCGACACCTTTTATCGGCTGCTGAAATCTCTCTATCCCTCGGTAACTTACGCCCGCAATATTACCGATGTCGACGATAAAATTATGAAGGTGGCGGTCGAAGAGGGTGTTGCTATTAGTGTGGTGTCGAGCCGCTTCGCGGCGGAATATCAAAAAGACATGGCAGCGCTGAACAATCTCGAACCAGATATCACCCCCTATGCCACCGAGCATATTGGCGAGATGATTGCGATGACCGAGCAGTTGGTTGCGAAAGGCCACGCCTATGAAGCCCAGGGGCATGTTCTATTTGCGGTTCAGTCCATGGCAGATTACGGCAAGTTATCGGGTCGTTCCCTGGAGGACATGTTGGCCGGCGCGCGAGTCGAAGTTGCGCCCTATAAAAAGTATGCCGGCGATTTTGTGCTGTGGAAACCGTCTGTCGACGGCGAGCCCGGTTGGGATAGCCCTTTTGGCTTCGGTCGCCCCGGTTGGCATTTAGAGTGCTCGGCGATGATCGAAAAGCATTTTGGTAACACCATCGATGTACACGGTGGCGGCAAAGATTTGATTTTCCCGCATCACGAAAACGAGTTGGCGCAAAGCTGCTGCGCGCACGATAACGAACCCTTTGTGAAGTATTGGATGCACAACGGTTTCGTCAATATCGACGGCGAAAAAATGTCAAAGTCTTTAGGTAACTTCCGCACCGTGCGAGAGTTGCTGGAAAGCTACAGCGGTGAAGTAATTCGCCTGGCGCTTTTAAGTGCCCACTATCGCTCTGATATGGATTTTTCCGTGGAGTTGCTCGAGCAATCTAAAACAAATTTAGACTCGTTTTATACCGCCCTGCGAGCGGTCAGTGATGTCGCCTTAATAGACCTAGATATTTCTGCATCCAAGTTCTATGCCGCGCTATTGGATGACTTGAACACACCCTTGGCAATTAGCGAGTTGCACGCGCTGTCGAAGTCTTTGAATAAGGCCAATGGAGTAGAGCGGGCGGCGTTGAAATCTGAATTTTTAGCCTGCGCCAGTTTACTTGGCCTGCTACAGCAAGATCCAGAGCAGTGGTTAACCCAAGGCGCCGATGGTGAAATTGAAGCGGCAGAGATTGAGGCATTAATTGAAGCGCGAGTGACAGCCAAGGCCAATAAAAACTGGGCTCGCTGCGATGAAATTCGCGATCAATTAAAAGCCGCCGGTGTGGTGTTGGAAGATAGCAAGGATGGCACCAGCTGGCGCCGAGAAAGATAATTCACTCGGAGTGTTATTGATGAATCACATGTTAAGCGGATTGAGGTTTCAGTGCGGCATTGTTTTTTTATTGCTAAGTGCGCTGGTACCTGTGGCGCAAGCGGATATGAGAGAGCTATTGGTTGATCCTGATGACGGTATGCTCGATGCCTCGGCCATGCTTAACACCGCCTGGGGTTTTATGCCGGTTGTGATGCCCATTACTGAACCCGCTGTGGGCTTGGGTTTAGCGGGGGCGGGCGTGTGGTTTCATGAAAAGCTAACCACCACGGCGTCGGGGAAAGTTTATTTGCCCTCGGTTTCGGGGCTTATGGCCATGGCGACCGAAAATGGCAGTCGCGGCCTAGGCGGTTTTCATCAACAATCCTGGGATGATGATAACTGGTCCTACACCGGCATGTTATTCGATGGCAAAGTCTACCTCGGCGCTTATAATGAGCGGCTTGATAAGCAACTCGATTACGATTTGGACGGCAGCTTTACCTTGCACCGCTTGGCCCGTCGTTTAAGTTCTGGCCTGAAGGCCTCGCTGGCCTATCAATGGGCACGCAGCGAAGTTGGGTTTGACGATATCCCCGATGCTTTCAATGATACCAACGCGGCTCTCGAGTTTGGTCTCGAATACGACAGGTTGGATAATCCGCTGTCGCCCATGAAAGGACTAAAAGCCAATTTGACGCTAAAAGATTTTAACGAAAATTGGGGCGGCGACAGCGATTTTCGAATGGTGAAGTTTGATGGGCGCTGGCACCAACCCATGGGCGAATGGCGCTTGGCAACTCGGTTATTATTGGAGCAGGCAACCCAACAAACACCGTTTTATAGTTTGCCCTTTGTGTCTCTGCGCGGGGTTCCCGCCATGGCCTATTTTGGTAACCAAGTCACTAGCCTAGAGGCAGAGGTGGGTTATCAGTTTAGCCGGCGTTGGTCCGGTATTGTGTTTGCCGGTTACGGTGAATCCAATAGCTCACTGCGCAGCATTCCCTTTCAATTCGATGCAAATATTAGCGCCGGTGGGTTTGGCTTTCGCTACTTAATCGCCAAAACCTATGGGCTTCACGCCGGTGTGGATGTGGCGCATAATTCTGACAGTGGCAGTGCCTTGTACATCCAAATGGGTTCCGCTTGGCATTAATGTCGCTCAAAAAGCGATTGTGTAGTCTAGGTAGAAACGGTTATCGGAATCGTCATCGTTAGAGCGAGCAATTGAGTTGTTCCAAATGTCGACAGTATCAATCGTGTTTTGGTAATAGGCGCCTATGTAACGAAAGGTTAGGCCTTTAACACCTTGATGAACAAAGTCGTACTCAAGCACTAAGTTCACCTCCCATTCGCTGCCCTCTACCGCATCATTGTCTGGATTGCTTTCGTAATCCTTGCTGGCGCGGGCACCGGTGCCTCTGGTGTAGGTCAGTGCCCACTGAAATCCGGGTAGAGTGTCGTTCATGTCATATCGGGTTTGGATATGAAATATACGCTCATCTGCGGCGACAAACTCCGAAACTTGACGCTGAGACCAGTCGCGCAAGGTGCCGTGATCTTTGCTGTACCAGTAGCCGTCGAAACCATCTTTACCGTTGCGCGCCAGCATCGTGCCGATATGAAATTTTTCGCCTTCATACTCTGCGAGTAAGCTAACTTTCCTGCCGTCGAGTCCGGTGCCGGCCCTGCGACCGCCGAAGGTGGAATCATAGAGAGCGCCGGCGTCTTGGGCGGCGTGGTAGCGCAGATTTACGTTGAGCTTGGTTTTTGAATTTACCTTAAAGCGGTAACCGGTGTTAATGGATTGACGCTCCAGGTACGCATCGGCCCGTCCCACTTCACCGATAAAATACAGTTGGTCGTTGGCGTAACTTATTCCGGCAATTTGAATATTTGAAATAGTATCACCGGCGTTGTTGGTAAATTTTTCATAGTTATTTGCATAGCGCGGGCTCCATCGATCGGTGTACAGGTAGTGGCCGGACCACCCACCTTTGCCTAGATGAACGGCTCGATGTAAAAATGTACTCGGTGTGGCTCGACTCGCGGAGGATTCGAGTAGGTTGTAGTCCAATACTTGCGCCCCTAGGCTTAGATAATTGTGCTCGTTGAACTTGAGCTTGCCATAGAGTTGGCCGATTTTTGCATAGCCATCGGCGAGGCTGCCATCTGCTTGCTGTTCGAATATATCGCTACTGCGGTTGTCGTCTGGGCCATAGAGTTTCAACGCAGCGTAAGCCGAGGCACCAACCTCCAAAAAACTTGCTAGCTGCTTGTTGGCATAGTTGATTTCAGCGGCTTGCCCCCATTGATTAATTAGCGAGCTGTCTTTACTGCTGCTATCGCGTCGCTTATTAAAATAGAGGTTGCGAAGTTTCAAATTGAGTTGATGTGGCGCGCGCCCGGGCTCAAGCAGTGCATCCACCCCTTGAAGGTCATCGGCTAGAGTGGCTAGGGTGGAGAGTGCCGCCGTGCATAGGAGACAGAGCGGGGGCAGCAATGTACTTGAGCGATTTTTGATCAGTCTTAACATGGCATCTCCGCTGGTATAAGCGCTGTCAGCAATACTAGTCAATGTGGTCTTTATTTGGCCAGATTTAACCCCTAAATTAACAAAATTCGCTGTCTTATCGACTAAGTCTGACACGGGCGATAAGTCGCATTATAATGCCCTACACTCGATAAAATGGCCCAATTCCTATGAGTCAGCCGCAATTTCGCTTCCGGCGTTTACGCCGTACCCAAGCGCTACGCCAACTGGTGCAAGAAGTGCACTTGAACAGTGCCGATTTTATTTGGCCGATTTTTGTCGAAGAAGATATCGATACCCCGGTGGCAATTCAAAGTATGCCGGGTGTTTATCGTTTCCCTGAAGACCAGCTGGCCGAGCAGGTTAAGTTAGCGTGGGATGCAGGCATTCGCGCGGTTTTACTGTTTGGCGTCTCTACCCACAAGGACAGTTGCGGTGCCGACTCCTGGGCCGAGCAGGGTTTGATGGCGCGCATGATTCGCGCGGCAAAAGAAGCGGCGCCCGATATGGTAGTTATCAGCGATAACTGCTTTTGCGAATACACCGAGCACGGCCATTGTGGTGTGGTGGTGGCCGATGATGTGGATAACGACAAGACCCTGGTGAATTTGAGAAAGCAGGTGGTTACGGCCGCGCGCGCAGGGGTCGACATGATTGCGCCCTCGGGCATGATGGACGGCATGATCAGCGCCATCCGCGACGCTCTGGATGACGCCGGCTTTAGTCACATACCGGTGATGTCTTATTCGTCTAAATTTGCCTCGGCTTTTTACGGCCCGTTTCGGGACGCCGTAGATAGTAATTTCAAAGGCACCCGCGCCAGCTATCAAATGAACCCGGCCAATGCGCGCGAGGCGCTGGCTGAGTCGATGATGGATGAAGCCGAGGGTGCCGACTTGCTTATGGTGAAGCCTGGGCTGGCCTACTTGGATGTGTTGGCCGCTATTCGCGCCAATAGCCAGTTGCCGCTTGCTGTTTATCAGGTGAGCGGTGAATATGCCATGATCAAAGCCGCCAGCAACGCCGGCGTGATCGATGAAAAGGCGGTGGTGTTAGAGTCTTTGCTGGCCTTTAAACGCGCCGGCGCCGATTTGATTATTACCTACTTTGCGCTTGATGCCGTGCGTTGGCTGAGCGAAAAATAATTATTATTACCGAGTGATTAATATGAAATCTGTGTCTTTGCTTGTGTTTGGTTTTTTGATGCTGAATATAGTTGCTTGTAGCCCGGAAGTGGGCAGTGACAAGTGGTGTAAAAATATGGCCGATCAGCCCAGTGGCGAATGGACGGCTAACGAAGCGGCGGATTACGCCAAGCATTGTGTCTTTAAAAAGCTTAAATAAATACCGGCCCCGTGCGGGGCGGTAACCTTCCTTAAAGTACCTTCACGTATGTTTTTTTCAGAGCATAGGCTACATTTTTTCCGGCCTTTTGTGGGCAAGTACCGCGAAGTAGTGGCCGAATGCGTACGCTTACTGTATCGACGTTTTTACACCGATCTGTCCGGCTATGGGCAGGGCCGAGATAGAGATTTTATTATCGATGTGTTTTCCGAGGCGATTGCTCGGGCACCGGTATTAGATAGCGACGATGAGTTCTCCGAAGGTCGATTTAAATCCAGCCGTGAACTGGCAGGTTTCATCCTCAATGCGCTGTTGGAGTATGGCTGGCTTGAACGCCAGCTGGACGAGGCGACCTTGCGTAGTTATTTTAGCTTTACCCGCATGGGGCGCGCCTTTACCCAGCCGTTTATCGATACCGGCAATAGCGACTACCGCTCGCGCAATCGCAATACGCGCAATACCCGCAACAGTTTGCAGGCCTTTTACGATAAAGGTGAAGTTTACGATTTGCTCGACGCCTTCGAATATTCCGAGCGCATTATTAGCGATTTTTCCGATGCCATTTCTGAGTTGGATGAGCGTCGCCTGCAGCTGGTGAAAGAGGTTGAGTCGCGCCAGCTTATCGAGCAAGCAGCCGATCAATTTTTTGATTTTATCGACACTGTATTTAAACCGGATTTAGAGGTTCGGCTCTCAGCTGATAACGTGGAAAAATACCGCGACCAAATTTCCTCGCTGGTCAGTAAAATCAGGCGCAGGAGGCCCTATGGCGCGGGCGAACACGCGAATTTACTGTGGCAAACGGTGATGGAAAAAAAGCTGCGGACTTTATTGCCTGGGCGCGTCATCGAGGGCCAGTCGCTGTTAGAAAATATTCTATTCGGTATCGAAGAGCGATTAAAAAGCGCCTGTGAAATTATGTTGCCGGCACTGCGTAGGGCGCTGAATAGTTTCACCGCTAGGGCCGATATTATTATTCGTCAGTTGAGCTATTTACATACGCAAGTTGATCACCCTGTCATCGACGCATGCCGAGTCTTGCGCGAACTGTCGGCCGAAGATCAAGAGGCGAGATTAACTTTGCTTGGTGAACAGTGGGCCTATTGCCGGCCTAATTGGCCTGCTGCAGATCAGTTCACTTTGCGCACGCGCGTCTCCAAGCGCACGGTGCGCGCGGCGGTTGAAGAGCTGCCCGAGCTGGATGTCGAAGCACAAAAAGCACAATTCATCGCCCAGGTACTCGATCAAGCCTTTCATATCTCGCATTTGCATTTGCGTAAATTTGTCGCCGAGCGTCTGCTGCAGACAGGACAAGTTCACAGCCGGCATTTACCCGTTAGCGACGCCGCCGAGCTAATGGCTATGGCGCACTTAATTAGCGTGCAGGGCGAGCGATTGAATTCGGATTTCCGCATTGATGTGACACCTGTGCAAACGGACGAGCAGGGCACTCAAGTGTTTTCGCCCTTGCACGCCAGCGACCCATATTTTACCCAGCGCGAGTCGTTCGTGCTGACCTTGGTAGATACTCGAGAACCAGAAATACATGTCTGACCTTAACGCGCTACTCGAAAAATCCTTGGCGGAAAAAGATTTGCATCGCCAGCAGTTCCAAAGCTTGATTCAACGCTTATTGGATTACGGCATTATCTGCCGCGATGAAAGTCAGATTGAAGCGGATTTCTATGACTTGTTTGTGCGCTGCGAAGGCATTGTGGACGATTATCTGTTAATGGCGGGTATTCGTTTTTACCACGACAAGCGCTTTGAGTATGTGCGTTTGGTGCCGCCCGGTGCGCGTGTCCCCGGCGTTGATGACGAGGCAAATGATGGCCCTGCGGGCGGTGGCTTGCGCGCCAATTTATCGCCTATGGCCGTGGCGTTAACCTTGGTGCTTGCGGTTGAGTATGAGAAGTCCTTGCGCGAGGCGCGGGTGGATGAAAAGGGTTGCGCGAGTTTGTCGCTCGAGGCGCTTAACTTATCCATGAAAAATTTATTGGGCCGAAGTCTACCCGAGCAACAGTTAGAGCGCCGCGCCTTGTTTCGCCAGCTGCGCCAGCTACGTCTTATTCGTATGGCGAGCGACGCCGATTTGCAACAGGGCGATAGCTGGTTGTTGATTCGGCCGATGATTCTCACTTTAGTAAACGAAGATGCCCTAGCGCCGCTATTGGCTGGCGAGGCTAAACACGCGTCATTGTTGACCGACGCGAATGGCGAAGCTGATGCTGATGAGGGTGAGCACTGATGTATTTGCAAAAATTTATCTATGTTAATTGGGGCAATATTCCCTTCGGCGAGTTTGAGTTTGGCCCCACTAATTTATTGTCTGGCGGCAATGGCTCGGGTAAAACTACGGCCGCGGATGCAATCCAAACGGTGATGACCGCCGCCCACGATGGCTTGTTTCACTTTAATCCAGGTCAAGATGAATCGACCCAGCGCGGGCGCGGTGGTAAACAGGTGCGCACCTTGCCGTCCTATGTGTTGGGTTGTGATGATGGCGCCTATGCTCGACCAGATTCTGCGTTTGGTTATTTAGCCGCGGTATTTGCGCCCCATGCCGGTGAGGATGCCGAAGCTTTCACGGCGCTACTGGCGATGAGTGCATTTGTTGAGCGCAGCGGCCAACAAAAAATAGCCCGTTTAGATGAACTTACCTTCTATGTATTGCCGCAAATTAAGTTGCTGCTTGGCGACTTAGTGCGCGAAGACAAGGGCGGCCGCTATGTGCTGCCGAGCGGGCAAATTAATCAGTTATTATGCGCGCGCTACGGTCGAGAAAAAGTCGAGAAATACGATCGGAAAAAAGCCTATTTGTGTCGCTTGTATGGCGCCTTGCGCGGTAAGGATGAGGCCGTTTCCGAGCGCGAAGCTATGAATGCGGCCCGTGCCTTTGCCCGCTTTATGGCTTACAAGCCGATAAAGGCCATTGATGAATTTGTCGCCAATGAAATATTGGAGCAGAAAGATATTGGCGAGGCTATTCGCGATGTCTCGGCCATGCTCAAGCGTATTCACACCATGGAAACCGATGCAAAATCTGTGCGCGAGGCGGCGGAGCGGTTGTTGGCCGCACGCAATGGCGCCGACAGTTTTATTGCCCATTGGTTGGAGTTGCAAGGCTTAGATTATGCCACGGCTAAACAGCACTACAGCGAAGGCCAGAAGGATTATCTAGCTGCGAAAAAACGGCAAAAGGATTTGCGCGCTTCAGTAGATAAGCTTGAGCGCGAAGCGCTACTGGCACAAGAGCGGGCCAATGCGCTGCAAGGCGAAGTTAATGATATTCGCTTACAGCAATTGCAGGTTCCAGCGCTGCGCGATAAAGAACAGCTGTTACAGCAGCAAGCGGCCTTGGAGGCAAGTTTGCACAAGGGCATGGTGCCCTTGCTAGCCGCTGTTAACCAACTGCAGCAAGAGCAAAACAACGCTGCTACCTTCGTTAAAATTCGCTCCGATATTTTACTGCAACAGCTGTGGCCGTCTTTAGCCGATAAACATGTGAGTGAACTTCTAACAAAAATTGCCAGAAAAATTGCCGGTGAACCCGCCGATGTACACGCCTTGGCGACTAAAGATTGGGTCGACTTAGCTCCCTTAGAGCAGCAGCTTGATCAAGCCTTAGTGTTACAACAACTACACAACCAATGGGCTGAACTCTGGTGTCAAACCGATGGCCATCGCGATGATTTGCGCCGGGTGTTAGAGCGGCAGGTGCAATTGGTTGAAAAAACCGATCGCTTAAGGCAGCAGAAAATTCAAGAGATTAGTCAGCTTGAGTCCCTGCAGGTTAATTACCCTGCGGGGGTTCGCTTGGCCCTCGACGCTATTCGTAGACAATTGCCCCAGGCCGATGCGCGAGTGTTATGTGATCATGTGGAAATCCTCGATGCCCAGTGGCAGGCCGCAATTGAAGGTTATATTGGTGGTGCGCGTTTTGGCATATTGGTGGAGCCAGAATTTGAAGCCAAAGCCATTGCCATTGTGCGTGGACTGCCAGGGCGCGATAACCGCGCCCGGGTTATTCAGGGCAGCAAAGCCGCGGCAGACAGCAGCCGTATGCAGGTTGAGCAAGATAGCATCGTCGCCCATATGCAATTTAGCCATGACGTGGCGCGCGATTATTTACTGGCTAGTTATGGGCAAGTGAAGTGTGTCGAGGATGCCAATGCGCTCAGAGGCGTGCGCCGCGGCGTTACTCGCGATGCAATGGGCGCGGCAAACTACACCTTGTTTCGCTGTGACATCGACGATGCCGAACTGGTGTTTGGTCAGCAGGCGAGGTTGCGTGCTAAAGCTGCTAAAGAACTTGAGCTAGAGCAGCTGCAACTGCAGCTGGGTGAAATTCGCGAGCAGGCTAGTTTGTTGCAGCAGCTTTACGGCTTAGTGGCCAAATTGGCGCCCAACAGTTACGCCGATATTATGCAATCCCTCATCGGAACTCAGCGAGAGTTGGAAGGGGTGGCTGTGCGATTGGCGCGTTTGGATGTTAGCGATCATCTCGCCTTAGAGGAATCCCTTGCCCAAGCCAGTGCATTACTGGCTGAGCAACAGGAAAAAATTCGTTCTGCACAAGAATTGCGCATCAAAGAAGCGGCACAGCTGTTACAAGTGGAGGGCCAATGTAAACAGTTGGATCAGCGCCAAGACAGTGCCTTGGAAGTGGTGGAAACCGCAGAGCAAAATTTGTTGGATGTGCAAAGTTTGTGGACTGACTTTAATCCCGAGCAGGCCATTGCGCAAGCCGATGACTGGGCCACATCGCGCTCATTGACGCAGTTGTTGGCAGAGCAAACAGCTTTGCGCGAAGCGTTAGGTAAAAATCTCCGTCGTTTAGATAACCACGTGATGGAGCATAACCAGGGGGCAAAATCCGCCGATCAAGTGGTGTTTGAACCTAATGTTGCCAATCTTGAAAGTCACGCCAACTTCTCGGCTTTATGCCAATTGCAACGCCAGTTAGACGGTCTGTATAACCGCTTTAAAAATAACATTCTCGCCACCCGTCAGGCTGATATCAGTGCTATGAGGGCCAGTTTTAACAATGCCTTCGTTACTAATTTATGCCACGCCATTTACCAGGCCATTAATGACGGTAAGCAAACCCTTGAGCAGTTGAACAAGGAACTCGAACACCATCGCTTTGGAGCAGATAGAGAAAGATTCTATTTTGGCTATTCTTGGGTGCCTGAATTTAAAGAGTACTGGCAATTCTTTAAAGCCGTGATCGACAACCCTGCCTTGGGTGATGGCGAGTCGCTATTCGAAATGAAACTGGATAAAAAGCACGTACAAGTGCGCGATCGTTTAATGGCTATGTTGTTGGATAAAGACGAGCAGCTAGCCTTGCGAGAGTTGTCCCGTTTGGCGGACTATCGCAATTACCGACGCTATGAAATATATAAAGAACCCGAGGGCAAAGAACCTATTGCCCTGAGCCAATACGGCACCGGATCTGGCGGGCAGCTAGAGACGCCGGCCTATATTATCCGAAGTGCTGCCATTACCTCGGCATTTAGATTTAGTGAAGGGCGTAGCCATTTGCGCATGGTGCTGGTGGATGAAGCATTCAGTAAGATGGATGAGCATCGCTCGAAAGAGGTGATTAATTATTTGACCCAGTCTTTAGGCCTGCAGTTAATGTTTATTATGCCGTCGAGTAAATCAGGGCCGTTTTTAGATTTGGTTAGCAATCAGTTTGTGTTTAGCAAATGCTCAACCTCTCAGGCCATTGGCGAGCTAAAGTCGCGCGTACTGGTGGATCGGCAGGTATTAAATCAGGATGCGGTTAAAAGCTTAATGGAGCAGCATCGGCAAACCTTACGTCATCAGGCAAGTTTGGATTTTCTCGAGGAGCTTGAAGGGTTGAATGACTGATTTTCCTCTAGTTCCAATTGGTTGTGATGCCATACTGACTCGTCTTTCACGTCGAGCGCGGCGTTTAAGGGTATCTGAAAATGGCGAATTTTCTTGGCTGTATGTATCCCATAATGATGAGAAGGAGCGGATTGCCTGGGATTTTTTTTACGAACTGCAACGCTTAGATTTTTTGGAGCTGGACAAAAAATCCCTAAAAGATGGTACTGAAGTTGCCGATTTTCGACTTACTGACCTAGGGAAACATGAGTTTGACAGATATACCGGAGCTGATGTCGAAAGGAAAAAGTCTGAAAATTGGAAGCAATGTCTTGAAACGTTGGATTTGACTCGTTTAACCAATGTTGATGCCTTGATTGAGCCGCTTCCGCGAATACCCGGTGTTTCCGATTTGGAATTGATTCAGGCTCATTTGGCCTGTTTAGACGGGTTAATCAATACGCCTTATGCTTTTACCCTTAGATCCCTAAGCGCCCAGTATTTTTGGGGCCTCAGTAAATACTTAGAGCGTTTAGGTGATAAATATCTTTTGGCTATATACGGAGATAATTTACGGAAACTAGCGCCTAGATCTATCTTGGTGAATGTTTGTCTGGCTCCTAAGCAGCAGCCTTGGATTTTTGTTGAAAACCTAGATAGCTTTATTCTATTGTCTGAATTAGGTGCACCGTTTCATGTCATTTATTGTGAGGGGTTTAAACTATCTTCGAGTCGAATTAGAAATAGAAGCAGCGTTAGCCTAAGTTATTCTTCTACTACGTCTAAGGAAGTGCTGGATGATTTTGAAAGAAGTTGGTTCGATGGCGGGCAGGAACAGACATTTTTTTGGGGTGATTTGGATTTTTCAGGCTTGAGTATTTTCCTTGCGTTGAAAAAGGTTTTTCCTGAATTGGAGCTATGGAGGCCGGCTTATAGCGTTATGCTAGCCGCTTTACATCGTGGACATAATTGGACGTGCAAGGGCGAGCAGCTTGCCCCAAGCTTAACTGGAAATATATTTATTGATACAGTAATTGTGCCTGAAATAATGAGATCAAAGCGCTTTTTAGATCAAGAATGGGTTTCGAGAACCCAGCTTTACGAAATTTTGTTTGATCCTTTGAAAAAGTGATATTAAGGTCTCACAGGGTGTTTTGTGACCTGACTTCGTTGATTCATGTCGCATTGATTGAGTGGGTAAGGCCCCGAGCTTAACTGATGTTGAGGCCTTCCCTTATGTAGTTAACTATTCGAGTTGGTTACAGCGCACGAATCTTCAAAAATTTACAACTATTCGTGGGTTCAATTTTTAATTGGGTGCCACTCATGCTATTGGTGGCTTCATAATTGTCCGGCACATTGAGCAGGCCGGTGCCATCGATTGAAATTACGTTTCCTCTAAAATCACAAGAACTATTGCTGTCGCTGTCCCATACGGCCAGGGTTTTGCCTGCGATATTTTCATGAAACTGAACGCAGTTGCCCTTATTGAGATCGACCTCATGCTGAGCGCCATTGCTCGCTAACGCAATACAGGTATCGGTGTTGCTGCCTGAGCCCGAGCCAGAACCTGCATCTGGCTGCGGAATAACCTTGCCGTTAATGCCAATGCGCGCCGTTGATACGATAAAGTCATCGAAGCTGGCAAATACATCCGTTTTTGGCTGCCATTGGCTTTCTGGTGCGCTCGAGCCGCCGAAAAAAGTTGAAAAGTAGAGGTGGTTAATTTTGGTGTTGCTGTGGCCAGCGCCGCGTACCCCGGAATTATCTGAGTCGTTACACACCAGTTGACCATCCAGCCATCCTTGCAAGATGCCGTTGCGCTGGCCCGGAGTATTTAATTTTTGGCGAATTTCAATGTGGTGCCATTGACCGGGTGTCACCTTGGCATGATAGCCTGCCGTGTCCCATAACAAACGATAGGGTTCTGCGCCGCTGCTGTTGTTAACTTCGTAGCCGTGCAAATAAAATTCGAGCTTGCCGCCTTCACGCCACATGAGCCGAGTGGTGAAGCCGTTATCGCCATAGGGAAAGTCAGTGCTGCCGGCTAAACCTGGGAGCTTGCCGCCTTTTACGAAGTCAAAATTCTGGTCGAACTTTACCCAGTAGGACATGTACATTTCGTCGCCGCTACGGCCTATATCCGTTTCCCATGTGGCGCCACTTGGGGTCGATTGATTGCCATTTTTTGGGTACTTTATTTTCGCCGCTATGCCTGTATGACCTGCGGCAATAATATTGACTCGACCTTCATCTGGCCCTTTGGCGTAGCGGGAACTCCAGGTACTTTTGATATCCTTATCGCTGGCATGGCCCACTGGCAGATTCTCAAAGCCATTGGAATAGATCACTTGCGCCTGAGATGCCGTGCAAAAGGCACAGAAAATCAGTGCAAGAGGGTAGTTGAGGTAGGTTGTAATAGGTGTTTTTTTCATCGGTTTTTGCTCTTTGTATTATCGTTTTTATGGCCAGAGATAGCGCATGTCGATACTTAGCTCTGGGGGTCAAGCTTCACTATATTGGGTAGGCTTTTTTGGTAAGGCCACCTTGAGGCAAGGCTACCTTATAGTCCTGTTTGCATTATGTCTGGGGTTTGGCCGGGAGGCTAGTGAAGAATTGGCGTTATTTTGTGCAAGCGATCTCTCGATGCTCAGCGCGCGAATTGGTCAAGATACGAATTTTCCCCTATGCCTATGCTGTAAGCCGCGTGTTATAGGGGTTTGAGGTGGATGGGCGAGCGACGCTGGCGCTGGCGGTTTAGCTGAAAGGGTTATATTAAAAGGCTAATTTAAGAGCAAAATATGAGTAATTATTCACTTTACCATGCTCTAGCTTTGGCATATTATTGATCCATCGTACCACTTAGATGTTTTGCCTTTTCATTGTTGGCTTTGCACCGTAGTCAGTTGTACAACATCAAACTACTAGGGAACCGACTGTCAGGTCGACAAGCCAAGGAGCATGGCGTTATGAATCATCCAGAAACTTTTGGGCTCAATATCCGTGAAATTTTTCATCGGCATTTTGGTATTTCGCGCTTAATACATTTTGCCGCCGGCCGTATGTGGCTTGGCTTTGGTGAAAATGATGAGCTTTTATCGGCACCGGATGTGCGCGGCTATCCAGATTTGTCCAAACTTTACCTGGTCACCTATCTCGATGAAAGTCAGTTGACTTACTTGCAGATTTTGGCGCCAGGCTTCGAGCCAGACTGCATGGTATTACCCAGCCGTCGCGCTAGCGCTTAAGGCAATACCCTAGCGTTGTAGCTGTCTGATCAGCAAGGTTAACGCCTTGCTGAGTTCCGCTATGCCTTCATCGGATGGTTTAATAATCAGCCAGGGCTGGCCAGAGCGGGGGTCTTTTATCCAGCAGCTGGGGCCATCGGCAATGCCTTTTCCGCAATCTGATTTTACATAGGGGTCTAGCCCGAAAACGCTGAAGCGCGCGTTATTGACGCGAATATCGCGGCTATCATTGTCTGCTCTTAGCAGTGTAATGAGCATGTCTTGCTCGATTATCAATTCATAAAAGTGTTTGTTGTCACTCGCTTGGTAAGGCGTGCCGTAGAATTGCAAAAGGCTATTGATGTGTCTTCTCAGGCCCTCTGAGGCGCTAGGGGCTTTGTAGAGCTTTTGTATCTTCTTACTGTATTCAGCTCCAGAAAGAGTTAATTGAGACGGGCCGCCCCAGGCGATATCTTGCGCATTCGACTGTGTATTCGAAACAGGTTTATTTTTCAAGCGAGTGATGCCGGCGAGGGACTCCTTATAGAAGCGTCCGGTTTTACCTGTTTGCCCCACGTATCGCTCGAAGGAGGCGATGGCTTTGGCTGTATTGCCGTCGTGCTCGAGCAGCAGGGCAATGAAGTAATCAAAATCAGCTGGCAGTGCAATTTTTAGCGCTTGGGCATCTTTTTTATGGGCTTTCGCCTCGGCGATATCGCCTCTCGACAGCGCCGCTTCGGTGGCCATCAATAATCTGTCGGCTTCAAATTGCGGATCTAAACCCAGACTACTGATGGGCAGGCAAGTGCAAAAAACAAAAACTAATACTGCACTAATGTGGCCGCGAGCGGCTGGCGGGGTTGGGGTCATACACAATCCTCTGTTATTGCTGGCAGCCGCGTTACTAGCGTGAGTTGCCAATAAGCACAAGATAGCACTGTGTGGGGTTAAGGTTAAGAGGACTGGAAAGCTGGGCCGAGGAACGGCCCAGTTGGTGGCCTAAGAGGCTTGTTCAAACACCTGATGCTCGTCTTCTTCGGGCGTTGCTGGTGCGCTTGCATGCTTATCGATATGGCGCTTGCTGCGCCACTTGGCGCCTTGCTCTTTTACCGCCCGTTCGGCCGAGCTAAATACGCTTTTTACGGCTAGGTGAACACTGTCGTCACTGTGACTAATATTCAGAGGTTTTCCGCCTTGGGTCATCTCTACGCTGACTTCGAACTGGCTGCCTTTGTGGTGATGTTGATGAGGGGCGTTTATAACCACGCGTTGTACGCTTAAACGCTCAGACAGGCGAAATAGCTTATCGAGTTTCTTCTGAATGGTGTCATTCAGTGCCGGTGACGATTCTAAATCTCTGTATACAATGCTCGCAGCTGACTTCATAGAAGTGCTCCTTAAGTTGCTTTGAAATTTTCGGACGTCCTGAGTTACATATTGGCACTGCGAAATAAAAAAACAATCCCTTTGGCTGGTTTTTTTTGATCTGCGTCACTTCTGGCTGTTTTGGTGCGCTTTTCGCTTTTGCAGGGAACTAATGGTGCACACCGCTGTCTGGCAAGGCCTGAGCTGGCTTGTTAATTTTCTTTTAATAAAACTTGAAAGTGAAAACTATGCCCTTAGATATATAGGGCGTCGCCGAATTCGGGGCGCATTATTTATAGGTCTGATCATCGATAGACTGAACTACTTATTGCTCAAATTGAGGATATTATTATGCGTAATTTTGACCTAGCTCCACTCTACCGCTCTGCCATAGGTTTCGATCGTCTCGCTGGTGTGCTTGACTCTCTGTCGCGCACTGAACAGAACCAGCCGAGCTACCCGCCTTACAATATTGAACTCACCGGCGAAGATCAATATCGTATCACCATGGCGGTGGCAGGCTTTGATGACGATGAAATTTCCATCAATGTCGATCAAAATAAATTAACCGTGTCCGGTCAAAAAGGTACCGAAGATAAACAGAAGCAATACTTACATCAAGGTATTGCCGAGCGTAATTTCGAGCGTCGTTTTCAGCTGGCTGATTACGTTCGGGTGGAAAATGCCAATTTGGCAAACGGTTTATTGCACATTGAATTGCGTAGAGAATTACCGGAGGCGATGAAGCCACGCACTATCGCAATTAATGGTGTAAAACCTAAGCACATAGCCGCTGCATAAGCGTTTGCCGCCCCTCAGATGCCCTCTGTGTTGGTGCGCCAGCACAGAGGCCTTTCATACCGATAAAAACCGTCCCTATTGGCGCTGTCTTTGCTGTCACTTGGTTTTTGTTGCCACGCAAGATCAACTCTCATTTTCTGCTGAAAAAAGTGAATATGACCATCACGAAAATTCAGAGGGCGATCTAGGATACTTGAATTTTTTAAGGCGCTTGGCCGATCCGTTGGTGGCGCGAATGCCGGCGGCGAGTGTTGGTTTGGATGTCGGTTGCGGGCCTGGCCCGGTGTTGCAATCCTGGTTGCAAGCCCAAGGCTTTGAGGTGGCGGTATATGATAAGTTTTATGCCCGCGACGAGGTGGTATTGCAAAAAAAGTACGATTTTGTCAGTGCCACTGAAGTGGTGGAGCATTTTCGGCAGCCAGGCTTTAGCTTATTGGCATTGTGGCAATTACTAAAGCCCGGTGGTTATTTGGCGCTGATGACCAAGCGCGTAATAGATTGCGACGCTTTTTCTCGATGGCACTATAAAAACGACTTAACCCATGTGAGTTTCTTTTCCGATGAAAGTTTCAACTGGCTAGCTGCCAGACTGAATGCGCAGCTAGAGTTTATTGGAAAAGATGTGGTGTTTTTGCAAAAGCCGCGGTTACACGGCGCTGAATAATTTTGCCCGTACCGTAGAGCGGTAATCGCTGGGGGTTGTCGCCAACAGTTTTTTGAATAGCCCGGTAAAATGGCCCATGTCGTGATAACCCACTTTGAATGCCACTTCACTAATGGAGAGGTTGCTGGTTTTTAACAAATCCTTAGCCGTTTCTATGCGAATTTCTTGCAGGTATTGCAGCGGTGATTGGCCCGTCGCGGATTTAAAGCGGCGGTTAAATGTACGCACACTCATATCGAAGCGCTCGGCTACTAAGCTGAGTTTTATTTCTCGCCCGTAATTGTCTTGCAGCCACATTTGAGCCTGCATAATTTCTTCATCTGGGTGGTGGCGGGTGCCACCGTCGAAATAACTCGTGGTTTCATAGGAGCGACGAATTTCGTGGGAGAAATGTCTTTCGACGTGCAGTGAAACTGGTTTGCCGTACATGCGCTGGATAAAATGCACGGTTAAATCTGCGAGGGCGTTAACACTGGCGGCGCAGTATAGGCTACCGGCTTGGGAGATAAAGTATTGGCGCTTTAGTTGCACCAAGGGGTAGTCCTTTTGGAATTGGTCGAAGTAATACCAGTGGGTAGTTGCCGCTTTATCGTTTAACAATCCGGCCTCCGCTAAAAAGCAGACGCCCGTGCCAACGGCGCTGATGATAACGCCATTTACATATTGCTCGCGCAGCCAGTCTAGCAGCGCTTTGTTTTTGCGAATGATAGGGCGGGGGTTGCGCCAGAGGCTGGGGATATAAATCATGTCCGGCTTCGGTACGTCGGTGAGATCGTACTCAGGCATAAGCTGGAAGCCGGCTCGTGTTTCCACGGGCGTTTTTTCAACCGCGACGGTGTTAATAGCGAGGCGCTTTACTTGCCGGTCTTGCCCAACCGCAGCACTTTCTGCGGCTTTGAGCATTTCAATGGGGAGTGTCGTACTGGTGGCAAGCATGTGCTCACAGAGTACAAAGGCAATTTGATGCATGTTTAACGCTTCGCTGATTTGTTTAATTTATCGGCAAACAGTTGTTTGGCTGATATGCCTAGAAACTTTGTCCGAACAGGCCGTTATCCTATGCCTTCAAAATGGTCAGTGGCAAGGGATAAACTGGTAATTTGGCTATAAATGCATAATTTGAGGCCAAAGTGCCTTGGATTTGCGACACTTTCCTTCATACACTCCCTCCATATTCCAGTGCGCCGTGTATTTTACCCGCTCTGGCCCATGATTTTTGGCTGCGATCTATTGAGTTAAAAGAGGCATCAGATGGTTAGGTTACCCGTTATTGTAGGGTTTGGTGGTTTTAGTGCGGCGGGTAGAAGTTCCTCGCACCACGCCTATCGCCGCACAGTCATCGACAGTTTAGACGCCAGCTCGCGCAATCAAACCCTGCTTGGTTTGGCGGCGATGATGAAGTTAGTCCGGTTCGATCAAGCAAGCGGCCTGTGGCTGGACTTGGCCGCCGGCGTGGATCAGCTGCTGAGCGAGCAGGCGGTGTTAGACAAGTACACCCAAGCGGCCTTGGATGGCAGCCTGATTCGTCGAATTGAGCCTCAATATTTCGATGTGGATGCGGTGGAGTGGCACAAAAGTGTCGCTTTATCACCTGAGTCTAGCCATGCCACCTTTCTTTCTCGCGAGCGTGATCTACCTGAGCCACTGCCGGCCTGTTGGCAGGTCTCTCCCGTGGATGGCGAGCCGGGCCGAGTCAAAGTTACCATTACCGACATTTTAGAAGCCAAGGTGGATAGTTTGCGTGAGATGCCGGTGAAAGCTGCGGGCCAGTTGCCCAGCGGTTACGACCCAGCCGATCACTACAATGCCCGTTTCCACCCACGTGCATTACAGATGGCTATTGTTGGCGCCTCCGATGCTGTGCACTCCCTGGGTATCGCTTGGGAAAAGGTAGTTGCTGCCGTAAGGCCGGACGAAATTGGCGTTTACGCGAGCAATGCCATGAGCCAGCTCGATGAAAACGGTTTTGGCGGCATGCTGCAACAGCGCTTAAAGGGCGGAAGAGTTAGCGCCAAGCAGTGCCCGCTCGGGTTGAACACCATGCCAGCGGATTTTATCAACGCCTATGTACTGGGTAGCGTTGGCCACACCGGCGCAATCGTGGGTGCCTGTGCGACCTTTTTATATAACTTGCAGGCCGCGATAAACGACATCACGGCCGGGCGTCGCCGCGTTGCTGTGGTGGGTAATGCCGAGGCGCCACTCTTGCCCGAGGTCATGGACGGTTATGGCGCCATGGGTGCTCTGGCCAGCGATGAAAACTTGCGCAAGTTGGATGGTTTAAGTCCAGAGCAGGAACCCAACCACCGCCGCGCTAGCCGTCCCTTCGGCGACAATGCCGGCTTTACTATCGCCGAGTCTACCCAGTATGTGATTTTAATGGATGACGCTCTGGCGCTTGAGCTGGGTGCCGATATTCACGGTGCCGCCACCGATGTGTTTATCAACGCCGACGGCTTCAAAAAGTCAATTTCGGCACCCGGCCCAGGCAACTACATCACCATGGCCAAAGCAGTCGCCAGCGCGATCGATTTGTTGGGCGCCGAGCGGGTGCAAAAGCATTCATTCATTCAGGCGCATGGTTCCAGCACGCCGGCCAATCGAGTTACGGAAAGTGAAATCTTCGATCGCTTAGCGGGGGTGTTTGGCATCGAGCAGTGGCCGGTGACGGCGGTTAAAGCGTATGTGGGTCACTCCTTGGCGCCGGCCAGTGCCGATCAACTGGTGTCTACGCTAGGTGTGTTTAAGTATGGCTTCATTCCCGGCGTTAAAACCATCGATAGGGTGGCTGACGATGTGCACCAGCAGCACTTGCTGATTCCCACTCACGATTTAGATCAGCGCAGCCACGCCATGGATATCGCCTTCTTAAACTCCAAAGGTTTTGGTGGCAACAATGCCACGGCCACTATTTTGTCGCCCAATTTGGTCAACGACATGTTGGCTAAGCGCCATGGCCAACAAGCCTTTGCCGCCTATGAGCTCAAGCGTGCCGAAACTCGTTTGGCCGCGAATGCCTACGATGAACGCGCTACCAAAGCACAGTTCGATACAATTTATAAATTCGGCGAGGGTATGATTGACGAGGCAGAGCTCGGTATCAGCACCACGTCGCTTTCGGTTCCGGGCTTCGCCCAAGCGGTTAATTTAGTTGTGCCGAGTGGCTTTAAGGACATGGTATAGCGAGCAATAAAAACGGCGCCCTAAGGCGCCGTTTTTAGTTCAAGCCGGTCGCGATTAGAAAGATAATTTCAACGATAGGTAGGGGCCAGCAAAATCGGCATCTATGTCAAAACCGTTTAGGCGCGATAAGTTGTGGCGCTTGTAGCCAAGCTCCGCGCCCACGTCTGGGATGGCATCGTACATGTAGGATAGGCGCAAGCTGTACTCGGTAAACTCAGTATCGTCGAAGCTGCCACCTTGGAAGTTGCCACCGACTGACAGGCCGGTAAAGGGCAGGTCGAAGTTCGCGTCGGCATAAAGGGTTGGCAAATAAGCGTCGGAGTTATCTTGATTTACCTGAGTGCCGCCTAGTACAACTTCCGAGGCGCCGTCGTAGCGACGCAGGCCTAAGCCTAAATCGAAGCTGATCCAATTATCGAGTAGCTCGTAGTAGGCCACTGCATCCGTGTGGTTGAGTCTGGTGCGGCTGGTGGCCGGTACGGTAATAAGCGTGCTGCTGCCTTTTGTTTCGAGTTCGTTGTATTGCAAACGAATGTTTGGCAGCAGTGGAATTGGATGTTCAATCGCCGCGTAGAAAAAATTATTATCCGATTTTTTGTAGTTGAGCTCATCCATAGAGTAGCCATAGAGGCTGCCATCTGGGTCTGCCTGCCAGAGGCCAAAGCCCATGTGAACACCCGCGGTATCGGCCACCGCGGTGCCGGCGCTCAAGCTCAAAAATAATGCGGCTGTCAGTGATTTTGCATAGGTCATATAACTCTCCATTTGGGGTATGACAAGCGGGCTGTCTCGACGCTGGTCGAGGCGAAAATTTGTGGCGGCATTATAGCTACATGAAAAGGAATTAAAATGCCTGTGTTACGCAATTTGCGTTTTACACAACTTAATAAATGCCAGTGCGGCGTTGCTTAAACTGCGTTGTGGGTGATGAATGCAGCCGAGCTGGCGGTTAATCTGCAAAGGCGTGCCATCTACCTTAGGTGCTAACTGCATCAACTCCTTTGACATAAGGGTTTTGGGCAGCAGGCTCCAGCCCAGTCCGATGCTGGTCATCATTTTAATGGTGTCTAAGGATTGGGTGGTCATGCTGACGTTGAGCCGAGCGCCGGCGTCGTCAAATAAGCGTTGAATAACTTGGGTGGTATGGGTATTGGGGCTGGGCAGGATGGCCGGTACGTCGCTTAGTTGATCCAAGCTCAAGCTGTTCAGTTGCGCCAGCGCATGGTCTTTGGCGCAAACGAAGAGTAGGTCGTCGGTCCACCAAATATCGCGTGCCACCTGCTGGTGATCTACTGGCTCAAGGGTAACGATGGCGAGATCGTGCTTGCCTTGTAACACTTCCTGGTAGGCGCGCTCCGAATCTAAAAACTGCAGCACTAACTCGACCTCTGGGTAGCGCTGGGAAAAACTTTTTAGTAGAGGCGGCAGGCGGTGTAGGCCTATGTGATGGCTAGTGGCCAGATATAATTTCCCGCTGACCTGATTGCCTAGCTCGGCCAGCAGGCGCTTGCTGTCTGCGAGGGCCTGCAGAATGTGTTGTGCCTTGGGTTGTAGTAAAAGGCCTGCTTGGGTAAGTTGCACCCGTTTGCCGATGCGGTCGAACAAGCGGCAATTGAGCTGGCTTTCGAGATTGGCAACCCGCTTGCTTACCGCTGGCTGGGTCAGGAAGAGTTTGGTGGCCGCCTCGGAGAAGGAGTTGCACTCGGCGACGGCGCAAAAGGCTTCAAGGCTTTGGGTATCCATGGATTACCTAGCGGCTAAGGATTAAGTGTGACGATATTTAATCAGTATTCCATTATGGAATCAATTTTATAAAAATAATGAATTTGTTTTATTGTTGGTGCGGCCATACACTGGCGCCATTCCTAGTTCGCAAGGGGGTTGGGCTGGCCTTTTCCGGTCTAACCTGTTGGCTTGCGACTGTGTTTTGAACTGTACCTCATTGCCAGAGAAGCGAGACTAGCCATGGTAGCCAAGACTCTGTACGACAAATTGTGGGATGCCCACTTAGTAAAACAGCGCGACGATGGTTCGGCGCTGATTTATATCGACCGCCACATTATTCACGAGGTCACCACGCCTCAGGCCTTCGAAGGGCTGCGTTTGGCGGGCCGTAAACCTTGGCGAGTGGATTCGATTCTGGCAACGCCAGATCACAATGTGCCCACCACGCAAAAAGAGCGTGCCGAAGGTGTGGCCGGCATCGAAGATCCAGTGTCCAAAATTCAGGTGCAAACACTGGATGACAACTGCGATGAGTTTGGCATAGTGGAGTTCAAAATTAACGACAGTCGCCAAGGCATTGTGCATGTGATTGGGCCTGAGTCTGGCGCCTGCCTGCCGGGTATGACCGTGGTCTGTGGCGATTCGCACACCGCAACCAATGGTGCCTTGGGCGCCTTGGCCCACGGCATCGGCACCAGCGAGGTTGAACATGTGATGGCAACCCAGTGTTTGGTGGCGAAAAAAATGAACAACATGCTGGTGCAGGTCGACGGTCGCCTAGGCGATGGTGTCACCGCGAAAGATGTCGTGTTGGCCATCATCGCAGAAATTGGCACCGCCGGTGGCACCGGTTATGCCATCGAATTTGCCGGCGAAGTGTTTCGCGCCATGTCTATGGAAGGCCGCATGACCGTGTGCAACATGGCGATTGAAGCGGGTGCCCGAGCCGGTATGGTGGCTGTAGATCAAATTACCCTAGATTACGTGGAAGGCCGCACCTACGCGCCCAAAGGTGAGAACTGGCACAAAGCTAAAGCTGACTGGGCCAATTTACACAGTGATGCGGGCGCCCATTTCGACAAGGTGGTTCATATCGATGGCAGCACCATTGCGCCGCAGGTGAGCTGGGGTACATCGCCTGAAATGGTATTGCCCGTTGGCGCCAATGTGCCAGACCCGGCCGCCGAGCCGGATCTGACCAAGCGCGAGGGTATGGAGCGGGCGCTGAAATACATGGGCTTAACCGCCGGGCAGCCCATTACCAGCATTAAGGTGGATCGCGTCTTTATTGGTTCTTGCACTAATTCGCGCATCGAAGATATTCGTGCCGCCGCTGCCGTTGTTAAAGGTAGGAAAGTGGCGGCTTCGGTGAAGCAGGCCATGGTGGTGCCGGGTTCTGGTGTGGTTAAGGCTCAGGCCGAGGCCGAGGGCTTGGATAAAATTTTAATGGCTGCCGGGGTCGAGTGGCGCGAGCCTGGTTGCTCGATGTGTCTGGCCATGAACGCCGATAAACTGGGCAATGGCGAGCATTGCGCGTCTACCTCAAACCGAAATTTTGAGGGCCGCCAAGGCTACGGCGGGCGCACCCATTTGGTGAGCCCAGCCATGGCCGCCGCGGCTGCCATTGCCGGTCATTTTGTTGATGTACGGGATTTTTAAGGAGCAACCATGAAAGCTTTTACGACGGTAAGTGGTGTGGTGGCGCCGATGGATCGCGCTAATGTCGACACCGATATGATCATTCCCAAGCAGTTTTTGAAGTCCATCAAGCGCTCGGGTTTTGGTAAGAATTTATTTGATGAGTTGCGCTACTTAGATGAGGGCTTGCCAGATCAAGACAGCAGCCATCGCCCGCTCAATCCAGATTTCGCGCTTAATCAGGCGCGTTATCAAGGCGCTAGTATTTTGTTGGCGCGCAAGAACTTTGGCTGCGGCTCGAGCCGCGAACACGCGCCCTGGGCGCTGGATGACTACGGTTTTCGCGCCGTAATCGCCCCAAGTTATGCCGACATTTTTTATAACAACTGTTTTAAAAATGGCCTATTGCCCATCGTGTTGACCGAGGCCGAAGTGGATGCCTTGTTCGCAAAGTTGCAGGCGGAGGAAGGTTTTTCACTAGAAATTGATTTGGCCTCCCAGCAAGTTCGCAGCGCCGATGGTGCTGTTTACCGTTTCGAGGTGGATGAGTTTCGCAAGCACTGCTTGCTCAATGGCCTAGATGACATTGGTTTAACCTTGCAAGATGCCGATGCCATAAATAGCTATGAAGCCGCTCGTCGACAATCTGCGCCTTGGTTGTTTGACGCTATAGTGCCGGCAAAATAACGGATTCGTGAATAAAGGACATGATTGTGACTAAAAAGATTTTAGTGTTGCCCGGCGATGGCATTGGCCCAGAAATAATCGCCGAAGCGCGCAAGGTGTTGGACAAGGTTAACGCACAGTTCGATTTGGGTTTAGAGTTTGAACAAGGGCTAATGGGGGGCTGCTCGATTGACGCATGCGGTGTGCCCCTGTCCGATGAAACGCTGGCGCGCGCTGCCGCGGCCGATGCTATTTTATTGGGCGCTGTGGGTGGCCCTAAATGGGATAAATTGGATCGCGCCATTCGCCCGGAAAAAGGCTTGCTGAAAATGCGTTCGTCGCTGCAGCTGTTTGCTAATTTGCGGCCGGCCATTATGTATCCGCAGCTAGCCGATGCCTCTAGCTTGAAGCCCGAGATTGTCTCTGGCCTCGATATTCTTATTGTGCGCGAGCTAACAGGCGGTATTTATTTTGGCGAGCCGCGCGGCATTCGCACCTTGGAAAACGGCGAGCGCGAAGGCTTTAACACTTATAAGTACTCAGAGAGCGAAATCGAACGCATCGGTCGCAACGCCTTCGAGATGGCCATGAAGCGCAACAAGCGCTTGTGCAGTGTGGATAAGGCTAATGTGCTTGAAGCGACGGTGCTTTGGCGCGAGGTGATGGACCGGCTGGCGCCCGAGTACCCAGAGGTCAGCCTGTCGCATATGTACGTGGACAATGCCGCCATGCAATTGGTAAAAGCGCCAAAACAATTTGATGTGATGGTTACCGGCAATATGTTTGGTGATATTCTCTCCGATGCCGCCGCAATGTTGACCGGTTCCATTGGCATGTTGCCCTCGGCGTCACTGGACAAAAATCGTCGCGGTATGTACGAGCCCTGTCATGGTTCTGCGCCCGATATAGCAGGTTTAGGTGTGGCCAACCCGCTGGCGACCATTCTGTCTGTTTCGATGATGTTGCGTTACTCATTGAATAAACCAGCCGCGGCTGATGCCATTGAACTGGCGGTTTCCAAGGTGTTGGATCAGGGCTTGCGCACGGGCGACATTATGTCGGCGGGCATGAAGCAAGTGGGTACTGTAGAAATGGGCGATGCCGTCGTGGCCGCGCTTTAATAAAATATTTAAATTATCACAGGTTGAAAGATAGCAATGCGAGTTGGATTTGTAGGTTGGCGTGGCATGGTGGGCTCTGTATTAATGGAGCGAATGGTTGCTGAAAATGATTTCGCGCTTATCGAGCCGATTTTTTTCACAACGTCAAACGTGGGCGGTACTGGCCCGGCCATTGGCAAAGATATTCCAACCTTAAAAGATGCCAACAGCATTGATGATCTCAAGGCGATGGATGCGATTATTTCCTGCCAGGGTGGCGATTACACCAACGCGATCTTTCCATCGCTGCGCGCCGCCGGTTGGGACGGCTATTGGATTGATGCTGCCTCCAGCCTGCGTATGAAAGACGATGCCATTATTGTCTTAGATCCGGTCAATCTCGGCGTGATCAAAGACGGTTTGAGCAAGGGCGTGAAGAACTTTATCGGTGGCAACTGCACGGTCAGCTTGATGTTGATGGCGTTGGGTGGTTTATACCGCGAAGGCCTCGTCGACTGGGTGTCGTCGATGACTTACCAAGCAGCCAGTGGTGCGGGTGCGCAAAATATGCGCGAACTGATCAGCCAAATGGGTAGCATCCACGCCAGCGTTAAGCCGCTGCTGGATAATCCCGCTTCTGCGATTTTAGACATTGATCGCCAAGTTGCCGCCAGCATGCGCTCAGACGCCTTTCCCACCGACAACTTCGGCGCTCCCCTTGCTGGTAGCTTGTTGCCTTACATCGATAAGCAGCTCGATAGTGGTCAGAGCAAGGAAGAGTGGAAGGGCCAGGCCGAGACCAACAAAATTTTGGGTCGCTCGGCGAACCCTTTGGCGGTGGATGGCTTGTGCGTTCGAATTGGCGCTATGCGTTGTCATAGTCAGGCGCTGACCATTAAGCTGAATCGGGATGTGCCCTTGGCCGACATTGAGCAAATCTTGGCCTCGGCGAACGATTGGGTAAAAGTGGTGCCTAACAGCCGCGAGGCGAGCCTGAAAGAGCTGACCCCCACGGCGGTCACGGGAACCTTGTCGGTACCTGTTGGTCGTCTGCGCAAGATGAATATGGGGCCCGAGTATCTGTCGGCATTTACCGTTGGCGACCAACTGTTGTGGGGCGCGGCCGAGCCGCTACGTCGTATGTTGCGGGTTTTGTTAGATAAATAGCATTTTTTGTGTAGTGATGTTCGATAAAGGGCTGCTTTCGCAGCCCTTTACTTTTTCTCCGAGTGCAAAATCTTCTAGACTGGAACCCTAGGGCTTGATGTTTTGCGTTGATTTTAAAAATGCTATTTAAATCAACCGGTTAAGGTTTTTGCACTGGCATCTTTAAGGTGTGAAGCCTGCCGCATCTCGCGCAATTTTTTAACACTATAGTGCCGCCTTATGCTGAAAAGTCTCGTTTTAGCCGCCACATGGGGATAGATGGGGAGCTATTCTTGTGTTGCTTGTCCGGCTCAATTGTTGATAAAAAGCTATTTATAATGCAGACTTACGAGCACTATTGAAGATATATTCTAGGTTTGTAGTCTAACTTCATGACCGTTATGACTCACTGAGGTGTTAGAGCACAATAAAGTGCCTCGCTTCAGTTGTAGAATTTTCGGGCTCGTTTGGGATGGCGCTAGACATAATTAAGGCCGGAAGTCGGTCAGTCTAACGTCAGGGAGATAATAAAAGGATCGTCATATGCGTCTTCGTAAGTTGGCTTTAGCAGTTGGGGCAACAGCTGCGTTGGTCTCCAATCTGGGTTTTGCCTTAGGTTTGGGTGAAATCAAGCTCAACTCGGCATTGAACCAACCTCTTGATGCCCAGATTAAGTTACTGCAGGTTCGCGACCTGAGTGAAGAGGAGATTATCGTTCGTCTCGCCACGCGCGAAGCCTATGAGAGGGCCAATGTTGATCGCATCTTCTTCCTCACCGGCTTAAAGTTTGAGGTGGTATTGGATGACCCCAATAACCCCCACGTGCGGGTTACCACTAAGGAAGATGTGCGCGAACC
Organism: Simiduia curdlanivorans; assembly: GCF_030409605.1. Lineage (NCBI taxonomy): Bacteria > Pseudomonadati > Pseudomonadota > Gammaproteobacteria > Cellvibrionales > Cellvibrionaceae > Simiduia > Simiduia curdlanivorans. The sequence continues at coordinate 2,644,299 of NZ_JAUFQG010000004.1, forward strand.
CTATCTGAACTTTTTATTAGAAACGCAGTGGCCCACCGGCCGCATGTTGCGCGAATACACTGTGCTGATGGATTTGCCCACCTTCAGTGAAAAAAATCAAAAAGCCGTTGCCGCGCCTCAGCAGCAAGCCGAACCGCAGCAAGTAAAACCGCGCCCCGAGGTTCGCTCGGCCACAGCAGCGCCCGCTGTTCGGCCCCCGGCACCAGCCGTGCGACCCGCACCGCGTACTCAGGCATCGGATGGATCTTACGCCGTACAGGCCAATGACACTCTCTGGGATATCGCCTTGATGGCGCGCCCCGATCGCAGCTATTCCGTCCAGCAAACCATGCTGGCGATTCAGCGCTTAAACCCAGATGCCTTTATTAACGACAACATTAATCTGCTTAAGAAGGGTAAGGTATTGCGCTTGCCCGCGGCGGATGAAATCTCCTCCTTGAGCACCCGCCAGGCCATTAACGAAGTGGCTTACCAAAACAATCAGTGGTCCGGTGGTGCAGCGTTGGATGCGAGTAGCCGCAGTGGTTCAGTGGCCGATCGTCAAAGCTCGCGCGAAGGTCGCGTTCAGTTGAGCGCAGGCGAGTCCTCTACCGATGTGTCTAGCGGTGGTGGCAATAGCCGTCAGCGCGAAATTTTGCAGAACGAATTAGCGATTGCGCAAGAAGAGCTTGGCTCTGCGCGCCGTCAAAACAGTGAGTTGGTTTCTCGCGTGGAAGATTTGGAAGCACAAATCACCACCATGGAGCGCATGCTAGAGGTTACTAGCGATGAGTTGCGCGCCATGCAGCTTACCGCGGGCCAAGAGGTTGGTGCTGAGGAGCCGGTCGTATCCGAGCCGGAAGCACAAGAACCAGAGGTAAAGGAGCCGGCAGCAGAGCCAGTTCGTCCCGCCAATACTGTGGTTGTTGCCCCTAAGCCAGAACCAACACTGATGGATATGGTGATGGACAACATTTTGTATGTTGCCATAGCCTTGGTCGCACTCTTGGGTGGTTTATTCTTCTGGAAGCGCCGTAAAGACGCCGAAGCGGAGCAGGAAGAGTTTGATGCTTTTGCCGAGCAGGACGAAGAGCCAGAGGAGGAATTTTCCTTCCCAGATGATTCCGATTTCGATTCGGCGCCAGACATCGAAGACGAGCCGGTGGAGCCCTATGAGGAAGTCGAAACTGCCGAGGCTGAAACCGCTGACGTGGCCGGTGAGGCAGATATCTACATCGCCTATGGTAAATACGATCAAGCCGAGGACATGCTGTTAAAGGCGCTGGATCAAGAGCCTGGCCGTGTCGATGTCACCCTTAAGTTGCTCGAAGTTTACGCCGAGACTCAAAACCTTGAAGCTTTCGACACCCACTATGCCGGTTTGCTGCAGAACGGCGATCGCGCCGCGAAGCAAAGAGCCGAAGAGTTGCGCGACTCTATTCCCGGTGCTGGTGATTTTGACCGCACTCAAGTGGCAGCGGTTGGCACCGCGGCTGCCGCGTCTACCTCAGCGTTTGATTTGGATGACGATGCCGACCCACTGTTGAGTCTGGCCGAAGAAGGTATTGATGAGACCGACTTCGATGGTTTAGAAGGTTTGGACAGCCTAGAGAGCGATTTTGGCGATTTGGCTGCTGAGCAGGGTTTGGTTTCTGATGAAGAGTTGGAGCTAAACCTCGATGATGCTGAAGTGTCTGAAAACGTCGATGAGTTAGATTTTACTCTGGATGGCTTGGACGATGATGCTGAGGCCGATGCCGAAGAATCGTTTTCACTCGATCTGGACGACAGCGGTGCCTCTGAAGATGAAGCGCTGGAACTCGATTTAGACTTGTCTGACGACACCGAAGAGTTTGCGTTAGACCTAGGTGACTTGGATGTTGAGCCTGCGCCAGCATCAAGCACTGCTGACCTAAGTTCTGTTGAGCCAGAGCAGCCGGCTCAGGAAGACGATGACTTCATGTTGTCCTTGGATGACGACCTAGAATTGTCTCTCGACGATGCCGCCGAAGCGGAAGCCGAAGTGGAAACCGAGAGCGACGACTTCGAGTTGTCCTTGGATGATGAATTAGCCGTAGAAGAGGATGAGGGTTTCGATTTAGCGCTGGACGACGAATTGAGCCTAAGCCCACCAGCAGATGCAGGTGACTTGGATGCCGACGAAGAGCTGTCTGTTGAGGCGGACGATTTTGACTCCGACGACAATTTCGGCGATATGGATTTGGCGGCCTTGGATCAGGAGATGGAAACCTTATCTGCCGGTCTTGATGACGAAGACGATTTGTCGTCTCTGGCTACTGAAACAGCTGCGCAAGATGAGATTGAAGAGTTTGATATTAGCGCTGACCTAGGCATTGAAGATGGCGCCGATGATTTGCCGCCTTTAGCTAGCCCATCGGTAGCTGCCGATGCGATGGATTCAGATCTAGACGACGATGATGCTGACGCGGAGTTAGGCTTCTTAGCCGATAGCGACGAGGTGGCCACTAAACTGGATCTTGCTCGAGCCTATATTGATATGGGTGACAGCGAAGGTGCTGCCGATATTCTGGGCGAAGTTATGGAAGAGGGCGATGCCCAACAGAAAAGCGAAGCGCAGGAGTTACTTAGCCGCATCGGTTAATTGAAACTTGCCAATGGGCCCTGTAAGCGTTAGCTTGCAGGGCTTTTTTATGTCCGACGGTTTATAGGCTGGCACGTGCAGAAAGAATACACACCGAATTGTGAGATATTGCCGGGCATGGCGTTGCCCGACGGCGTGCGGCGGGTGGCCTTAGCGGTTGAATACCACGGTGCCGGCTTCCACGGTTTTCAGCAGCAAGAAGCGGGAGTGCCGACGGTGCAGGCATCGCTGCAGCTGGCGTTATCGCAGGTGGCTAACGAGCCAATCACCATCGCCTGCGCTGGCCGCACCGATGCCAGCGTGCACGCAACCCATCAAATCGTGCATTTCGATACCCGCGCTCAGCGCTCGGTTAAGGCTTGGACGGCGGGCGTTAACGCCAATTTGCCCAGTGGTGTTTCGGTCAAATGGGCGGCTGAAGTGCCGGCGGCCTTTCACGCGCGCTTTAGTGCCCGCGATAGAACTTACCGCTACATCATCTTTAACTCGCCATTTCGTCCTGCCTTAATGGCCGACCAGCTGACTTGGTGCAAAGAGCCGCTAGATATCGAGTTGATGCAGGCGGGTGCTAAACACCTTCTAGGCGAGCACAATTTCAATGCCTTTCGCGCGGCGCAATGCCAGGCCCGTCACCCAAATCGCGAAATTAAACGCATTGATTTAGCCCGCAGAGGCAATTTAATTGTCATGGAAATTAGCGCCAATGCCTTTTTACATCATATGGTGCGCAATATCGCCGGGGTGCTGATGCGCGTGGGCAAGGGTTGGAGTGAACCCGCTTGGGTGGCTGAGGTTTTAGCCTCACAAGACCGCACCAAAGCCGCAGAAACGGCAGCGCCCTACGGGCTCTATTTAGTGCATGTGGCCTATCCAGAGCTGTTTGAAATTCCAAATATGCCGCCGGGGCCGTGTTTTTTGGCCGAAAAGCTGGGCGATTTCGGCCGTTAGCTGGGGGCTTTGCGTGCGCTTTTCTGCTACCATTCGGCCTCGATTTTTTTGAATGCTCGCGCCTGTTGCCGAGTGCGAGTGAAACGTGTGGGAGTTTGGCGCTTTGAAGCAACAGCGTACCCGGGTAAAGGTTTGTGGCCTGACGTCGGTCGATAATGCCCTTGCTGTTGAAGCCTGTGGTGTAGACGCCATAGGCTTGGTGTTTTACCGGCCCAGCCCGCGCTGGGTAGCTACCGATATGGCGGCGAAAATTGCCAGGGCTCTCGGGCCGCTTACCCATAAGGTGGGTTTGTTCGTTAACGCCTCGGCGCAAGACGTCGAGCAGGTGTTGGCACAGGTAGAACTGTCGGTTTTACAGTTTCACGGCGATGAGCCCGATAGCTTTTGTCAGCAGTTTAAGCGTCCGTTTTTTAAAGCCCTACGTATGCAAAATGGGGTGGATATTGGAGCCCTAATGGCGACCTACCCATCGGCCGCCGGGTTTTTGTTAGACGCCTACAAAAAGGGCGTGCCCGGTGGTACTGGCGAGTCCTTTGACTGGGCGCGGGTGCCAAAAAAATGCGCTCGGCCGCTGTTGCTGGCGGGTGGCTTAACGCCATTAAACGTTGGCGCGGCAATCGAGCAGACCGCCGTATACGGCGTGGATGTCAGTGGCGGCGTCGAATCTGCCCCGGGTGTGAAAGGTATTGATCTCGTGCGCGCCCTAATTCAGCAGGTGCAGCGCGCCGATCAGAGCAAATAAAATACGAGGCTTGGCCTCATGGATTGTGGAGTCGAATGTGTCAGACGTAGTAAACAAGCAGGGTTCACAAACAGTTGATTTTGATGCGGTGCCCGATAGCAAAGGGCGCTTTGGTGAGTTCGGCGGGCGCTTTGTGTCCGAGACTTTAATTCATGCGCTCGATGAGCTCGATGCCATGTACCGACGCCTGAAAAACGACCCGGATTTTCAAGCCGAATTCGATCGCGATTTGGCCCACTATGTGGGGCGGCCGTCGCCGCTGTATTTCGCCGAGCGGCTGACCGAGCATGTGGGTGGGGCGCGCATCTATCTGAAGCGCGAAGACCTCAACCACACCGGCGCCCATAAGGTGAACAACACCATCGGCCAGGCGCTGTTGGCCAAGCACTCGGGCAAAAAGCGTGTGATCGCCGAAACTGGTGCTGGTCAGCACGGCGTTGCCACGGCCACGGTCGCGGCGCGTTTGGGCATGCAGTGCCAAGTGTATATGGGGGCCGAAGATGTTCGCCGTCAGGCGCTCAATGTTTACCGCATGAAGCTGCTGGGCGCGGAAGTGATTCCGGTGCAGTCTGGTTCGCGCACGCTGAAAGATGCCATGAATGAGGCCATGCGCGACTGGGCTACCAATGTCGACAACACCTTTTATATCATCGGCACCGTTGCTGGCCCCGCGCCTTACCCGGAGCTAGTACGGGATTTCCAATGTGTTATCGGGCGCGAAGCACGCGAGCAATCGTTGAAACAAATCGGTCGTCTACCCGATGCCTTGGTGGCCTGTGTGGGCGGTGGTTCTAATGCCATTGGCTTGTTTCACCCCTTCTTGAAAGATACCGATGTGGCCATGTACGGTGTCGAAGCCGGGGGCGATGGCGTTGAAACCGGTCGCCACGCCGCACCGCTGAACGACGGTATCCCTGGCATCTTGCACGGCAACAGAACCTACTTGATGGAAGACGAAAACGGCCAGATTATTGAGACCCATTCGGTCTCGGCCGGTTTAGATTATCCCGGCGTTGGGCCAGAGCACTCCTTCTTAAAAGATGCCGGTCGCGCTAAGTATGTGGCCATCAACGACGACGAAGCGCTAGCGGCATTTAGAAGCTTGACCCGTATCGAAGGCATTATGCCGGCACTCGAGTCTAGCCATGCCGTGGCCTACGCGATGAAGCTGGCCAAGACCATGGCTAAAGACAAGGTGATTGTGGTGAATCTATCGGGCCGCGGCGACAAAGATATTTTGACGGTGGCTGATATCGACGGCATTACGGTGGATACATCGGGCAAGTAGTAGTGTTTACCCGCATTGCTCAAACCCTTAAAAAAATAGCGTAAAACAAGCTGCACAGGAATTTCGAATGAACCGCATTAACGCGTGTTTACTGCAACTCAAAGAGGCGAAGAAAAAAGCCTTAGTCACCTACATTGTCAGCGGTGATCCAGTACCGGGGGCAACACTGGCTACCATGAAACAATTGGTTGCCGAAGGCGCCGATATTTTGGAAATTGGTATCCCATTCTCCGACCCCATGGCTGATGGTCCGGTGATCCAGCTTGGGCACGAGCGCGCATTGGCCTATAACACTAGCCTGCGCGATACCCTCGCCATGGTGGCAGAGTTTCGAAAATCGGATCAAACCACCCCCGTGGTATTAATGGGCTACGCTAACCCCATTGTCCGTATGGGTTACAAAGCGCTTGCGGATGCAGCGGTCAGCGCCGGTGTGGATGGTTTTTTAACCGTTGATTTGCCGCCGGAAGAGGCACAAGAATTTAATCAGCAGTTAAAGGCTAGCGAGCTGGAAAATATCTTTCTGATCGCGCCCACAACGCAAGATGCCCGCATAGCGTCTATTACTGGTTTGGCTGGCGGTTTTCTCTACTACGTGTCGCTTAAGGGCGTCACCGGTGCCGGTCATTTAGATATTGCCTCAGTCACCGAAAAGGTCGCGCAAATTCGCGCGCATTCGAATTTGCCCCTCTGTGTAGGCTTTGGTATCAAAGACGCCGATTCGGCCAAGGCTGTGGCCGCCGTTGCCGATGGTGTGGTAGTGGGAAGTTTGCTGGTCGCTAAAATGGGCGAGCTGGCCGATAAGCCCGCTGACGATATTGCCAAGCAAGTTGCCGCATTAATAAAACCCATTCGCCTCGCGTTGAATGGTTTGTAACATTTATTATTTGAAACTCTAACACTGGGTGAGAACGACATGAGCTGGTTAGACAAAATTGTAACCAACGTACGTAAAGACTCTAAGAAGGCAGAAAGTAAAGTGCCTGAAGGTCTTTGGAAAAAATGTTTAAAGTGTTCCGCGGTGCTTTATCGTCCTGAATTAGAGCGCAATTTGGATGTTTGCCCTAAGTGCGAACACCATATGCGCATCGGTGCGCGCCGGCGCTTGGATATTTTCCTCGATGAGCAAGAGCGCCATGAAATTGGTGCCGACGTGTTGCCGATTGATCGCCTGAAATTTAAAGACATAAAAAAATACAAAGACCGATTGACCCAAGCACAAAAAGATACCGGTGAGAAAGACGCCTTGGTGGCCATGAAAGGTTTGCTTAAAGGTATGCCAGTGGTTGCAGTGGCCTTTGAGTTTGCTTTCCACGGCGGCTCCATGGGCTATGTGGTGGGCGAGCGCTTTACTCGCGCCGCGCAAGTGGCGTTGAAAGAAGGTATCCCGTTGGTGTGTTTCTCCGCCACCGGTGGCGCGCGTATGCAGGAAGCCTTGATCTCGCTGATGCAAATGGCGAAAACCAGTGCTGTTATCGAACGCCTGCGCATGGCCGGTGTACCCTATATTTCTGTGATGACTGACCCGGTGTACGGCGGCGTGTCGGCAAGCTTGGCCTTGCTGGGTGATATTAATGCCGCCGAGCCTGGCTCGCGCGCGGGTTTTGCCGGGCCAAACATCATCGAGCAAACCATTCGGCAGAAATTACCCAAAGGTTTTCAGCGGGCAGAATTTTTGTTGGAGCACGGCGCTATCGACATGATCATTCCGCGCGAGCAAATGCGCGATCGCGTTGCTGGCCTGCTGGCTAAGTTCACTAACTCGAAGGTCGCCTAACAAATTTATGCGCTTCGATAACCTTGCTGATTGGTTGCATTGGCAAGAGCAACACCACCCAAGTGCCATCGATTTAGGCTTGGCCAGGGTAAAGCAGGTGGCGGATAGGTTGGGGCTTACCCAACCTTGCGCCCAGCGCACTGTCATCACCGTGGCTGGAACCAACGGCAAGGGCAGTGCGGTCGCCACGCTCGAAAGTTTATGTCTCGCCAACGACGAGAGCGTCGGTGCCTACACTTCACCTCATCTGCTCCATTATAACGAGCGCATTCGCGTCGGCGGTGTGCCGGTGGATGATGGTTTAATTTGCCGCGCTTTTGCCGCCATTGATGCCCAAGCTCAGGACATAAGCCTCACTTATTTTGAATTCGGCACACTCGCGGCGCTGTGGATTTTCAATGAGTTACAGCTGCGCTTTTGGCTCTTGGAAGTGGGCTTGGGCGGGCGCCTGGATGCGGTCAATATTATTGATGCCGACGCTGCCCTAATTACCAGTATTGCGCTCGACCACCAGGATTGGTTGGGCACAGATTTAGCCGCCATCGGGCGAGAAAAAGCCGGTGTTTTTCGGCCCCATCAACTGGCGGTTTATATCGATAGCCGGATCGAAAACGCCGTCGTTGACGTGGCAAATCAGCTGGCGACGGATTTATCCCTCGTGGATCGCGATTTCTTCCTTGCGCAAGAGCAACAGCGCTGCGTTTTAACTTTTGGCCAGCACCAGTTGCGCTTCGATTTGCCGCAGTTGCCCTTGCCGAGCGTGTGTGCCGCTTTGGTGGCCGCGGTGAAATTGGCCCTGCCGATTCCCACCTTATGGCTAGCTGAGGTGCTGCCGGCACTGAGTGTTGCCGGGCGCTTTCAGCGCGTCGATTACCAAGATCGACAGCTGTTGTTGGATGTCGCGCACAACCCTGCTGCCTGCACGTTTTTTCTTCAACGCGTGGCGCAGCTTAGGCAGTTGGCGCAAGCTTCGGCGGATGCGGTCGGCGTCGCGGCGGTTAAAGGAAAGACGCACCTGGTGTTAGCCATGATGGCCGACAAAGACATAGACGCGGTGCTGCAGCTCTTAGGCGATGAAATTGGTCATTGGTACTTTCCTGAACTGAAGGGGGTCGGGCGCGCGGCGCCAGCTGAACTGCTCGCCAATAAGTTAAGCGCGCATAAGCCCGGGGCGGCGTTTAGTGTCCATGTGGATGTGGCTGAAGCCCTGCAAGCGGCACTGCGAAATAGTGCGGGCAATGATAGTATCTGGGTCTTGGGCTCATTTTTTACGGTAGCGGCCGCTTTAGCTTGGCTAGCGCAGGCGCCAACGGCGGCTGAAATATCATAATTGTAGGTTTTTAACCTAGCCGGAAGCGGAAACGAAGCGGCTAAAACAAGGAATACGTCGGTGGATGATAGTGTAAAGCAGCGTTTAGTAGGCGCCGTGGTATTGGCCTCAGTTGCGGTGATTTTCTTCCCGAGTTTGTTTGACGAGCCAGATAACCGCTATATCGGCGGCCAATCGCAGATACCGCCCACACCCCAGATTACCCCGGTGCAAATAGCACCAGCCGCACGCCCCGAGGGCATAGAGCCGGCCAAGGCGCCAGAGCAGATGTATCAAATGCTCGACGAGCCAGCGGAGCCTGAAGTTATTAATCAACCTAGCCTTGCCGAGCCAGTGCAGCCGGCGCTAAGCCAGCCCAGCAAGCCAGAGGTACGGCTGAACGAGGACGGCGTTCTCCAGGGTTGGGTTTTACAGGTGGCCAGTTTTACCGAGCTAAAAAAAGCCGAAGACCTACGCGATCGGCTCAATAAAGCCGGCCACGATGCCTTCATTCGTCCTCTGGTTAATTCCAAGGGGCAGCAGGTGGTACGGGTGTTTGTCGGGCCCAAGGCCGATAAACAGGCCATGCTGGCGCTGAAAAAGACCGTCGATCAAAGCCTTAAGGTGAATTCACTGCTTAGGGAGTTTAAGCCCTAGGCCGGTCGCTGTGTGATCGCCGCCGGTGGATGGAAAATACACCTACCGTTGGCCCGCCTCAATTGTTAGAATGCGCGCCTTGAAACCAAAGGAACACTTCCCCATGAGTTGTCTTGCATGAATTGGGCTGACTGGATGATCCTTGCGATCCTTGTCGTTTCGAGTGTCATTAGTATCTACCGCGGCTTCGTTAAAGAGGCACTGTCCTTGGCCGTATGGGTCTTGGCGATCTTCATTGCTATGTGGTTCGACGACAAGCTGGCGCCTTTACTCAGCGGTGTGTCAGATACGCCCTCGGTGGTCCACTCTCTGTCTTTTGCATTGCTCTTCGTTGGCACCTTAATTGTGGGCGCCATGGTGAATTACCTTATTAGCCAATTGGTTAAAATGACCGGCCTCAGCGGTACCGACCGTCTCCTGGGCATGGTCTTTGGCATGGCCAGAGGGCTAGTGGTGGTGATGGCACTGTTAATCTGGTTGCCGCATTTTTTGCCGGTTACCGAAGACCCTTGGTGGAATGAGTCTAAACTGATTCCTCAGTTTCTATCTTTCGAAGGTTGGAGCAAGCAGCTAGGCGACGACGTGTCGGGCTGGTTTGGCAAACTATTTAATGCAGTTGATTAGCGCCTAGGTGCGCAGTGCGCGCGCTATCGCTAAACATTTAAAGATTGGTGGCCACTGGGCTATCAGGCGCTCTCGGCAAGGATTGTTGAAAGGCCATTCATTTGTAACTGGCAGTCTTTGCTAAGGTGAGAACGGTATGTGCGGTATTGTGGGAATAGTTGGTAAAGGCAATGTCAACACGCAACTCTATGATGCGCTGACGATGTTGCAACACAGAGGCCAAGACGCCGCAGGTATTGTCACTTGCGATAAGGGTCGCCTAGCCCAAGTGAAAGCCAATGGCCTAGTGCGCGACGTGTTTCGCACCAGTCACATGTTGCGTTTGACCGGCACCATGGGTATAGGCCATGTGCGCTATCCCACCGCCGGTAGTTCTGGTCCCGCGCTAGCGCAGCCTTTCTACGTCAACTCGCCCTACGGTATTGCCTTGGCCCACAACGGCAACTTGACCAATGCCGACGAGGTGAGCAAACACGTTTTCCGCGCCGATTTACGCCATATCAATACCGATTCCGATTCCGAAGTGTTAATTAACGTTTTCGCCCACGAGTTGCACCGTTTAAACAAGCTGGTGCCTGAGGCCGGCGATTTCTTTACCGCTATTGAGGCGGTGCACGAGCGCGTCAAGGGTGGTTATGCCGTGGTCGCGTTAATTGCAGACTACGGCGTCGTTGCCTTTCGCGATCCCTTCGGCATTCGCCCGCTGGTTTACGGCAAGCGCGACACAGCCCACGGCGTCGAGTACATGGTGGCCTCTGAAAGCGTGGCGCTGGATACCTTAGGTTTTACCTTGGTTGGCGATGTGGCGCCAGGTGAAGCAATTTACATCAGCTCCAATGGCGATTTGCAGCGCCGTCAGTGCGCCAAGAATGCCGTGCTTCGCCCGTGTATTTTCGAGCATGTTTACTTCGCTCGCCCAGACTCCATCATGGACGGCATCTCTGTTTATAAGGCGCGTTTGCGTCAAGGTGAAAAATTAGCCGAGAAAATTTTACGCGAAAGACCCGATCACGACATCGATGTGGTTGTACCTATTCCCGATTCCAGCCGCGTGGCTGGTCAGGCTCTGGCGCAAACCATGGGCGTGAAGTTTCGCGAGGGTTTAGTTAAAAACCGCTATATCGGTCGCACCTTTATTATGCCGGGGCAGCAGCAGCGGAAAAAATCCGTGCGCCAAAAACTCAATACCATCGAGCTAGAGTTTAAAGGTAAAAACGTGCTACTGGTGGATGACTCCATTGTGCGCGGCACAACCTGCCAACAAATTATTCAAATGGCGCGCGAAGCTGGTGCCAACAAAGTCTACTTCGCTTCTGCCGCACCAGCGGTTTGCTACCCGAACGTCTATGGTATTGATATGCCATCGGCCAAGGAGTTAATCGCGCACGGCCACAGCACCGAAGAGATATGTAAAGAAATTGGCGCTGACTGGTTAATTTATCAAGAGCTGGAAGACTTGGTTGCGGCGTCTAGCGAGGGCAACCCAGAGGTGACAGAATTCGATTGTTCGGTATTTACCGGCCACTATGTCACCGGCGATGTGGATGAACTTTATTTGACCCGCCTAGATGCCGCGCGCAATGACAATGCGAAAGCCGGCGATGTGAAGAAGACAGTCGACGGCGATACCGTCATCGGACTACACAACGATATGCAGGAACTTGGCTAATACCATGTCGAAAAAGGATTTGGGGTCTAACGCCTACTTAGATCAGCAGCGAGCAATATTAAACGAAGCGCTAACCGATGCCGGTCTAGATACCTTGGCCGTGCGCGGCGGGCACTTGCGCAGCCCGGAAGGTGAGCACACCGAGGCGATGTTTATGACCTCGAGCTACGTGTTTGACTCGGCGGCAGCGGCAGCGGCGCGCTTTTCCGGTGAAAACCCGGGTAATGTTTACTCGCGCTATACCAATCCCACCGTGCGTTATTTTCAAGAGCGCATGGCGCTGTTAGAAGGTGGCGAGGCGGCGGTAGCTACGGCCTCGGGCATGTCGGCTATTTTGAGCACCTGCATGGCGCTGCTAAAAGCCGGCGACCACGTGGTGTGTTCGCGCAGCGTATTCGGCACAACCAATGCACTGTTTACCAAATACCTTGGCAAGTTGGGGATTGAAACCAGCTTCGTGACTTTGACCGATCTCGATTCTTGGCGTCAGGCGTTAAAGCCGCAGACCAAGTTGCTGTTTTTAGAAACGCCATCCAACCCTTTGTGTGAAGTCGCCGATGTCCCGGCTATTGCCGCCTTGGCGCGCGCACAGGGCGCAAAGTTGGTGGTGGACAACTGCTTTTGTTCGCCCGCACTACAAAAGCCACTCGCTTTGGGCGCGGATATTATCGTGCACTCGGCCACTAAATATTTAGATGGCCAAGGTCGCTGTGTCGGTGGTGTGGTGGTGGGTGCGCAGGCCGATATGGACGAAGTGCTGGCCTTTGTTCGCACGGCAGGCCCAACCATGAGCGCCTTTAACGCTTGGGTGTTTTTAAAGGGTTTAGAAACCCTGCGCTTGCGAATGGATGCCCATTGCGCCAGCGCGCAAAAGCTGGCCGAGTGGTTGGCCGGACAAAGCAAGATTGAGCAGGTTTACTACGCCGGTCTTCCGAACCACCCAGGCCACGCATTAGCGAAGCAGCAGCAGCGTGGCTTTGGTGGGGTCTTGTCCTTTAAGGTGGTGGGCGATAGAGAAGCGGCCTGGCGCTTTATTGATGCCACCCGTATTTTTAGTATTACCGCTAATCTCGGCGATGCTAAAACCACCATCGTGCATCCGGCCACAACCACCCACGGGCGCCTAAGTGCCGAGGATAAGGCGCAGGCAGGCATCACCGAAAATTTGATTCGACTATCGGTTGGGCTGGAAGATGTGAATGACTTAATAGCCGATCTAGCGCGGGGTGTAGATGCCCTTTAACGATATGCTGGAGCCCGTAGCCGGCGCCTGCGAGCAAATTGCCAGCGTGCTGCTGGGTAAAGACGAGCAGATTAAACTCGCGGTGACCTGCTTAATCGCAAAGGGGCATTTGCTGATCGAAGATCTACCTGGGATGGGCAAAACCACCTTGTCCCACGCCTTGGCGCAGGTGTTAGGTTTATCTTACAACCGCATCCAGTTTACATCGGACTTGTTGCCTGCCGATATTCTCGGCATCTCCATTTTCAATCAAGCCGAGAGCAGCTTTACCTTTCACCCAGGCCCCGTGTTTGCGCAAATTCTGTTGGCCGATGAAATTAACCGCTCCACCCCGAAAACCCAAAGCGCCTTGCTCGAGGCCATGGAAGAGGGGCAGGTGACGGTGGATGGCGAATCGCGTCCGCTGCCCGATCCCTTCTTTGTTATCGCGACCCAAAACCCCCTGTCGCAGGCCGGTACTTTTCATCTACCCGAGTCACAGCTAGATCGCTTTCTCATGCGCATCAGTCTCGGCTACCCCTCGTCAGAGGCCGAGCGCGCGCTTTTTTTGGGTGAAGACAGTCGAGAGCTACTCAAGCGCCTGAAGCCGAGTATCAGTTTGGCGCAGCTCAAGGCCATTCGCGCCAAAATCCCCGAGGTGCAAACCTCCGATGCGCTACTCGATTACCTGCAGCGCTTGGTCAATCACACCCGTACTGCATCGGGCTTCAGCTACGGTCTTTCGCCACGCGGTGCCTTGGCGCTCTTACGCGCGGCAAAAACTTGGGCGCTGTTGCACAAACGTCGCTACGTGGTACCAGAGGACCTGCAAAAAATGTTGCTGCCGGTGGCCGCCCATCGCGTTAAAGGCGCGGGCGAGCAGGGCGACCATCAAGGCCTTAGCCTGATTCAATCCACCTTAGACGCCGTAGAAGTGCTGGCCGGCTAGGCTCTGCGCTAATTCTGGGTAATTACTGCGCGCGTTAGTTATTCCGCGAGTCTCTCCAGCTTATCGCACTGTTCCGGGTATATACCGTTGTTGGGTCCAGAAGATGATTTATATGCCAAATTGAATCTCGACAGCGAGGGCCAATTTAGCTATACCTAAATCTGCTCGTACCTAATCCCGCTACAGGAGTTTAAGGCATGCACGCATCGCTCTTTGGCCAGTTTTTATTGCGCGAAGAATTAATCACTGAAGCTGAATTAAGAGATGCGAATCGCGATTTGCGGCTGCGCAACAAGTCCTTGGGCGAGCTGGCCATAGACAGCAATTTATTGAGCCCGCGGCAAGTGGCGGAGCTCAATCGAGAGCAGCGCACTACCGATTTACGTTTGGGTGAACTGGCAGTGTCGCGCGGTTTGTTGAGCGAAGAGGAGTTGGAGTGCCTGATTATTCTGCAAAAGGCGACGCAGGTTTCCCTGGGCAGGGTGCTTGTCGATCGCGGCGCAATTGCCGCGTCTGAGCTCGACGCTTTGGAGCTGAGGTACAGCGACGAGAGCAAGTTGGCGCGCAAACTGTGTGAAAATGCCTTACTCAGCCTGCCCCAAGCCGAAAGTATTCAATTGTGTTTAAACGAGTTGATTAAAGGTTTGCAGCGAATCTGCCGCCAGGTGGTATCGGTTAACTCGATACAGCAAGAGGGCCGGCTGCAAAAGAAATTACCCTACATCGTGTTACAAAAAGTCTCGGGGCCACGCACCTTTCACTTTGGTATGGCGGTACCGGCGGAACAGGTGCAGCGTATTTCCAGCTCCCTCAGCGGCGAGCCCGAAAGTGAGGGCTTTATTCCGGTCGCGGCCATGGAGCGCTTCTCCGATATTGTGGTCAAAAACGCCTGCGAAAAATTAAAATCCGAAGACACACCCTATCTAGCGGAGAAGCCCAAAGCCTTTTTTATCGGCGACCATCTACCGGCCTATAAAGAGATGGTGGGCGTACACATGTTGACCGATGATGGTGGTTTTGACGCGGTATTTTTTAGCCATTAGGCCATCTAGGCTTTCAATCATTCGCGGCTTGATTTAGGGTTGGCTTTTGGTTGATGGTCAGCCCCTTGATTAACACAGCTCACATCTCAGAGTTTTGGCGCACGCGCTTTCACGCGTGGATAAAGCGTCGCATCCTACCCGCGCGGCAGATCCAGTTAGGTCAGCGCAACCTCTTCATCTTTCCAAGCTTAAGCGGCCTAGGTTATTTCGTCTTGTTGGCGCTACTGTGGGTCATGGGCACCAATTATGAGAACACCCTGATCCTCGGTTTTATGTTTTTACTGCTCAGTGTGTTCGTGCTTGGCATTTTGCACACCTACAACAACATGGCCGGTTTGGTGTTAAGTCTCGGCGATGTACAGCCCGTGTTCGCCGGGGAAAATGCGGATTTTCGCGTCCGGGTTAGTCAAAAGCCGGGCTTGAATAAAGGTGTTGCGCTAGAGTTGAACTGGAAAGATGGGCCGCTTAATCACCTCACCTTGACGCACCTAGAGGCGGAGGCGAACCTGTGGTCGGCTTGCCCCAAGCGCGGTTGGCATGTGCCGGGCCGTATGCGCATTCAGAGTGTTTTCCCCCTGGGTATTTTACGCTGTTGGACCTGGTTAGATTTGGACGCCAAAGTGTTGGTTTACCCCTTGCCAATCGCCACCGAACACGCGCCTTGGCAAAGTGCCGAAGGCGAGTTAGATGCGCACTTTCAAAAGTCTGGCTCCGATGATTTTATTGGTTTGGAAAGCTACCAGCCGGGCCATTCTCTGCGTCGTATTTCGTGGAAGCATTACGCTCGCGGCCAAGGCTTAATGTTAAAAGAATTTGCCGACCCGCAAGGCCAGGCGCAAGCGCTCGATTGGGCATTTTTCGCCGGTATGGATGTGGAAAACAGGCTTAGCCGCTTGTGTTATTGGGTCATTTATTTACACCGTAAAGGCCTGCCTTTTTCACTCAAGCTACCCGGCGTTACTATCGACATGGGGCAGGGCGACGATCATCGCAACCGCTGCCTGTATGAGCTGGCGGTCTTCGGCCAGGACGATCTATGTTAATTGATCAAATTCCCCGCAACAGTTTGCTCTGGTTGTTATTTTCCCTACTTCTGTCAGTGGCGCCGCATTTAGTGCATCTACCCATTTGGGTGGTGGCAGCCGGTTGCGTGGTATTTTATTGGCGCTGGAAAATACACCAGGGTGTGTGGTCCATGCCCGGTAAGCTTATCAAGCTGATGTTGGTGTTGGTGTGTGCGTTTGGCGTTTGGCAGGGCTACGGTAGCTGGCGTGGGGTAGAGCCCACCACCGGTTTATTGATCGTTGGCATGTTACTTAAATTGCTGGAAATGAAATCCCGCCGGGATGCACTACTGGTGGTGTTCTTAGGCTTTTTTACCGCCAGTGCCCAGTTGCTGTTCTCGCAATTAATTCTCGATACCCTATATGCCGGTTTGTGTTTTTGGTGTTTGTTGGGTGCACAACAACTGTTGTTCAGCGAGGCGCAGCTGCAAATAAAATTGGCGCTTAAAAAATCCGCGTTGATGTTGGCGCAGGCCATACCCATCATGTTGGTATTGTTTCTGATGACGCCGAGAATCGCGCCGCTTTGGTCTATGCCCTCGCAAAAACATGCGGCCAAAACTGGTATCAGCGAAACCATGGCGCCCGGTGACGTGGTTGATTTAACCAAATCAGCGCGGCTCGCCTTTAGGGTCTCCTTTGACGGCGCCACACCGCCCCCCGCGCAACGATATTGGCGTGGTTTGGTGCTCAGTGAGTTCGATGGCCGCGCCTGGAAACAGCGCTCCTACGATTTTAATCCGGGTGGTCGCGGTCGCGATTTAAAACATCATGTTCCATCGCCGTGGCGCGCGAAAGTGGATGCCAATACGCCGCTAGATGCGCTGCTGAAATACCAAATTTTGATGGAGCCCACAAACCGCCATTGGCTCTTTACCTTAGGTGCGCCGCTCAATGTCCAAAGCCGACAACGCTGGTTGGTGACTATCGATCAAACCGTTGAAACACTGGCGCCGATTCAAGAGCGGCAGGCGTTTATGATTGAGTCGGTGTTGCAACAGGAAGCAGCAGAACTGCATCCGTCTATGCGCAAGCACTACCTATCGCTACCCGAGGGTTTTAACCCGCGCACCCTTGAACTGGCAAAACAATGGGCTTTCGAAGCGCAAGAGCCGGGCGCCATTATTGCGCGCTTCAATGCCTGGATTCGAAAGGGCTTTGTATACACCTTGCAGCCACCCCCTCTGGGGCGCGATAGCGTGGACGACTTTTTGTTCGAAACCCAGCGCGGCTTTTGCGAACATTTTGCCAGTAGCTTTGTGGTGTTTGCTCGCGCCGCGGGTATACCGGCGCGCGTGGTCACCGGTTATCAAGGTGGCGAATTGGCGGCCGACGGCGATTACCTACTGGTCCACCAAATGGATGCCCACGCTTGGGCCGAAGTGTGGGTTGATGGCCAGTGGCTGCGCGTCGATCCTACCGGGGCGGTTGCTCCCCAGCGCATCGAAGGCGGTTTGCGCGAGGCTATGGCCGATGATCTAACGCTACTCGGCGAACCGCTTTCTTTGATGCGCTATAGCCACCTGCAATGGCTCAACAGCGCGCGCCTGCAGTGGGACGAATTGAATTACTATTGGCAGAGTCAAGTAGTGGGCTTCGATCAGGAAAATCATCGCGCGGCGTTAAATAAATGGTTTTCCGGAATGGACTCGTGGCAGGTGGGGCTGATTTTTCTAGCCGCCGCAGCCTTACCGTTAATACTGCTGGGCCTGTGGATGATGTGGCAGGGGCGCCCAGCCCCCTTGCCGCCGGTGTTGCGCTTACTTAAATTATTTGAAAAGCGCCTGCCCGAAGCCGATGCTCGAAAAGCCGGTGAGCCCTTAGGCGCTTTCTTCGCGCGCCTTGGCGAGCAGCATCCCGAGCAGGCCAGCCAGCTACAGCGCTTGAGTTTGCTCTTTGATCGTTGTCTTTACGCCGGCTCGGTAAAATCCAGTGAATACCTCAAGGCGTTAAAGGTGCAAATATTAGCCTTTAAAGCTATTCGGTCCGCGCGAGTCAGCGGCGATAAAAAATCCATGAGTGATAAAGCAAGTTAACCCGTTACTACTAAAGAGAGATCATCAAAATGTTTAGCCATGTCATGTTGGGTGCAAATGATATTCAAGAATCGAAAAAGTTTTACGACGCAATATTGGGCGCTATGGGTTACAAGCCCGGTGTGATTGATGATAAGGGGCGCTGCTTTTATTTTACCAAGACCGGTGTGTTTGCCATTAGCAAACCCATCAATGGTGAGCCGGCTTGTAGCGGCAATGGCAGCACCATTGGCTTTTCCGCTAAAGATCCAGCTCAAGCCGATGCTTGGCATGCCGCCGGTTTAGCCAATGGCGGTAGCGCCTGCGAAGCGGCCCCGGGGGTTCGGGAAGGTGCAGGGGGTAAACTGTATTTGGCTTATTTGCGCGATCCTGCTGGCAATAAAATATGCGCGCTCTACCGAGTTGAATAAATTCCGAGTAGAACAGAGTCGAATCAAACAGAGATGCATGGGGGCATAGCCGCCAGATGATTCGGCAATAGGGCGCGAATTAAGTCCGCTAATCGGGCAGTTTACCTAGGTGAACTGCCCGATTTTTTTAGTTCGTTATAATTGCGATCGAAAGGCCAACAAACTTGCGGTAACCGCCACGTTTAACGATTCCACGCCGTTGCTCATGGGTATTTTCAAATGCTGATTACACAGCTTACCTATCTCTTCTGAAACCCCGTTGGTTTCATTGCCCATGACATAAATCGCCGCACCCTGCGGGTTGAAGTCTTTCACGCTCATGTGCGCGTGAGACGACAGCGCACATATCTGCGCGCCCTTGGTTTTAAATTGCTCCAGCGTTTCAGACAAATTATCACAGCGAATAATCGGGCAGCGAAACAGCGCGCCGGCGCTGGCTTTTATCACCAGTGGATCAATTTGAGCGCCACCTTTGGTGGGCAGCAACAAACCGGCAATACCGCTGGCCGCCACCGAGCGAATAATCATGCCCAAGTTTTGTGGGTTGGTGATGCCATCGAGTGCGATGAGCTCAAACTGACTCGGCAAGTTCTGTAAAAAATCATCGGCCTGTTGATAGCCGTGCAGAATTAAATCCACGGCTATGCCTTGGTCTTGCTTGGCGTTTTTAGAAATGCGCGATAGGGCCTGCTTGCTGTGGTAACAAATTTCCGCACCTTGCTGTTCGGCGATGCGAATAATGTCATCCAGCACGGCGGCAGGTTTATTGCTGTCGGCCAAGTGCAGCCGGTGAATTTCGATGCCCGGTTGTTGCAGTGCTTCCTGCACTGGCTTGCGGCCATAGATGGTCAGCAGCTTGTCAAAAAATTTGCGCTTCTGCTTGTAGGCTTCGGAGTCTTGCTGTTTCTGAGTCATGGGCTGTGTCGATATTTATGAGGGCTTTGGGCTGGTTTATGCTTGTTAGGTTTGCGCAGGCTTAATCCTAAGCAGCGCTTTCAGGGCGCTGAGTCGACCGGGTGGCTGCGCTTGCGTCTCGGCAATGTCTAAGGTTGCACGGGCTAACGCATGATACAGGTCTCGATCTTGGCTGGCATCGCTAAGATGCGCCAATGCGCCTAAGTGACTCGCGACAGTTTCTGTATCGCCACGGCTTATGGGGCCGGTGAGGCTCGCGCGGCCGCCGTGGTTAAACAGATTGTCGAGCGCGTTTTGCGCCAGTGGTTTGAGCAGGGCGCGGCTTTGCGCTTCATTCAAGCCCGCTTTTTGCGCGAGTCGTACGGCTTGATCGAGTAGCGTGACGAGGTGATTGCTGGCGGTGACTGTAGCGGCGTGGTAGCACGGCTTTGCTGCGGCATTAATGGCCAACCACTGACCGCCGATGGCGGTAAATAGATGTTTAGCCAGTTTGAGAGCGGCCTCATCGCCTTCGGCGGTGCAATAGCTGCCACTAAATTGTGCGAGAGACGTTTCCGGATTGGCAAATGAATGCACGGGGTGAACGCTCGCCGCCGAGCCAAAAGTGCCTAGGGCTTGACTGCTGCTATTGCCGGAGCAATGCAGGAGTAGGCCATTGTTTGGCAGCGCGGCATCGGCGGCAATTTTTTTGGCCGCTTGTTCGATCGAATCATCGGGGCAGGTGATTAACCAAATATCGGCAAGGTGCAGACTTTCGCTGCTGCTGCGCGCTGTGCCGGCGCCAATAAATGCCACCGCCTGTTGCGCACTGTCACGGCTTTGGCAAACCACATCGGCAAGGCTGACGAGCTTCCTGTCTACCCACAGGCGACCCAGCGTTTTGCCAACTTTACCGGCGCCGTAAATGGCGAGCGTGGGAATGTGTGTCATGGTGGCTGCGCGGTTATTCTCAGTGAGTATTTAATATATCGAAGGCAATAAAATAAAAAGGCGCACCGCGTGCGCCGAATGTGCTAGCGACGGCGTCTAGCTTGGTTTGCGAAGATAGCAGTCTTCATCGTTATCCAACAGGGCGCGCAACACATGCTGCCGGCTAAAGAGCCCGACGATTTTGCCGTTATCAATCACCGGGTAGTTCTTTGGTTTGCTGGCCAGCATGGTTTGCGCCATTTCGACAATACTGGTGGTGGGCGTAACGGTCAGCACCTCTTTGTGCATCACCTTGGTGACACTGCCAGGCTCCTCGCAGTAGAAGGCGTCATTGAGCATTTCTTTGATGCAATCCTGCTCAGACACAAAACCAACTAGGGCGCCGCCGGCACTCACGACAGGCGCGCCAATAACGTTGTGGCCAATAAGTTTAGACACAACCGCGCGTATATTGTCTTGATCGCTCACCAATAGCGGTTGGCGATTCATATAGTCTTGTACCAATATCGATTGCATAAGGGGCTCCTCGTCGAAACTTGTTACCTAAAGACTAGCAGGCTGTGGGGTAAATAGCTGCAAGCCGTGAGGCGGGAGCCGCCCCCAAAAGCTACAAGCCGCAAGCTAGAAGGCCGTGCTTCAAGCCCTGCAGGCTTTAACATAAGCCGCCATAGCTGCAGGTAAGCCCAGTGCAATGCAGTCCACCACGAAGGCGTGACCGATGGAAACTTCCAGCAGCGCCGGCACGGCTTGGCGGAAGGCGCCTAAATTGTGCAGGTTGAGGTCGTGCCCGGCGTTCACGCCGAGGCCAAGGGCAGTGGCGGCTTGGGCGGCGGCGCCAAATTGCGCGAGCAGGGCCGGCAGCTTTTCGGGATGCTGTTTGAAAGCCTCGGCAAAGGGGCCGGTATAGAGTTCAATGCGATCGGCGCCGAGCTTTGCCGCAAGTTCGATTTGGCTAATATCCGGGTCCATGAACAAGCTGACGCGCATGCCCTGATCTTTTAGTCGGGCGATGATCGGCGCTAGCTTGGCGCCGCTTTGGGTCAAGTCGAAGCCGTGATCGGAGGTCAGTTGAGCGTCGCTGTCTGGCACTAGGGTGCATTGGTCCGGTTTGCTGGCTGCCACCAGATCCATAAAGCCCGGGTAGCTACCCATGGCTGGGGCGAAAGGGTTGCCCTCAACGTTAAATTCAACCTGTTTAACGCCGGCCACCAGTTCCGCCAGCGCCGGCACATCGCTGGCGCGAATATGGCGCTGGTCGGGCCGCGGGTGCACGGTGATGCCGTCGGCGCCGTGGTCAATGCAGGCCTGCGCATGCGCGCAAACATCGGGGAAGTTGCCCTCGCGCGAATTACGGATCAAGGCAATTTTATTTAGGTTGATGCTCAGTGCAGTTTTCACGGTTACTCACAAATGGCTTGAGGCTGTGTGGCGCGGTTAAAGGCGGCTGGCTTTAATGATGCGAATGGGGTTGTTTGGCGCCTCGGGGTAGGCGCGAAATTGACCGCGCGGCTGCCGGGTAATGGCGTCAACCACATCAATGCCTTTAATCACCTTGGCAAACACGGCATAGCCGGGCATGCTCTTTTGTGGGTCTAAATGCGGGTTGCCGCGCACGTTAACGTTGATAAAAAATTGCGAGGTGGCCGAGTCTGGGTGCGAGGTGCGCGCCATAGACAGGGTGCCGTAGTTGTTGAGTAAACCGTTATTGGATTCATTCGCAATGGGGTCGCGCGTGGCTTTGGAGACGAAGTCAAAGGTCATGCCGCCACCTTGCACCACAAAGCCGGGAATTACGCGGTGAAAAATGGTGCCGTTGTAAAAACCTTGGTCCACATAGGTGAGAAAGTTTGCCGCGGTTATTGGCGCTTTATCGCTAAACACCTCGAGCACAATAACCCCTAAATCTGTGTCCAATTGCACTTTCGGATTGGCCGCCAAGGCGGGCAGGGTAAGGCTTAGCAAAGCAAGTGCAAAGAGTATTTTTTTCAGGTTCATAGGTAGGTCCATGACAAGCGAAATCGGGTTGATGATTGACGCGCGTTATTTGGTTTCAGGTACGTAATTTTGGTTTTAATTGGCCCATTCCGACTTGCGCTTGCGGCCGCTTAAACCTTGCACTATCAAGGTGAAAATCATGCCTACGCCTAAAATGCTCGCGCCGTAGATCCACTGGTTGTAGGTCTTATCTTTTTTCAGGCGCTGGTTGTCGGCCTTGATAATATCCACTTCGGTTTGCAGCATTTGATGTTTTTCGAGCAAGGTTTGGTGCCGTTGATTCAAGTCAATGGCACTGGCTGACACTTGTTTAACAGTGGCGAGCTCCTGTGCCAGTGCATCGCGCTGTTCAGTCAGGCTGGAAATGTTGTTAATGGCGCTGCTCTTGTCGCCGCTTAATTCGCGGTAATCCTTTTGCAGGTTGGCGTAGTTGGTTTTCAGTTTGTCTAACTCTGCCAGGGTTGATTCCAGCAGCACCGAGGCGGTGGGTTCAGCTTTAATATATTGGTTTCTAATCCAGCCCTGATCGCCAGTGCGTAGCTCTACCAAGGTCCACTCTCCATCTTCGCTAACCTCAACGAATTTCACCGCCGTACCCGAGCGCAAACCCTTGTGCACAATGCGGTATTGGTTGCCTTGGCCGCTGCGCAGGGGCACAAAGAGTTCGTCTGAAATGTAGCGAGTTTCCTGCGCATGGCTGGAAACGCTGAGTAATTGTGTGGCCAGTAGTAAGCAGCACCCAGTTAGAATTTTTTTCACGTGATTATCCGATCGATTAAAGTGGCTTAGTTTAAAAGTCTCGTTCGCGCTAGCGTGGGAATTAGGTCACGCTTAAGGTAAAACTTTTTTAAACGGCTTTACCTTTACGCTGGCATAAACACCGGCGGCAATATAGGGGTCAGTATCGGCCCATTGTTGGGCCGCGGCAAGGCTGGAAAATTCAGCCACGATTAAACTGCCTGAAAAACCGGCAGCACCTGGGTCTTCAGCGTCTATGGCGGGGCAGGGGCCGGCCAGAACGAGGCGGCCATCGTTTTGCAGTGCTACCAAGCGTTCGATATGGGCAGGCCGTGCGGTTTGGCGCAGTGGTGTGGAATTAGGTACATCTTCACTGATAATCGCGTAGAGCATGGTGCGTCCTTAATATGACCGAATTGCCTTGTTACCTTGTTGCAAACAACGCTCGAATTTAAGCCTCGTGCATGATGTCTTCAAGGTTTAGGTGGGTCAGTTTTTTAATGTTACTGAAAAGATAAAACAGTGTGAATATCATGATCGCCATGGCCGGCAGCGCGATAACCGGGTAGCTCAGCGCCGTCATTTTACCCAGCTCTTCATTAAAGGCGGCGGTGCCGGGTGCGCTCACGACAATCCATTTTGCCAACACATAGTTCAACACCGAGCTAAGCGCGAAGGAACTGGCCAGCAGGTAGGTGGCATTTCTCAGTACCGCTTCGAAGGCCATGTGGTTGCCAAATTCGTCCAGCGCGTGATTGACCACATCCACCTTAATGATTTGATCGTTGTAGAGAAAGGTGCGCACCAAAGGGAATTTGGTTTTTAACGAGAATAGGGTTGCCAAGCCTAACAGACCGGGAATGGCGGCCTCCTTGATGGCGATGTATTTGGGGTCTAATTCGAGCAGGCTAATGCCGCCGGTGAGCAGCACGCTAACCACGCCGAGGGCCGAGAAGAAGTTAAATTTGCCGCGCTGATAAAAATCTCTGGCACCGTAAATAATCGGGAAGGCGAGCGCGATAATCAGACCCAATTTTGTGCCTAGCCACTCGTCGTTGCTTAATTTGGTCAGGATTAAGGTTGGGATGATGATGTTGAACAGTAGGTTGATCAACATACTTTCGCGCTTGGGTTTTGCGTCTGTCCCGTTAGGTGATTGTGGCTCAACGTCGTTTTGTGCTTGGGTCATACGCTTCTCAATGGCAAAATGGGCGCTAGGCTGAGCCCATTCGCGGTTTGGTTCAATCCCGAGGGGGCTATTATTACTCGCTTATTCGACTTGCACACCCATACGCTGGCGTCTGACGGTATTCTAAGCGCTGAAGCGCTCTTGTCTAGGGCAAGTCTCAAGGGTGTTAATGTGTTGGCCTTAACCGACCACGACACACTAGACGCTATTCCTGCCGCGCGGCAGGCAGCGGCAGCTGTGGGCGTCACTTTAATCGCTGGTATAGAGGTGTCAAGTCAATGGCGCGGCCGCGGTATCCATGTGGTGGGCTTGGCGCTAGACACGGAGGCGTCGAGTTTGCGCGAGGCCGTGGCGCAAATGGCTGAAACCCGTGAGCTCAGGGCTGTGGCCATTGCTCGTGCGCTGGCTAAGGCCGGCTTGTCGGACGAGCAGGGCATACTCGCTAAGGCGCGCGAGCAAGCCGGCTCCGGCAGTATTGGCCGGCCGCACTTCGCCCGCGCACTGGTGGCAATGGGCAAGGTCACGTCTATGAATATGGCCTTTAAGCGCTATTTGGGCAGCGGTAAGCCCGGTGATGTGAAGCAACATTTTCCCGAGCTGGCCGACGCTGTGGCGTTGATTGTGGCGGCCGGTGGCGTTGCGGTATTGGCCCATCCACTGAAATACGACCTCACTCGCACCAAACTGTGCGAGTTGATGGCCGATTTCAGGGCCGCGGGCGGCGCGGCAGTGGAGCTTATTAGCGGCTACCAAGAGCCCAAGGCGACGCAAGACTTGGCGCGCTTGATCAATCAGTTTGAACTCTGTGCTTCACAGGGTAGTGATTTTCACATGCCCGACCAACCCTGGCAGGAGTTGGGCTGCACTGGGGTTATGCCAGATAGCGTCAAACCCGTGTGGCAATTGCCCGCTATTGCGACCTTGTTGAGCTAACGCACTGTTTAATAAGCGTTTTTCGTTATACTGCCGGTTAGCCTAGGGCAGGCCCGCAATGGGAGCTTGGTAAGGCTGCAGAGCTCGGTTAAGGCGCTGAGCCTAAATACACCTTAGCTCGCCAATACTGGTGAGTTTTTTAGAATAAAAATATTGATGACGAGGAGGCCAAGTGGCCCAGTTTTTCCAGATTCACCCAGAAAACCCGCAGCACCGGTTGATCCAGCAGGCCGCGGAAATCGTGCGCAAGGGCGGTGTCATTGCCTACCCAACCGATAGCGCCTACGCCATTGGTTGCCACATTGGCGATAAAAACGCACTCGATCGCATTCGCGCGCTGCGGCAATTGGATAAAAACCATAACTTCACCCTCATGTGTCGCGACCTATCGGAGTTGTCCAGCTACGCGAAAGTGGATAATCAGGTGTATCGGATGCTGAAAAACCACACCCCGGGCCAGTACACCTTCATCCTCGAGGCCACCTCGGAAGTGCCTAGGCGCCTGATGCACCCCAAGCGTAAAACCATCGGTCTGCGCGTGCCCGACAACGCCATTGCCTTGGCACTATTAGAGGAAATGGGCGAGCCGCTGATGAGCGTGACCCTGCACATGCCCGGCGATGAATACCCCATGACCGACCCCTACGACATCCGCGATGGCTTGCAGCACCAGCTGGATTTGGTCATCGATGGCGGCTATTGCGGCCTCGATGTTACTACCGTGATCGACCTAACCGGCGAGGTGCCAGAACTGGTGCGCCAGGGCATCGGCGACTTTAGCCCGTTCGAGCCAGCTTAGCCGGCGCAGGCGGCACTGGCTGGGTTGTTTAAGCCAGCCGCTCGAGGCTTTTGCCCGCTTGGCCACTGCAATGATTATTCATTGCAGTGGCGCCAAACGGGCTTCATAATGAGCCCCTTTTACCCACCAAGCCTGCTGAGACAGCAAACCGTGCTGAGAGTGATGACACAGTGAATCAGGAAGTTGACATTCCATCCGAGCTAGAGCCCGCTGAGGCAGTAAGCGACGAGGCTGTAAATGCCGAGCTTGTCGGCGCCGAAGCCGAGGCTGCTCAGCCATCGCTCGCCGCCGCGCCAGACGAATCTGCCCCCGCTGATCAAGGTGGTGCGAGCCTAGAAGTGGCCGATCAAGCGACGGCCAGTGCCCACCCAGATCAAGCCGAAATGCCTTGGGCCATTGTGCAGGGTAAGGCCTATACGGATTTACCCAAAGACCTCTACATTCCGCCAGATGCGCTGGAAGTTATTTTAGAGGCCTTCGAAGGCCCGCTCGATTTGCTTCTATATCTGATTCGTCGCCAGAATCTCGATATTCTCGAAATCAACGTTGCCGAAATCACCCGCCAGTACATGTCCTATGTGGACATGATGACCGCCATACAATTTGAGTTGGCGGCGGAGTATCTGGTGATGGCGGCCATGTTGGCCGAAATCAAATCGCGCATGTTGCTGCCGCGTTCCACCCTCGACGACGAGGAAGAGGAAGATCCGCGCGCGCAATTGATTCGTCGCCTGCAAGAGTATGAACGCTTCAAGCAGGCCGCCGAAGATTTAGAAGCGCTGCCACGGGTAGGCCGTGAAATTTTTCATGCCAGTGCCCAAGCGCCCGATCGCAACAGCACCCGCCCCGAGCCCGACGTGGATTTGAAAGAGTTGTTATTGGCGCTGTCTGAAGTACTGCGCCGCGCCGATATGTTTGAAAGCCACCACGTGCACAAAGAAAAGTTATCCACCCGCGAGCGCATGGCGCAAGTGTTAGACAGGCTAGCCCATCGTCAATTTATGCCTTTCGTGCACCTGTTTAAAGTGGAAGAGGGGCGCTTGGGGGTGGTGGTGACTTTCTTGGCCGTGTTGGAATTAATTAAAGAATCTTTGGTGGAAATTGTGCAAAACGAAAACTTTGCCGCCATCCACGTTAGAGCGAGAACGCAATAGTTATGTCAGAACAGTTTGATAATCCAGAATTGGACGCGGTTGAACCCGAAGCCATTGAAGACGCCGAAGCACTGGCGCAAGGTGATGAGGCCTTGGACGCTGAACCGGATGTCGCTGAGCAAGCCACTAGCGAGCCAGCCGACGGCTTAGATGACGACACCCCGGTGGTGAAGTTACCGCTCGATAAAGTGTTGCTGCGTAAAATTATCGAAGGCGTGCTGATGGCCGCTGGCCAGCCCATGAACGAGGCAAAAATTGCCGAGCTGTTCGACGGCCACGATAACTACGAAGCGCCGGCGAAAGATGAAATTAAAGCCGCCCTCGAAGATATTCAAGCCGATTGCGGCGAGCGCGGTTTCGAGCTGAAAGAAGTGGGCTCTGGCTGGCGCTTTCAAGTGCGCGCCGAAACGGCCCAGTGGGTTAACCGCCTGTGGGATGAAAAGCCGCAAAAATATTCCCGTGCGCTGTTGGAAACCCTGTCGCTCATAGCTTACCGTCAGCCTATTACCCGCGGCGACATCGAAGAAATTCGCGGCGTTGCGGTGAGCTCGCACATTATTAAAACCCTGTCTGAGCGCGAGTGGGTAAAAGTGGTTGGTCATCGCGATGTGCCGGGTAGGCCGTCACTGTACGCCACCACGCGCCAATTTTTGGATTATTTCAATCTGAAAAGTTTGGACGAGTTGCCATCGCTCAGCGAGCTGCGCGATATCGAAGAATTAAATAAAGAGTTTGATCTCACCGACAGCGAAGATACCGAGGAAGCCGAAGGCATCAAAGAGGCAGTGGCAGAATTCGATGAATCGGATGATGAGGCGACTGATAGTGAATCGCCAAGCGACGAAAACCTCGAAGCCGAACACGCGAGCGAAGACATGTTTGACGCCGACCAGCAAGCGCCTAATGTACTTGTCGAAGGCTTTGCCCTGCCCGCAGAGGCTGACGAGCTAGAGGATTTAACCGCTCATGTAGCCGAAGAGTCGCTCGACGAAGAGCTCGACGAAGAGCTCGACGAAGAGTTGGGCGAACCGGCATTTGAAACAAGCGATGACCCAACCGAAAACGAACAGACGGAATCTGCCGTGTCGGCCACTGAACCCCATGACGAAGATCCGAACGCGGTATGAGTAAGCAAACACAAAACCCCAGCAGCGCTAGCTTTTCCAGCGATGAAAAACTGCAAAAAGTGCTAGCGCGCGCAGGCCTAGGCTCGCGCCGGGAAATGGAGCGCTTGATCGAATCTGGTCGCGTAGAAGTTGATGGCAAACCCGCCACCTTAGGCGACAGAGTGGGCGCTGCGGCGAGCATTCGCGTCGATGGTAAAGCCATTACCTTCAGTGCCGGTGAAGTGAAGCGGCGCGTCTTGTTATATAACAAACCCGAAGGCGAAATCTGTTCGCGCTCAGACCCAGAGGGTCGACGCACCGTTTACGATCACTTGCCACCGCTGCGCGGCGAGCGTTGGATTTCCGTTGGTCGGTTAGATTTTAATACCAGCGGTTTGTTGTTGTTCACCAACGACGGCGAGTTGGCCAACCGCCTGATGCACCCATCCTCCGTGATCGACCGCGAATATCTGGTGCGCATTCAGGGCGATGTGGATGACGACATGCGCAAGCGCTTAAAAGACGGCGTGCAATTGGACGACGGCGTGGCGCAATTTACCGATATCGTTGACGGCGCCGGCGAAGGCCGCAACCGTTGGTTTTATTGCGTGGTCATGGAAGGTCGCAACCGCGAAGTGCGCCGCTTGTGGGAGTCCCAGGGCGTGCGTGTTAGCCGCTTAAAGCGCGTGCGCTACGGCAATTGTTTTATTCCCTCGCACGTGCGCGTGGGCCAGTGGGTTGAATTAACCGATAAAGAAATTGGCGACCTGTGCGCCACTGCCGGCATCGGCCATCGCCCCAGCGCGGAAAATATTGAAGATAAAGCCACGCGCGAACGCCACGAGCGCAAGTTGCGCCAGGGCGCGGCAAAAACACCTACGGCGCGGCAGTTGAAAAAGCCGCGCGCCGAAGGTGCCGGCTGGCAGGGGCACGACGATGAGCGCAGCAGCACGCAAGACGCGCCGCGCTCGAAAAAAGACAGCTTTAAAGCGCGCCCAGCTATTGATACCTCGGAAGCCAATAAGGGCAGTGGCTATAAAGCCAGTGCCGGCGCTAAAAAACCACACGCCGGTAAAGCCTCAACTCGCGCGGGCACGCGTTCTTCAGAGAAGTCCACAGACCGCGCTCGTGCCGATAAACCCAGCGCTAGTAAACCCCGTTCCAATAAACCGCGCACTGGCGTCAAGCGTTAATAAATACTATGGCGCACTCAACGCAAGCCACACAATTATTTTCCTACCCACGCTTTTGGGCCGAGTGTTATGGCCCTGCGCCATATTTGCCCATGTCGCGCGCGGAAATGGACGCACTCGGCTGGGATAGCTGCGACATTATAATCGTCTGCGGCGACGCCTATGTGGATCACCCCAGTTTCGGCATGGCGGTGATCGGCCGCTTTTTAGAATCCCAAGGTTTTCGCGTCGGTTTAATTTGCCAACCGGATTGGACCTCGGCCGATCCCTTTAAAGCGTTGGGCAAACCGAATTTATTTTTCGGCGTCAGCGGCGGCAACATGGATTCCATGATCAACCGCTACACCGCCGATAAAAAAGTCCGCAACGACGACGCCTACACACCCGGTGGCGTTGGTGGCAAGCGCCCAGATCGCTGCGTCTTGGTTTACTCCCAGCGCTGCAAAGAAGCCTATAGCGATGTGCCCGTCATTCTGGGTGGCATTGAAGCGAGCCTACGCCGCATTGCTCAATACGATTATTGGAGCGATCAAGTGCGGCGCTCGGTGCTGTTCGATGCCACCGCCGATATTTTGTTATACGGCAACGCCGAGCGCGCCATTGCTGAAATTGCCCACGGTTTGGCGGCCGGTAAAAGTATCGACGAATTAAGCAGCATTCGCGGCACTGCCGTGGTGCGCAAAACACCGCCCAAGGGTTGGACTGAAATCGATTCCTCGCGCATCGATTGGCCGGGCAATATCGACAAATTGCCCAACCCCTATGAATACCAACAGACGGATAGCACTGGCTCGGATGGCAATACGCAAGTTGGCCAGAAAGCTGGCGAGGGTATGTTGGGCGCGCAAAATAATGCGCCTAGCTGCCAGCAAAATGTGAGTATGCAGGCGGACGATGATGTGCAACCGGTGCGCATTATTCCCATGCCATTGGCCGGGCGCAGCTACAAAGATCCCGATACCTATATTCGCTTGCCGTCCTTTGAGAAAGTGCGCAATGATCCCGCGCTCTACGCCCACGCCTCGCGCGTGTTGCACCAAGAGGCCAACCCGTTTAACGCGCGGCCCTTGATTCAAAAACATGGCAACCGCGAAATTTGGGTTAACCCGCCGCCAATGCCGCTGGAAACCGACGAGCTAGATGGCGTGTTCGATTTGCCTTATCAGCGCAAGCCGCACCCGAGTTACGGAAAAGCGAAAATTCCGGCTTACGAAATGATTAAAACCTCCATCAATATTATGCGAGGTTGTTTTGGCGGCTGTACTTTCTGTTCCATTACCGAACACGAAGGCCGCATTATTCAGAGCCGTTCGGAAGCATCTATCCTGCGCGAAATTGAAGATATTCGCGATAAGGTGCCAGGCTTCACCGGCCACATTTCAGATTTGGGCGGGCCAACCGCCAATATGTATCGCCTAGAGTGTAAAGACTTACCCACGCTTAGCGCCTGCCGGCGTTTGTCTTGTGTGTTTCCCACCATTTGTAAAAATTTGGGCACCGATCACAAGCACACCACGCAGCTCTATCGCAATGCGCGCGCCATCCCGGGCGTGAATCGCATCTCCATCGCCTCGGGCTTGCGCTACGACCTCGCCGTGCGCAACCCTGAGTACGTAAAAGAATTAGTCACGCACCATGTAGGCGGCATGTTGAAAATTGCGCCCGAGCACACCGAAGGCCGGCCGCTAAACATGATGATGAAACCGAGCATGGAGAGCTATTACGAGTTCAAGCGCCTGTTCGATAAATATTCGAAAGAGGCGGGTAAAACCCAATACCTCGTGCCTTACTTCATTGCCGCCCACCCAGGCACTGAAGACGAAGACATGTTGAACTTGGCCTTGTGGCTAAAGAAAAACAATTTCGAAGTGGACCAGGTGCAAACCTTTTACCCATCGCCTATGTCGCTGGCCACGGCCATGTACTATTCACAGCGCAACCCGCTGAAAAAACTGAGCTATAAAAGCGACAAGCTCTACATTCCGAAAAATCCAGACCAGCGCAAATTGCACAAAGCCTTACTGCGCTACCACGATCCAAATAACTGGGGCTTTTTGCGCGAATCTTTAATCAAGATGAACAAAGGCCACTTGATCGACACGCTATTGCCCGCGCAAAGCACGCGCGAAAGCCGCGAGCGCTTCGTGCAAGGTGGCGCAAGGCAAAAAGCCAGCGGTAATAAGTTCGACAAAATCGCCGGCCTAAACCGCCCCAAGCCAAAGCCGAAAGGCGGCAAACCAAAAGGGCGGCGTTAACCCAGCCCGCTTGTGAGTTTTCAAAAGGCCGATGAGCATCCTCACCGGCCTTTTGTTTAACATGCTTGTAGCTTGTAGGGGCAGGCCATCCTGCTTGTAGCTTGTAAGGGGCCGAAGTGTCGGACCAGACCACCCGCCCTGTAGCTTGCGGCCTGCAACTAACAGCTTGCAGCTCCACTTTGATACACTCGCAACACTGTTAATTTGCGGACCAATCCCATGGCACTAAAGCCCACCATTTACAAACTCAATCTAGATCTCGCCGATTCTGATCGCCATCATTACCAAAATTACCAGCTCACTCTGGCCCAACACCCCTCGGAAACCGCCGAACGCATGGTGGTTCGCATCCTCGCGTTTGCGTTAAATGCGAGCGAAGCGCTCACTTTCACCAAAGGTATTTCTACCTCAGACGAACCCGACATCTGGGCCAAAGAAGACAATGGCACCATCGCGCTCTGGGTAGAAGTCGGCCAGCCCAAACCGGATCGCATCCGCAAGGCCGTCAATCAAGCGGCGCAAGTTCGCCTCTACGCCTTTGGCAAAACTGCAGATACCTGGTGGAATATAGAAGGCAAAGACATGCCCAGCTCAGACAAACTCCAAGTGGCAAGATTCCAATGGCAAAACGTGGTAGACCTAGCGCAGAATTTAGATCGCACTATTCGCTGGAGTATCAGTATTGCTGGTGGCGAGATGTATGTGGATACGGGCAGTGGGGTGGAGCATGTGGTTTTGGGTGGGTTTTAATTTTTTTTAACGCGCTAAAAGTTCTGCATAGTGTTTGTACTAAAGCTTTGAATAAGGACGCTAGTCTTTCACTGTTGGCGTCAATTCTTAATTGACCTCAATATTTAAAAAGCGAAAAGCGAAAAGCGAAAAGCGAAAAGCGAAAAGCGATGTGGGCGGGAGAGAAAGATAGCTTCGGGCACAGGCCCTTCATCCAGCCACATCACCGCTACATCAGTGCTGTCCTTGCACTGAGTCGCTCGCGCCACATCCCTGTGGCTTGTGAAGTGGCCGGCTGAAGGGCCTTGTCGTGTTTTGGTAGGGGGTTTGAAAGAAAGTCGACGCCTGTCGTGTTTCGTGGCGCCTTAATCGTCCTGGTGCGCTAAGTGGTTGTTGTAAATGGTTTTTTAGTGTGGTTCGATTGATGGGATTTTTGGATATACGACAAGGTGTTGCATTATATAGCGACACTTTGTCGCTTATTAAGGCTGTTAGGTTTTAGGGGGATGATATCGAAATTCTATACATAGTTTTTGGGTGGCTGCTCGGCCTATTAAGTCCAGTCATTGTTAATTCAATTAAAAATAACTATGACAGGAAATCCTTTCTGGCCGCAGCGAAATGTGAACTTACAGAGCTACAGTTTCAACTCTGCATTACTGGATTACTGCTGGCTCAAAAATACGGAAATTTAGACCGCGCCTAATTACTTGAGGTTCATCCTATACTAGAAAACCATAAGGGCAGTGATTCGCCAGAAAGAATATTGCAGTTTGTAAATGCTATGCTGAAAGCCAATGAAGAAGAGTTTAATGCGATGGCCGAAAGTCTGAAGGCCAACGAAAATATTGGTCAAAATCTCAAGAATCATTCTACTGTGCTTATTGATTCAAATGCAGATCAAATATCGAGCTTACCGATGGATCTGCAAAGCAAAATCTATGAGTTCAAAAACTTGCTTAACGTATACAATCAGGAAGTTCAGGTGGCAAAGGACAAGCTCATACTTACATTCGACTCGTCATTGACAGATATAAATCATAGAAGGTTAAAGTCCGGCCTTGTTGACACCTATTCAGATCTGCAAGGCGTATGTTCTAGGACTTGCAGTAAAATACAGGCGGTTTTGAATTATGAGCTATAAAAACCTAACAAATAAAAGCAGGCCGATGCGCAAAATGCACGCGCGGTTTTTTTAGGCGTTATATCTTTACGTGCCAATATCGACAAATGGGATACTGAAAAATAATGAAAATCGAATCTAAAGATACAGATGTTGAAAGTTTGCTCGTCGGTTCATATTTCCACATTCCGCGATTTCAGCGCCCTTATTCATGGGATGATGAGAATTTAAATGATTTTTGGGATGACGTTATAGTTAACCAGTCTGATGATTATTTCATTGGCTCAATGGTGGTTTATAGAAAGGATAAGCAGCAATATGGTGTTGTTGATGGGCAGCAGCGGTTAACAACTATAACTATATTGCTTTGCGTAATAAGGGATTATTTTCTCAGAAATGGATCTCAAGATCTTGCGGAAGGAGTGCATCAGCTAGTTGAGCGAAAGGATAGAAGTAATAAAAATGAGTATGTCCTTAAAACGGAAACATCTTTCCCATACTTTCAGGAATATATTCAGAAGTTTAATGAAGATCCTGAGCTGAACATAGATATTCAGTTGGAGGAACGAAATCTAAAAAATGCACATAATAGGTTCAATAAGCTAGTTGGTTCTGTTGTTAATTCGATTGATCAGGATGCGTCTATCAAGCCGGAGTACAAGATCGACCTTAAGGTTGAGAAGCTTGTTAATTTAAGGGATGCCGTTTTAAACCTAAATTTGATTTTTATCACGCTTGACAACGAAGATGACGCCTACTTGATATTTGAAACGTTAAATACAAGAGGAAAAGATTTAGCGTTAACTGATTTGGTAAAAAACCATTTTTCTAAAAACCTTAAGACAAAGGGCGATGTGGATCACACGAAGATAAAGTGGTCATCTATGCTCGATACAATTCATAATTCTTCATCCGATATATCGTCTGATAATTTCATATACCACTTTTGGTCGTCTCGATATGAGGCGGTGCCTTTAAAGAAATTATTTCCAAAAATAAAGAAAGATATCTCAAAGTCAAAAGCTAAAGATTATTTGGACGCATTGGTGTCGGACTCTAAGATTTACCGATCCATACATGAGGAAAATTTTGAGTGGTCAAAGAATGAGTCTGACGTTTCTGACTCGCTCTATGCGCTCCAACTATTTAAATTGTCCCAGCCGACCCCTGCTACAATGTCGCTGGTAAGGTCATATAAAGACAAAATTATAAAGTATAAAAAATTACGTGATACATTGAGCGCAATTGAAAAATTTCATTTTGTCTTTACTGCTATTACTTCCTCTCGGTCATCTGGAGGAATTTCTGCCATGTATTCATCGTTTGCAATAAAGTTGTTCAATTGTTCAGAATCTCAAGCTGCTTCAGATCTGATATCAGAGTTTGTGACCAAATTGAGAGACAAGCGACCTTCTATCGATGAGTTTAAAGTTGCATTTAGAGAAGTTGTTTATACTAATAAAAACTCTAAACAGAAGAATCTGGTTAGATATATATTGGAAAAGTTCTCTTTGCATTATTCATACAAATATCCAGTTGATTTCGATGATTTGACGATTGAGCACCTGTGTCCGCAGGAAAAAATAGGTCAAGGTGAGTGGCTGGAGTCATCAGTTGGGTGCTTGGGTAATTTGTTTTTTTTGGATCAAAAAATGAATGGCGAATTAGATGCCAAAAGTTTTGCTGATAAAAAGAAAATTCTTCGAGAGCGAGGCTATTCACTCAGTGAGTTTGTAGCCAATTCTAACAGCTGGACACCAGATCTTATTCTCAAGCATGCTGACAAAATGGCTGAAGTTGCATATAGCGAAATATGGAAAATATAACTAAGCCAGGCAAGATAGCGTTGGGGTTTTCGGGGTCAGACTCCTTGATTTTTTGACAAATGGGCCTGAAATAATTAGTTACTAGCTACGAAGTGCCGCTCTTGGGGCCCCTTGCGCAGCGGTGAGCGCAAGGTGAATTTTAGGGGGCAATTGGGCAGGACGCCCAATTGAGCGACGATCAGGCAGGAGCCTGTTTTCGCGACCCCTAAAATACACCTGTAGAGAACGTACCCGATAGGGCGCGTAGCCGGGGTACGTTTCTTTTGGTTCGTTTTCTTTTCGTATAAAAAGAAAATGAACAAGACTTAGCTCGGAGTACCTTTCTATTACGCAAAATCCGAGTGGTCTTCGCTCCGCTACGGCTGGTTCGTTTTCTATGACGCGAACAACGCGTGGTCTCCGCTACGCTACGGCTCGTATAAAAAGAAAATGAACAAGGCTCAACTCGAAGTACCTTTCTATTACGCAAAATCCGCGTGGTCTTCGCTCCGCTACGGCTGGTTCGTTTTCTATGACGCAAAATGCCCGTGGTCTTCGCTAAGCCACGGCTCGTATAATAAACAGGACATCCACGTTAAAATTCAATTTTTGAAATGAACGCGGCTTGATGAATAAATCCAAGCTAATTCAAAGCTGGTTTCTTGATTGAGCTTTTATGCACCGAAACACCAAATTAAAATCGTAGGCAAACCTACCAGTGGCAGTTCAGCGACGTGCAGAGGGATTTTGTGCGGTTTAACTAAGTATTCGACTGCTAGGGTGACTGTCACGTTAAGTTAATGTGCAAGTCAAAGAAAATTGGTTGGTATAATGACGGGCCGGGTGAGGTCGTCGAAAGATTGGAGCATGTCTTAGTGCCTTTCGTTGACGATGCTAGGTGTATAGTCACTTTTGAGGGTGAAACTAAGGAGGTTTCATTAACTCAGGGCAGTGCAGTGCAGTGCAGTGCAGTGCACTATTTTGGTCGTTAGTGATAAGCGTGCATATTATGTTTTGGTTTTTTCGTGTTTTCAGGTCTTAGTGCGATGAGCTTACCGTTTAATGCGCGGAAAATTGTAAGGAGGAATTTGGCGCGGAAAGCGTGTGCTCTGGTTCGTAGAAAAATAAAATAGCAAACACGGTGTGTCTTAGTGTTTGCTATTTTAAACAATATGTAGACATCCTGTCACACTTCCTAGCTGTATCCATTTCTTAGCCTAGCCGCTAAGCTTCAATAGGCCGCCTCTGTAGGTTGAACAATAATCTCATTCACGTTGACATCTTCCGGTTGTGCTATTGCATAAACCATGGCGTTGGCAATGGCACTAGGTTTAAGTGCTAAACGACGGAAATCGGTGAGCCACTGTTTGGCCGCCTTGTCGGTGGTTGTGTCGGCGAGTTCACTTTCCACAACGCCTGGTGAAATTACTGTTACCCGAATATTTTTGGATTCCAGCCTCAGGCCGGTGGAAATCGCCAGTACAGCATATTTCGTTGCGCAATAAACCGCAGCGGTTGGGAATACATGATGAGCTGCGATGGACGCTGTGTTAATAATGTGACCTTGGCCTCGCGCTTCCATGCTTGGTAGTACGGCTTCTATGCCATTGAGAACACCTTTGATGTTGACATCAATCATACGCTCCCACTCGTTAGTTTTTAAGGCCGCTAATGGCGCTAAAGGCATTAAGCCTGCGTTATTGATCAGTACATCAATATGACCAATATCCTTTACCACCGCATCGACTACGGCTTTGAAGTTATCGCGACGGGTAACATCCAGAGCGTAGGCTCTGGCGTTGCCGCCATTCTCGCTAATTTTTTTGCCAGTGCTTCGAGACGGTCTTTCCTGCGTGCAGTTAACATAACGCTGTGCCCAGCCTCTGCCAGTGCGTATGCAGCAGCTTCTCCTATGCCGCTACTAGCGCCGGTGATGAGGATGACTTTATTCGATGCATGTGTCATGTGGCTTTTCCTTAAATAGATGATTGCTAGATAAAGCGCCAGAATAGCGGGATAGCATTTTTCACTGCATACATAAACCTACGATATGATTGCCTATTTCTCCAACTACGGCCATTTTGGCTGGGAGCCGATTGATTGCCATATTAGAATTAGACAAGCCTTAATCCATGAGTGAGTACTATGGCTAGCAGACTAGAAAGAGAATTGCTTGGTTTGGTTGACCTCTTTACCGATCAGGAAGGCTTGAATGCCTCCGTGATACCTAATGTATCTTTCTTTAAAGCCACGCATAAAAATATAACACTGCCGCTCGTGTACGAGCCGTGCCTCTGTATTATTGTGCAGGGCGAGAAAG
Organism: Simiduia curdlanivorans; assembly: GCF_030409605.1. Lineage (NCBI taxonomy): Bacteria > Pseudomonadati > Pseudomonadota > Gammaproteobacteria > Cellvibrionales > Cellvibrionaceae > Simiduia > Simiduia curdlanivorans. Next base: position 2,681,823 of record NZ_JAUFQG010000004.1, read on the forward strand.
ATGTGGTGCTTGGAAAAGAGATCTATCGCTATGGCGCCATGGAATTTCTTGTGGCTTCCGTTCACTTGCCTATTGTTGGAACTGTCACTCGGGCATCTTTAGCAAAACCGTATTTTGTCATTCAAATAGATATTGATATCCAGCAAATGTCGGAGTTGCTTGTGCGTATGGTGCGCCCAGCAACGGCTAATAGGGCTTCCGAGTGCGGGCTTTTTATTGGCAAGGTGGATAACGCCATGCTGGAGAGTGTGCATCGCTTGGTAACACTTTTACAGACGCCAGACGATGTACCTATTCTTGCTGAACATCGGTTGTTAGAGATCTATTACCGCCTATTACGCAGTGATTATGGTAATGCCATTGTACAAGCTGCGTTAAATGGCAGCTCGACGCAGCGGGTATCCATTGCTATTGAAAAATTGAGGCGCGATTTTTGCCTACCGGTCGCTGTAGAAGATCTTGCCAAACTCGCCGGTATGAGCGTGTCATCGTTTCACGCTCATTTTAAAGCGGTGACCAACATGAGCCCGCTGCAGTTTCAGAAAATGATCCGGCTTATGGAGGCAAGGCAATTTATGGTGGCCAATAATGCGGGGGCGGAGAGTGCTGCTTACCAAGTGGGCTATGAAAGCCCGTCGCAGTTTAGCCGTGAATATGCGCGCATGTTTGGCAGCCCTCCAGGGCGCGATAAGAGCCGGCTGAGGCAATAGGTTGTTGATTCAAACGGAATAGTAGATAACACTGGATTAGTATGAGCGCCCAATAACGCTGTCAAGCCCCACATTCAATAGGGTTTTAGTAGAGATGGATGAATCAAAACAAAAAATCGCCTTATTCATTGATGCCGATAATGCACCCGCGGGTAAGTTTGAAGATGTGCTGAGTGAAGTTGCTAAGTATGGTGTGGTTACCATTAGGCGGGCTTATGGCAACTGGAAGTCACCCACGCTGAAACAATGGGAAGACCTATTGCACGAGTATGCTATTCAACCGATTCAGCAATACGATCTCACTAAGGGCAAAAATGCCTCTGATATTGCCCTTGTGATCGACGCCATGGATGTGATGTACACCAAGAATATCGATGTAATGTGTTTTGTCTCCTCAGACAGTGATTTCACCCCTATGGTCACCCGGGCGCTTGCCGAGGGTAAGGTGGTGTTGGGCTTTGGCGAGCGCAAAACGCCAGCGCCTTTCGTCAATGCCTGCTCCAAGTTTCTGTTTTTGGATCAAGAGCCTAAACAGAGCGATGTGGTGTCTGCTAAGCCCAGCAATATTAAATCCGACACCAAACTCATCAATTTATTGCGTCAGGCCATTGCGGCTACTGAAGAGGAGAGCGGTTGGTCTGCCCTTGGCCCTGTTGGCTCGCACATATCCAATAAAACCTCGTTCGATACCCGAAATTACGGCTACAAAAACCTAAGCAGCTTATTCAAGGCGATAGACTTGTTTGAGCTCAAGCGCAGCGCCGGTAACTCTTATCTCGTGAGGGATGCGCGAAAAGGTAAGTCAAGTTAGCTGTTGTTCGTATTGGTTCAAGGATAATCGATGTTGAAACATGGTTACGTTATTGTTTTAGCGAGCTTGCTATTTTTTGTATTGGCTCTGGTATTTTACCCAAAGTATCCTGACGGTTATTGGATTGCGGCTAGCTTATTTGTGATATTTGGCTCTGAGTTTGGTTTTGGTCATTTGAAAAATAACCCCATCGCGGCTAATCGAATACAAGGGGCTTTCGCCCAGAGAGCCCTATCGTTAGCTGTGTGCACCTCAATCGTTTGCGTCACTTGGATTGTGTTAACCCGCCTGTAGATAGGTGACGTTACTCTACCTTGCGCTAACGATTTTTAGTGAGTTAGCATTTTATAAGTAGCAGGGCCACTACCGAGGGAGTGGCCTACAGTTACAATTGTTACGACCGAATAAGTTTCGATGATACGATCGCATTATCCATTCGCTTCTGCATGCAGGCTAAGCCCGCTAATATTAAGAGCACATGTCGTTGCTTTTAAAATTGACTTGGATAACGAGGCATATAGAAGCATTTGAACCCAGCGATAGGCTAAGGGTACTACTGGATCATTGCCGCAATATGTTCTGGAATGTCAGACAAATCGGCTGGCACTGGGGGGAAAGTTGTTAGGTTTACTACCTGAACCCCAGTTTCACGATCGGTGCAAACCAAAAATTCCACACTTTTTGCGCTTATGGCAACGCGTAAGCCATCGTCATCTTCGCGTAAACCATCATCAAACGCATCGGCTATGCCGCGTAACGAAAAACGAATAATGTGGTCAATGTTGAGTAGATCAAATTCGGCGACATGATCACCGGCGGCAAGTACTGAACAGAAGCCTGGCGACGTTGAGACATTGACCACTGGCTGATTGTTTTGATCGAGAAAAATACCATCAAAATTTTGGCTGCCTTCGGTGTTAGGTGGGCTGACGTTAAAAAAGGGTGAGCCTTCGGTAGATCCATCATTATCCTGTTTTTCGCCCAGCACACCAAAAATCAACACATCAACACCTTCGCCGCCATCGAAGAAGTCACTACCATCACCCGGTGACCAAATAAATACATCGTCACCGCCATTGCCAAAAGCGCGATCGCGATTGTCTGATCCGTTATTATCTCCGTCTACAGTGGAGGTAAAGTCTTCAGTGCCGCCTATGAGAATGTCGTTATCATTGTGACCAATGAGTAGGTCCACACCCAGCCCGCCGATTAAAATACTAGGGCCAGTGTTCGGCGCGTACAAAACATCACCGGCACGTAAGCTTTGGTTGGGTGAGCCGCCGGGGCCTCCGGGGTTTAACGACAGTAAAGCAGAGGTTTTTCTATTGCCATCGTTGCCTTCAACTAAGGTAAATGTTGTCGTTTCAGGCTCGGAGGTGGGCGATGAATTGTAGTCATCATCACAGCCGGTAAACAGCAGGCTTGCAGAAATTGCTATACAGGCCAGTAATTGTGTTTGGGTATTGATTGTCTTCATGAGAAATCCTAAGTAAATAATCCAATTAAAAAGTTAGGTGCGCCATCAGTTTATGATGTTGTAAGCATTTGGAGGCAGGTCACCCTCAGACACTCGTTCAGCAGGTGATTGGCGCAGATCAAATACCTCTAGTTCACCACTTCGTGATGCACATACTAAAAATTCGGTATTGGCTAGGTGAATCGCCACACGTAAACCGGTATCCAAACTGTCGGGATCGATATTGGGGTCGGCGGCTAATGCCTCGTCAAAAGCGTTGGCTGGGTTACGTAAAATAAAGCGAACCAGGTGATCGATATTCAGTGCATCCATACCCTCGGTGCCGCGGTCTACAATGTCACAAAAGCCTGGGCCTAAAACATTCACAACCGGTAAATCGGTACTGGGTTCAATAAATATTCCATCGAAGTCTTGGCTGCCAGGTTGGTTCGGCGGGCTTACGTTAAAGAAGGGCGCGCCTTCGGTATTGCCCTCATTGTTACGACTTTCACCCACCAGCCCGATGATTAAAACGTCTATACCTTCTCCACCATCGAAAAAATCATTGCCATCACCAGGGGTCCAGATAAAAACGTCATCGCCTAGATTGCCAAAAGCACGATCGCGATTAAATGGATTGAAATCTTCAGTGCCGCCGATGAGTACGTCATCGCCATCAGATCCGAATAACACATCAATGCCTAAGCCACCAATAATCACATCGTTGCTGGGTGTGCCGTACAGTTGATCACCAAATTGTAAGCTCTGGTCGCCGCCGCCATTAGTGCCACGATTTCCGGAGTAGAGTTGATTAATAGTGTTGTTAGCACCATTAATACTGCTGAGATCATTGCCGGTAATAATATCTGCGTTAGCCAGGTTTGTGGTAGCGCAGAGTAATGCGGCGGATAATAAAGAATGCCGAGTATTCATAATCTTCCCTTTCGTTGTTGTGTTTTTGTATGGCTTAATGGCGTTGCCTATAGGCCGTTATTAGCTCTACGCGGCTATACGGTAAAAAGTTGCGATATTTTTTAGGTTTTATTTTATCCGTCAGGTGTAGGCTGTGGTGATCGTCTAGCTGCCTTTTAGATCAACTATGTCTTTCAAAAAAATTTATTGAACTGCAACTTTTATTAACCTTGCATCGTGGCCCTTTTGATCAGGTTTTTTAGTGGCACAATGAAGGTCGTTAACGTGTAATGTTTCAGGCGGCGGGGTGTCGATGTGATGCAATGGCTGGATGCACGGTTTGTGCAGCACCAGAAAAATCCCGAAAGCGAAGATGCTAGTCTCTGGGTTTTAGCAATACCGAGTCGTGCTAGTTATTCCATTGTTTTCAAGGGATAATGACCGGACCTTGTTTGGTGTTGTTAATAACGTCGGGGTTAACGTTGTTATAAGTGTTGTTATAAGCGTTGTAATTGATGTTGTTATTCACGTTGTTGTTTGGGTCAACTCGGATCATCTGGTATGTCAACTCGAAAATTCTATCGCCCCGGCACTAGCCACTGGTCAACTGAGCAGGGCGCACCGATCAGTTTCCTTGACATTCGACGGCAGTTCGATTTTCGCGGTATTAAAATTGGTGCCTGGGTAACTGAAGCTGAAAAGCTGCGCGCGGCGCCGTTATTCTATAATGCGCTTTGTGACCTGATGACCATTTTGGGCGGTAACGAGTCGCTTATTTCATTGCGCGGCACCCTTGCCCTGCAATACGGCAGCGGCGGCGAAAAGGGCGTTAATGCCCATTATGAATTGGGTGCGCGCACCTTCGCCTTGGCGAAAAATGCCGGCCCAGGCAGCATGGCACACGAGTGGTTCCACGCCTTTGATCATTATATTGGCGCTAAGCTATTCGTCGAAAAAGTCAGTGATGATTTTGCCTCTTGCGCCTGGCTTAAGAGGCCAAAGATTGTAGAACATCCATTGAATAAGCAGTTAGTAGCTTGCTATCGCACGATTTTATTGGACGAGACGGGCACTAAGCCTAATGATTATGTTAAGCGCTCAAAGAAATACGATAGAACAATAGCTGCCAAATATTTTGGTCTGCCAGAAGAACTGTGCGCCCGCGCCTTCGAAGCCTTCATTCAAGACGCGGCCATTAAAAATATGTTTTTAGTTAAAGGTACAGTGCAGTCTGAAGAGGCGAAGTTGGGTTTGTACCCAGAAGGGCAGCACCGGTTGCGAATTAATGCCGCCTTTTCAGCCTATTTTGGCCAGTTGGGTGCGGCGTTAAAAAGATAGGGTTAAGGCAGAGGAGCGGCTAAATTTTCTCGTTGATTAATGTTGGCAGGGGTAGGCATGGGGCTACTCGATTGCATTTGGTTCGATGTTCAGATTATGGCAGGATATTAATCTACCAAAGTAGTATTAACTAGAGCTTGATCAGGACTTATGCCAAGTAAATTAAAAACGCCGCCCGAGTGGGCGGCTTTTTTAACCTTCGTTCCAACCTCGTTTAATCGGCTAGATCAAATCTATCGGCATTCATGACTTTTACCCAAGCATGAACGAAGTCTTTCACAAATACCTTGGCAGCGTCTTCGGCGGCGTAGACTTCGGCCAGTGCGCGCAATTGCGAATTAGAGCCGAAAACTAAATCCACTCGCGTGGCTGTCCACTTGACTTTCCCGGTTTTTCGGTCGCGGCCTTCGAATAAGGTTTTATCCTCGTTGCTAGCAAACCATTGGGTGCTCATGTCCAATAAGTTAACGAAAAAATCATTGCTTAGACTGCCTGGTTTATCGGTGAATACGCCGTGTTTGGTTGTGCCAACATTGGCGCCGAGGGCACGCATACCGCCAACGAGTACCGTCATTTCCGGCGCCGTGAGGGTGAGCAGTTGGGCGCGATCGAGTAATAGCTCTTCGGCGCTCACACTGTAGTTGCTCTTGAGGTAATTGCGAAAACCGTCGGCCACTGGCTCTAGCACGGCAAAGGCGTCGACATCCGTTTGGGTCTGATTGGCGTCTACGCGGCCCGGGCTGAAGGGTACCTTTATCTTGTGGCCAGCCTTCGCCGCTGCCGCTTCGATGGCTGCACAGCCGCCCAAGACAATCACATCGGCGAGCGAAACTTGTTTATTGCTGGTTTGCACCTTGTTGAAGTCGCGTTGAATTTTCTCGAGGCATTTCAGTACTTTCGCCAATTGTTCCGGCTCGTTTACCGGCCAGCCTTTTTGCGGGGCCAAGCGTAGACGCGCGCCATTGGCACCACCGCGCTTGTCGGAACCGCGAAAGGTAGATGCGGACGCCCAGGCGGTGGTGACCAGCTCGGCGATGCTGAGTTTGGCGGCGAGAATCTTGTCTTTTAATGCGCTCGCGTCTTTGCCGCTGATGAGTTTGTAATCTCGGTTCGGCAATGGGTCTTGCCACAGGAGTTCTTCAGCAGGGAAGTCGTTACCGAGGTAGCGACTAATTGGGCCCATGTCTCGGTGGGTGAGCTTGTACCAGGCGCGCGCGAAGGCGTCGGCAAACTCGCCCGGGTTTTGGTGAAAATGTTTAGCAATTTTGCGGTATTCCGGATCGGCAATCAGCGCTAAATCTGTGGTGGCCATCATCGGGGCATGGCGTCTATTGGGGTGATGGGCGTCGGGCACGGTATGTTTCGCTGCCGGGTCTTTCGGGGTCCACTGATGGGCGCCGGCTGGGCTTTTGGTTAATTCCCACTCGTAGCCAAATAGGGTGTCGAAAAAGCTGTTGTCCCAGCTGATGGGGGTTGGTGTCCAGGCGCCTTCTAAACCGCTGGAGATGGTGTGCTCACCCTTGCCGCTACCCATGCTATTGCGCCAGCCTAAGCCCTGCTCTTCGATGGGGGCAGCCTCCGGCTCTGGGCCCTTGTGTGATTCCGGGCCGGCACCGTGGGTCTTGCCAAAGGTGTGGCCGCCGGCGCAGAGGGCCACGGTTTCATAGTCGTTCATGGCCATGCGCGAGAAGGTCTCGCGAATGTCGCGCGCCGCGGCCGCTGGGTCGGGCTTACCGTTTGGGCCCTCCGGGTTGACGTAAATAAGCCCCATTTGCACGGCGGCCAGCGGGTCCTCCAGTTCGCGCTCGCCTGCATAGCGCTTATCGTCTAGCCATTTCTTCTCTGAGCCCCAATATACGTCTTCCTCGGCTTCCCAAATGTCGGCGCGGCCGCCGGCGAATCCAAAGGTTTTTAGGCCCATGGACTCTAGCGCCACATTGCCGGTGAGGATCATTAAATCTGCCCAGGAGATTTTGTTGCCGTACTTTTGCTTGATGGGCCACAGCAAGCGGCGCGCCTTGTCTAGGTTGACGTTATCGGGCCAACTGTTGAGCGGCGCGAAACGCTGCGAGCCGGAACCCGCGCCGCCGCGGCCATCGCCGGTGCGATAGGTACCGGCACTGTGCCAGGCCATGCGAATAAAGAAAGGGCCGTAGTGGCCGTAGTCGGCTGGCCACCAGTCTTGGGAATCGGTCATGAGCGCGGTGAGGTCTTTTTTTATGGCCTTCAAATTGAGCTTTTTGAAGGCGTCTTTGTAGCTAAAGCTTTCGCCCAGCGGGTTGGAAAGGGACGAGTGCTGGTGCAGTATTTTTAAATTCAGTTGATTCGGCCACCAATCCACATTGGCGGTACCAATACCACCTGCGCTGGTGAGGGCGCCGTGCATGACGGGGCACTGGTTTTGGGCTTGTTTGTCGGTGTTGCTCATCGTGAACTCCCTTGTGGTTGCTGGTGTGCGTTCGAGCCTAAGCACTTGACGCGGGTGATGAGTGTGCTGAGGTACACAGGCTGTCAGTGGCTAAGCATAGTTAATGGTGGAACATTTTTATTCTAATCTCCGAATATCGAGTTTTTGTGTCGCATCAAAAATACTGAGACGTTAAGCCAATGGTCGGCGTGTGTTAAGTCCTAGCTACTAGGAGTGAAGGGGTAGGTTGGATAGCTGCTGTTTCATATTGTCTTCATCTGGCGCGGTTAGGATCGGTAGGCCGCTAGTCGAGCCTTTTCCAGAGGTGCTAGCGGGGTGAAATGGCCTTGATAGCGCTAGTGTTGGCAGCTAGGCTGAGTGCTCGTTGATATTCAATTAAATAGGGAAGTGTGAGTATGAAAAAAGTATTCATTGCGGGTTTCGTTGGGGCAGTCTTGGCTTCTGGGTTTGCGTCTGCCGAGCAGGCACAGCACGGCAAGGTTGTAGCCGATGATGTGATAGCGGCGCAGCGTGCAGCACTGGCAAACAATACCGAGGGCAAAGGTTTCGGCCCGCAATCGCCGCGGGACATCGACGCCAAGGCAGGCAAAAACGCGCGCCTCTTTGGTGCGGCACCGGCCTCTACTTCAATGAACTTATGTAACATTCATTTTCATAAAAACGCCGAGCACAAAGGTGGGCAATTCACTGAGTATGCAGGTAATGGCGATGGTAAGGGGTATCAATCGGGTTATAAATATAGCGGCAAATTAACCGCGGCAGAATTAACACCGGTTGCGGTGGAGGTTTGCCCGAGCGAGCACAGCACCTTGTTCTCGGGTGATACCATTGAAGTACATTACGTTTATTCCACCGCGCAAGTGAGTCCCGGGCCAACCTTGGGTGCCTGTTTTAATGATGCTATTACCAATCCACAGCTACGGGTAGAGACGCAAGTTTATGTGTTGGTGAATGATGCAAAAGCATTAGATTTCGGCAAGCTTACCCAGCACGAAATGAAGAGTGGCTTACACCAAGCAACCATGATCCCACGCAATACTGGCAAACCCGTGCAATATGCTGGCTCTACTACTGGGCCTGATTACAATGAAAAGGCATCGCCCTTCCAAGTGACTTGGAGCGTTCGGCCAAAAGTGGCGAAGGTAAATATTGCGACGGTAGGGCAGTGGTGCAAGGGCAATAGCTTTAAAGAAGATCATGCCCACGGGGTGCGAAACTTGGTGATCAACCCTGATTTACTGTCAAAAATTTAATGTAAGGCTGTTAGCCTTAACGAACTAGAAACCGTTAATGTAAAGTTTTTACGAGTTAGCTTTATTCGATAATTTGAATTAATTATCTGTACCCAGTGGCCGGTTATTACCGGCCATTTTTTTATTAATATTTTATTATTCACACGTGGTTAATAAGTCGCCACATGGGTTCACTGGCGCTACATCGCTGTATATCTTATGGTTGTATATCCCTCGGCTGTATATTTTACGTGGGTTAATAAAATTGCTGGCTTTGCAATTTAGCATGACGCTTAGCATCAAAAGGAGCAGTAAGGATGACTTGTAGTAACACAAGCGGAGCGGCCAAGCACAGTGGCTTATGCAATGTTCATTATCCCTACACACGCATAGCGCCAAACAATGACGTTAGAGCGACGCATCAACGGGATTGCACCCTAGGCAAGACCATGGTGCCGGTGCAGGAGGTTGACCAGAGCCTCGGCTTCGAGGCCAATATGGATCTCATCAGCTTGGAGGATTTCATTCGGGAGATGGACGACAACGCAAAACTTGGCACCTACTGCCCAGCCGGTAAGCTGGGCGGGCGGGCGCACTTTTGTGTCGATAAAGGCCGCAGAAGTGTGGACGGGCGTCGCTTAGCTTGGCTTTGGGTTTTTCCGCAGGGCCAGGTGCGGCCAGCGCATAAAGTGATGAGCGATAACCCCACGCTAATTTGGACCAAGCAGCAGATTGTGGATGCCTATAAATCCGCAAATAATAAAACCCTGCCCATGTGGACGCGACACGTGGACCAACACTCAGAGTTGGCCATTACTTTTTGTCTGCCGTTTCCAGCCTAGGGTTCGACTGCCTTGTAGGGCTTAGCGCAGAATAGGCAACTTGATTTCAATATGTAGGCCAGTGGGCTGGTTGTGTAGCGCGCGAATGCTGCCCTTGTGCAGGGCGATGGTGCGCTTGGCGATACTAAGCCCTAAACCTACGCCGCCACGCATGCGATCGCGGGCTTCGTCGGTGCGATAAAAAGGCGCAAAAATTTCTTCAAGTTGCGCGCTGCTAACGCCTAGGCCTTGATCGCGCACATCGATAACCCAATCGTGATCGGTTTGCCTAAGATCCACTTGAATACCAGATTGCTCCGGTGCATGGCGTAGGGCGTTGCTTAAAATGTTATCTAAAACGCCGAGTAAAATGTTGCCGCGGGTCGCTACCAGCATGGGCTCTTGGGGTTGACTATTGAACTGCAGCTGAACTTGCTTTTTGCCAAAGGCTGGTTGTAGCTCTTCCAAAATATTTTTTAATAGCGCTTCTAAATCGATGGAGTCTTCGAGCGGCCAGGGCTCTTGGGTATTGATGGGGATGGATAGAATATCGGAGATAATATTGTTCAAGTAATCGGCGGCAAGCCGGGCTTTGGTGATATCTTCCGAGGCTTCGCCGCCGGTTTTTTGCTGGGCTAGGCCGAGGGCAAACTGAAGTCGCATGAGCGGTGAGCGCAGTTCGTGCGATACATCTTTAATTAACCGTTGTTGCGCATTCATCGCACTCTCTAAGCGTTCAGACATTTGGTCAAAGTCGGCCGCGAGGCTACCGAGTTCATCTTTCCTGTTGCCCATGATGGGGCCGACCCGATAATTGAGCTCGCCGGCGGCAATTTTTTGTGTGGCAGTTTTGAGTGCTTCGATTGGGCGAGACAGGTTGCGCGCCAAGAAAAAGCACAAAGTGCCACTAATGAGGATGGCGATTAATAAAATCGGCCAGAAATTCATCAGAAATAATTGTAAAAAAATGTTTTTCTTTTCGTCGGACGAGAGCACCACTAGCCGAATGGTGCTGCCGTCTTGCAGTTGTATGAGGCGCCCGAAGTAGTGCCGATGATCGCGTTCTAGGCGCTTAAAAGGCCGGCGTTGATCTAGTTTTTCTACCAGGGTGCTGACTGCTTTTGGCGGTGTCCGGCCGAGTAGTTCTTGGCCCTGTGCATTTACCGCAAAGATGGATCTTTGCATCCAGAAAGGCATGGACTTTAACTGTTGGGTAAATTCGGGCTGGGTGCTGTTAACGGCGTCGCGGGTTGCGATTTGCAATAGCCGCATAGCTTGTGGGTCTTGATTGAATATCCGTGATTTGGGCGGGCGCGGAAAACCATTCGGTTCCATCTCATGTATGACCAGAGCGGTGCCCACAACGATCAGTGTGGTAGCAAGCCAGAAACCTAAAAATGCACGCCAAAATAATTTGATCATTGGCTTGACTCTACCGTTAGCATGTAGCCCGCACCGCGAATATTAATGATCAGATCCTTGTGGCCACCGAGCTGTTGAATTTTTTTACGGATGTTACTTACGTGTACATCGATAGAGCGATCATAGGCGGTGAGTTTGCGCCCCAGCGCCTGTTCAGTGAGGGTGTCTTTAGACAGTACTTCACCGGCACTGTCGACCAGCAGTTCTAGCACTGTGTATTCGGCGCCGGTTAATTCGAGTTTAGTCTCGCCATATAGCGCACTTCTATTGCCGGGCAGAAGTGTTATCTCACCGACTTGCCGCGATGATTTGGTATTGTTGCTGGTTTCAGTCACCTGCTTTTTGGCCGCTTCGCTTCGGCGCAGAATGGCGCGAATACGAGCCAAAAGTTCGCGTGGGTTACAGGGTTTGGCGAGATAGTCATCGGCACCCAGTTCGAGGCCGAGAATGCGATCTACCGGGTCGCCCTTTGCAGTCAGCATTAATATGGGCGTGCTGTTGAAGCCGCCCAATTTTTTTAACAGTTCCATACCGGTCATTTCCGGCATCATCACATCAAGCACCATCAGCGAATAGCTGTTTTTGGCGAGCTCCTCGGCGGCTTCAAGGCCGGTGTGGCGCACGCAAACTTGATAGCCTTCGGCGCGCAGGTAGCTGGCTAACAGATCGCAAAGTTCTTGGTCGTCGTCGACAAGTAGCAGTGAGTGCATGGTGGTTTCTCTTGTTGGCGTTGAGGGTATTTTGCGGCTTCTTAGCGCCTATGTGCAGGGGCATTACGCTTCTTAACAGAATTTAACGAGCATTAGCACCCTTTTACAGGTCGCGCGCCTATTATGGACCTGTACCCAAACGCTAGTTCAGCAGCGAATCATGCCAATACTGAAACAGGCCTGAGCGGAAATTACTCTGCACTGAAATAGCTTAACGGGTAGCAGCGAAAAACCAAGGCCAATGATGCCATTATTTAGTTGAGAAGGAAGAGTCTATGAAATCGTTTAAGTCCTTAGTAAAGCCCGCGTGCGCAATAATTCTGACACTTGGCATGATCTCTCCTTTGGTCGTGTTCGCGAAAGATAATCATTGCAACGCTCACCCTCATCACCTAGGTGCGCAGCCCCAGCAGTTTAAGAAATTAGCTAAAAAGCTAGATCTATCTGACGAACAAAAAGTGCAAGTTCAGGCCTTGGCCGAGCAGATAAAGTCGGCGCGGGAAGCCGATAAAGGCAAGGTAAAGGCGCAGCGCGAAGCCTTCCGTAATCTGGTGGAGTCAAATGCCAGTGAGGCCGAACTTAAAGCCCAAGCCGATCAAATGGTGGCCGGTATGAGCCAGCATATGGTACAAGCTAGCTTAAATATGCGCGCCTTCAGGGCCATTCTAACGCCCGAGCAGTTGGCTAAAATGGATGCCATGAAAGCTGAGCGCGACGCTAAACGCGATGCCAAGCGCAAGAAAGCCGAAGAGAGGCGTGGTGAGAAAGAGTAATATTTAGCTACAAGGCGGGTGGTCTGGTCCGACACTTCGGTCCCCCACAAGCTAGCACCTCCAACGTGTAGGGGCTGGTTCGATAAAACAACAAAGGAGCCTGAGTGGCTCCTTTGTTGTTATGTCTGGGTTAAGCGTCTTCCGAGTCTTTTAGCGGCGGTCGTTTCTTGGCGATAGTTGGTGGTGCGAAACCGTCGCCTAGATCTGGGCCTTTGGCTGGTGCGCGGCGTTTGCCGATATTTTTCTGATCGCGATCGCGTACTTTCACTTTATTGTCTTTGTCTTTTTTCTTCGCGGCGCGCTCTTGCGAGGCCTTGCGATCAACCTTCTTCGGGCCCGCCGCCTTGCCCGAGGACTTCACTTTTTCTGGGCCCTTATAGCGCGACTCGAAACCGGGAATGGTGATGATCTCGAAGTTGGTGCCTAAGTAGCGTTCAACCCCGGCTTTGAGGTTCCACTCTTGCGGCGTAATAAAGCTAATGGCATGGCCCTCGGCACCGGCGCGACCGGTGCGGCCGATGCGGTGGGTGTAGTCGTCGCCGTTGCGCGCCATGTCGAAATTAATCACCAGTTCGATGCCGCCAATGTCTAAACCGCGCGCGGCAACATCGGTGGCCACCAAGACTTTTACGTGGCCCTTGCGCATGAGCTCCATCACCTTGTTGCGATCTTCCTGCGCCATGTCGCCGTGGATGGCGCCGGTTTTAATTTCTTGGGCGCGCAAAAATTGACACAGGTGATCCACTTGAACCCGGGTGTTGGTGAACACCAGCGCCTGCTCGTAGGGCACTGTGCGCAGCAATTGAGTGATGGTTTTTTGTTTGTGATTTTGGCCGTCGCTCAATACCACTTGCTGGTGGATATTGGCTTGGGTTTGGCGGCCGGTAGACAGGCTAATTTTTTCCGGCTTATTGGTCAGCTCGCCCGCCAGCGTGCCTACGCCGGCGTGCGACAGGGTGGCGGAGAACAACCAGGTGTTGCGTGCCTTAGTGAGCTTATTGGTAATGGCCACCATGTCGTCGTGGAAGCCCATGTCGAGCATGCGGTCTGCTTCATCCAAAATCAGCACGCGCAGTTTGTCCATGGCCGGTAAATTGCGGTTGAAGTGCTCGAGCAAGCGGCCGGGGGTGGCGATGATAATTTCTGGGTCTTTGCGCAATTGTGCGGCTTGGAATTTGTAATCGTCACCGCCGCTGATAATGCCCACGCGCAATTTGGTGAACTTGAGAATCAGCTTGGTTTCGGCCAGCAGTTGCTTAGCCAGTTCGCGCGTTGGTGCCAAGATTAACGCCAGAGTGCCTGAGTTGCTGGTTGGTTTCGGTTAAAATTCTTTGCACCAGCGGCAGTAAAAAGGCCAGCGTTTTACCGCTACCGGTTTTCAGACATCACCAGTAAATCTTTATACCGCTAAGGGCGGTGTCGTAGACGGCTTTTTGCACGTCTGTCGGCTCGGTAATGGTCTGGGCATCCAATGCCTTAATTAAGCGTTCATCCAGACCCAGTGTTTTAAACACGGCATATCCTCAAGCAGAGTGGCAAAAAGGGCGGGAGTATACCCGATTGCAGGGCGCTTGCCCCACAGGTTAATGACAAACCCAAAGGTTAAGTTGGCTACCGGTGACCGGACACCTAGGGCGTCGGCGACAGGGACGGCGCCGTCGGCGAGGAGAAGCTATTCACCTGCGCCCAAAATATTCGTCCTATCGCCTGCCTACTCGCTGAGCAAGCGCTAGGTTAGAAAACCTTTGACTGGCACTTTGCCCCTGCGCAGCGCGCCTTAATTGCGAGCTTTTAAGCCACTAGTCGCGATGTTCGTTGAATTGTAGTTCGGCTAGACGCCGATAGAGCGGCGATTGCTGCAAAAGCGCTTTGTGGGTGCCGGTGCCACCACTTGGCCTTGGTCCATCACCACAATGCGGTCGGCGTGTAATATACCGTGGGCGAGGCGGTGGGCGATGATGAGGGTGGTGCGGTTTTGCATCAGCTTATCGAGTGCATCTTGGACTTTGCGCTCGCTCTCGGTATCGAGTGCGCTGGTGGCTTCGTCGAGCAAGAGAATGCCGGGGTTTTTCAGAATGGCGCGCGCAAATGGCCACGCGCTGGCGCTGGCCGCCCGATAGCCGAACCCCTTTGTTCGCCTAAGTTGCTGCCATAGCCATCGGGCAGCTTGGTGATGAACTCGTGGGCGTAGGCGGCTTCGCTGGCAGCGAGAATTTCTCTGCCTCGCAGGCATCGGGGTTGCCGTAGGCGATGTTGTAGCGCACGTCGGCGGTAAACAGGGCCGGTTGCTGGGCACCAACGCCATGTGTTTGCGCAGTGCATTGGGTGTGAGCTGGGTATGTCGGTGTCGGCCAATCGAATGTGGAACCACTTTGTGGATCGTAAAAGCGCAGCAGCATTTCAAATACCGTGGATTTACCAGCGCCGATGGCCCTACGAGGGCAACAATTTCGCCCGCCTTAATATCGAGCGAGAAATCTTTCAGGGCGAATACATCCGGGCGCGACGGTAGCTGAAGCTCACTTGGTCAAAGCTAATGGCCGGCGGTTGCTCGGCAATCCGAGATAGGCTCGGCTGGTGCGGTGATCAAAGACGGCGCCGATAATAGCTCCAGTAACCGCTCTGTAGCCCCGGCAGCTCGCTGTAAGTCGCCATAGACCTCTGAAATGGTGGCCACGGCTGAGGCCACCATAATGGCGTAAAACACGAAAGCACCCAGTTCGCCGCCGGTCATGCGGCCTTCCAACACATCAGTGCCGCCAACCCAGAGCATGGTGGAGAGGGCGCCGAAACCATCACGATGACGGCGGCAATTAACACCGAGCGCTGTTTTACCCGTGATTTAGCGATGTTAAAAGCGGTTTCCACTTCTCGGGCAAAGGCTTTTTGCTCGGTTTCTTCGCGCGTGTAGCTCTGCACGGTTTTAATTTGGCGAATGATCTCGCCGGCGTAGGTGCCCACATCGGCGATAGAGTCTTGGCTCTGCCGCGACAGGGTGCGCACTTTGCGGCCGAAGTAGAGCAGCGGCACGATCACCAGTGGCACGCACAGCATCACCATGGCGGTGAGTTTTAGGTTGGTGATGAGCAATAGGATGAGCGCGCCGGTAAAGGTAAGGCTGGAGCGCAGGGCCATGGACAGGGAGGAGCCGATGATGGTTTGCAGCAAGGTGGTGTCGGTGGTGAGACGGGACATAATCTCGCCACTTTTGTTGGTCTCGAAGTAGCTGGGGTGTAAGTGCACCAGATGATCGAATACCTGGGTGCGAATATCGGCAGTCACCCGTTCGCCCAGCCAAGAGACCAAATAAAAACGCGCGAAGGTGCCGATGGCCATAAGTGCGGTGATGGCAAAGATAAACAGCACCGCTTGTTCAGTTGGGTGGTAGATGCACCCACAAAGCCTTCGTCGATCAAGAGCTTGACGCCTTGGCCTAACACCAGCGTGGTGCCAGCGGTAAATACCAAGGCCACCGCCGCGCCCACCAAGTTCCAACCGTAGGGTTTTAGAAACGGCCAAAGGTCTAGCAGTATGCTCAGGTCTTTCTTGGTTTTGGGTGTTTGTGGGTCGGTGTCCGCGCCGCCGTTGGTAATGGTGCTTTGATTGGCAAGGTGGGTTAAATCGGCACTTGAATCGGCACTCTGGTGAGTGTCCGGGGTTGAGCTCGTCATAGCGATACCTTGGGAAAAGAGGGCGCGCCGGGCTAGTCTAAGCCTTGGCCGAACACGTGTGTGTAGATAACTCTGCAGTAACAAGATGGTGCTCAATCTTGCGATTGCAAGGTAGGTGGCCGCGCCAGCTGGCGTCCTTTGGCCGAGGTTAATCGGCGCCTTGCCGCTGCAGCGCTGGTAACTCAGGTAGGGCGTAAAAGAACGCCGCGTCCAGTTGCGGGCTCTTCGCGCAGGGTTTTGATGTGATTGAAAAACACTTGGGGCGCCGGGTAGTGGCGCTTTAGGTGGGCCAGCCATTGTTTTAGCCGGTCGCCGAGGTATTTCTTCGGGAATAGTTGCTTGCCGGCTTGGTAGTGACTGAAAAGGAGCTGCAGCACCTGTGGCCAGGATAAGGGCTGGTAGTCTTCGTGGTTGACGTGGGCTTTGATTTGCGCGGCGAGGTCTGGGCAAGATAGCAGGCCGCGGCCGAGCATGACGTCCTCACAGCCGCTTTCGGCGCGGGCGCGTAAGTAATCGGCAACAGACCAGATGTCGCCGTTCACCACCACGGGAATCGCCAAGGCGGCATTGATCTCGCCGACACAGTCCCAGTAGGCCGGTGGTTTATAGCCGTCCACTTTGCTGCGTGCGTGCACCGTCAGGCGGTCGGCGCCGGCGTCGGCGGCCGCCTGGGCTATGTCTAAATAGCGGCTGCGGTCGTTAAAGCCGAGGCGAATCTTGGCGCTCACGGGCGTGGCTGTAGGCACGGCTTCGCGCATGGCCTTGACGATGTTGTAAATGCGCTCGGGGGTTTGCAGTAAACAGGCACCGCCGTCGTGCCGATTGACGGTTTTCGCCGGGCAGCCAAAGTTAATGTCGATGGCGGCGGCGCCCATGCTTGCCGCGCGGGCGCCACTAAAGGCCAGTAATTCCGGGTTGCCGCCGAGTAATTGCACCGCCACTGGGGTGCCGTTGGGCGTGCGCGCTATGTGATTGGGTGCTAGGTTAATCAGCTCTGGGCACAGCCGGGTGAAGACTCTGGGTGGTAGGCGGGTATCGGTAACGCGAATAAATTCCGTCACACAGCTATCAATGCCCCCTAAGCTAGTGAGAAGATCCCTGAGTTGGTAGTCGACAACGCCTTCCATCGGTGCAAGAGCAATAAGCGGCATGAGTATTCGTCGGTAGCGATAGAGATAGAAATGGAAAGAAGGCGGGCATCTTAACTAAACTTACTCCCGGCGCCAAAGTTTCCTGGGTCTTTTGCCATTTCGGGTGAATTTGGTTTCCCTTGTTACCGAACTTTGAAGATTGCTTAGAAATTTGGTCAAATGGCCACCGCTCAGCTGCGTTGAGTCGCACCTTTCCATTTATAGAGATAACAGCATGCAACAAGAGATTATTCAGCAAGGCGCAGATCTCATGCTCTACGGCATGGGTACTGTTTTCACGTTTTTGACTTTGCTGGTCATTATTACTGGCATTATGTCGAGCCTAGTGACGCGCTTTTTCCCCGAGGCCGAAAAGCCCGTGGCACCAGTGCCAGTGCCTGTTGGACAGGTTGATGCGCGCACCTTGGCGGTTATCAAGGCCGCTATCGAGCAGCATCGCAAGCGTTAATAATGTCGATCTTGTAACACTTTCTGCCTCGGGCCCTTGGTGCCGGCAGAGCATTCGGGCTGATCTAGCCGCTGAAGCTAGACGCTACGTACACACTACTTAAAGGGTTTTCCCATGACAGCCAGTAACAAAAAGCTTGGCATTACCGATGTGGTTCTGCGCGATGCGCACCAATCGCTTTTCGCCACCCGTCTCCGTATTGACGACATGCTGCCTATTGCCGCGAAGCTCGACCAAGTCGGCTTTTGGTCGTTAGAAACGTGGGGCGGTGCCACCTTTGACTCCTGTATCCGTTACTTAGGCGAAGATCCCTGGGATCGCTTGCGCGAATTGAAAAAGGTTATGCCTAACACACCGCAACAAATGTTGTTCCGCGGTCAAAACATTCTTGGCTACCGGCACTATGCCGATGACGTGGTTGAAAAATTTGTCGAGCGCGCCGCTCACAACGGTATGGATGTGTTCCGCGTGTTCGACGCCATGAACGATGTGCGCAATCTGCAAACCGCGCTGCAAGCGGTTAAAAAAGTGGGTAAGCATGCGCAGGGCACTATCTCTTATACCGTGAGCCCCGTGCATACCTTAGAGATGTGGGTGGATATGGGGCGCAAGCTTCAGGATATGGGCGCCGATTCTATCGCCATTAAAGACATGGCCGGTTTACTTCGCCCCTATGAAGGTTACGAATTGGTGAAACAATTGAAAGCCGCCTGTGACATTCCGGTGCATTTGCATTGTCATGCCACGACGGGTCTTTCGACGGCGACCATTCTGAAGTGCGTAGAGGCCGGTATTGATAACGTCGACACCGCGATTTCCTCCATGTCGATGACCTATGGCCACAGCCCAACGGAATCCGTAGTGGCGATTTTAGAAGGCACTGGCCGAGATACTGGTCTCGACATTAATTTGCTCGAAGATATTTCCAATTACTTTCGCGAAGTGCGGAAAAAGTACGCAACAAGTTTGAAGGTTCGCTGCGCGGTGTCGACAGCCGAATTTTAGTGGCGCAAGTGCCCGGTGGCATGTTAACTAACATGGAAAGCCAGCTGCGCGATCAGGGCGCCATCGATAAGTTTCGATCAAGTGTTGGCCGAAATTCCCAAAGTGCGCGAAGACTTAGGTTTTCTGCCGTTGGTTACACCCACCTCGCAAATTGTTGGCACCCAAGCGGTGTTAAACGTTTTGACCGGTGAGCGCTACAAGTCCATCTCGAAAGAGACCCAAGGCGTATTGAAAGGTGAGTACGGTGCTACACCGGCGCCGGTTAATAAAGAATTGCAGGCGCGGGTACTCGATGGCGGCGAAGCCATTACTTGTCGTCCGGCCGACTTGATTAAACCTGAAATGGACAAGCTGGTCGCCGAGTTGCGCGACATTGCCAAAGAGAAGGGCATTAACCTCGCGAAGGGCGATAACGAAGTTGACGACGTCTTTAACCTACGCCTTGTTTACCCAGATTGGCTTGAAGTTCCTAGAAAACCGCGGCGATGCCTCGGCTTTTGAACCAGCGCCAACGGGCAAAGAAACTGCGGCTGTTAGCAATGATAAAGGTGAAGAAGTTTACACGGTAACTGTCGAAGGTAAGCAGTACACAGTGAGTGTGGCCAATGGCGGCGATATTACTGGCATTTCGGCGCTGGGGTGCTGGCGCGGCTGCGCCTACTACGGGTGCACCGGTGAGCGGTGGCGAACCTGTGCCTGCGCCCTTGCCGGTAATATTTTCCGCGTCTTGGTCAAGCCTGGTCAGCAAGTGCAAGAGGGCACAGTGATAATTATTTTGGAAGCCATGAAAATGGGAACCGAATCAGTGCGCCCAAGGCCGGTGTTATTGGTGACATTCAAGTCAAAGAGGGCGACTCAGTTGCCGTCGGCGATAACTTGTTAAGTATCGCTTAGGAGCATTGAGTCGTGGATGGAATACTAACGCTCTGGCGTGATTCGGGTGTCTACCATATGCAGTCAGGTCAGTTGATCATGATTCTGGTGGGCGTGTTGTTATTGTTTTTGGCTGTGCGCAAAGGCTTCGAGCCGCTGCTACTGGTGCCGATTGGTTTTGGCGGCATCCTCGCCAACATTCCAGGTGCAGGCTTGGCTATGTCGGCGGTAGAAAATGCCATCTACTTCGCCAAGCCAGAGGTCATGGCTGGTTTAGCGCAGGTGATGGGGGTGGTTTACGAATCGCCAACTCAGTTGCTTGAAGCCTATCACCACGCCGGCGCTGCGGCCCACGTGGCGGCAATCCAAGTGGCCAACGATGCCAACTACTTTGATGGCATGTTGTATATGTTTTTACAACGTGTCGATTGCCAGTGGTGTTGCGCCTTTATTGATTTTCATGGGCGTTGGCGCCCATGACCGATTTTGGCCCGCTCTTGGCCAATCCGCGCACTTTGTTTTTAGGTGCGGCCGCACAGTTTGGTATTTTCGCCACGGTGTTAGGTGCCGTCGGCTTGTCGGCACTGGGGGTGATGAATTTTACCATTCAAGAGGCCGCCGCTATCGGCATTATCGGTGGCGCTGATGGCCCCACGGCGATTTATGTGACCAGCATGTTGGCGCCAGATTTACTAGGTGCGATTGCGGTGGCAGCCTATTCCTATATGGCGTTGGTGCCGTTAATTCAGCCGCCAATCATGCGCGCCTTAACTACCGTTGAAGAGCGCAAAATTTAAGATGGTGCAACTGCGCGCCGTCTCCCGGCGCGAGAAAATCGTTTTTCCCATCGCGCTGGTGATTCTGGTGGCGTTGTTGTTGCCATCGGCGGCGCCTTTGTTGGGCATGTTCTGCTTGGGTAATCTGATGCGCGAGTGCGGCGTGGTAGAGCGCTTAAGCGATACGGCGCAAAATGCCTTAATTAATATCGTGACCATATTTTTGGGTTTGTCTGTCGGCTCTAAGCTCGCGGCGGATAAATTTTTAGACCCAAAAACCATGGGCATTTTAATCCTCGGTATTGTTGCATTCTGTATCGGTACCGCTGCGGGCGTGTTGATGGCGAAACTGATGAATCGCTTTAGCAAAATGCCAATCAACCCTTTAATTGGCTCGCTCGGTGTGTCCGCCGTGCCAATGGCTGCGCGCGTATCGAATAAAATTGGTTTAGAGGCTAATCCGCAAAACTTCTTACTGATGCACGCAATGGGCCCGAATGTGGCTGGTGTTATTGGTTCAGCGGTTGCTGCCGGCGTTATGATCTCGATGGTTTCTGGTATGTAATGCCGATGCCTGTAGTATCAATATATCTAGTATCAATATATCTAGTATCGATACATCTAGAATCAATACCTCAAGTGTGAATGAAACAAGCTCGATTGAGTATTGAGTGAACATAAAAAAGCCCGCAATCGCGGGCTTTTTTACATTTATAGTAATGTAATGCTGGGTTGCAACGCTCAGTGTTCTTCGCGCGCGAAAGCGAGAGAGAAAGCTTTCGGGCCAACGTTCACCGCAGCTGTTGCCGACATCATGGAAAGCATGGTCTTCACGCCTTTTTGTTTGGCAAAGGTTCTGAATTCAACCAGGTCCGGGTTGTTTTGGATGTCTTCGAGCAAGCCGCCGTAGCTCATGACGATGGTATCCGTGGCTAAGCCAGACAGGATTGAGCTCTTCGCGTGCTCGAACAAATCCTTGAGTGCGCCCTGATAGCCTTTACTCTTTTTAAAGGAGTGGGTTTCACCATTGTGCAACTCGATCACGGGGTTGATGCCAAAAGTTTCTGCAAGCTTGTAAGACAACCAGCTAATTTTATGATCGCCTTTGCGCAGATTGCGGCGTTCGCGCATGTAGGACAGGTCGAATGGCACAATGTAGCCGTAAACCTTGTCGCGCAGTGCATTGATACGGGCAATGGCCTTTGCTTGTGATTCTTGTTTTTCATGGACGAGTTTAGCGAACTCGGCAACCAATACCGCGTGACCGCTAAACATCGAGTAACTGTCTAGCATGCGAATGCGAAAGGGCGTTGGGCGCTGGCTTTTGTCGCGAAACTTCGGCTCGTTAATCATCGCCGCTTCGGTAACCCGATTGTAGACCTGACTCTTGCGGCTGTTGATCGTGATTACATTGACGCGATCGTATTTGGGTAAAAAGTGCTGTTCAAAGATTTGGGTCACGTCGTCGACAGAAAGGGGCTCGGATTGCGCCGTGTTGTAGCGGCTGCGCGAGTGACCTCGGTAGAAGTCTGCCATTGCTGTGGCGTTGCGGTCATCTTGGTAGGTGCCGTCGGCATGGTGGATATAAATCGGCAAAATTTCTATGCCGTGCTTACATATAAACTCCGGTGATAAATCACAACTAGAGTCAACTGCAATTCCGATGCGGTTAGAACTTGAATTTTCCATGATAACCTCGCTTTCCATAATATGATGGCACTATAGAATTAAAGCGAGAGCAGCGGTATCAGCGCTTTGATCGACTTTCTGACAGGAAAACGCAGCAGTGCTTGTAAGCTTTGGCTTACAGTGGTGTCGCCAATATCAATAGGGCTGATTATTGAGCTCTTTGGTGTAGGCACACCTCTAGGGTTGCCAAACCGGTGTGGGCAATTAATTGCTGGCTGAGCACCGGGCCCTGGGCTAAATGTTCGATCCTGTGGTTCGCACCGGAAACGGTTGTGGGGCGGCTTAGGTCTAAATTGATGCCGATATCAACTAAGCCAGGTTTTGCCGCGCCGGTCACCATATTGGTGATCTCGCCCACCAGATCGCACAGCTCGTCGTCCGCATTGACGGGGTCTTGGCCGAGCATCCTTCGGAAAATATCGAGTATCAACTCCCGCGAAAAACTGATGGCCATGCTGCCCGACAGGGATTCGCTCTCCAGCGCTATCACGCCGGATACGGCGCCGCTGGCAGTGGCATCGCTTTTTACCGAGGTGGCACCGGGGTTGGATTCCAATTGCGCCATGGTTAGTAGCACTTGCTCGAGTGCGTTGTAAAATGGCTGAATCAACCTACTATTCATTCACGCAGAACCACTTATCAGCAGACAGGTCGATCAAGTATAGGAAGGATTAGCGCGCACTGGTGGCAACAAACTGGAATTTTCACAGACCAATAAGTTCTATAAACTACAGGGCAACTCCTATAATTGCGCGTGGCCTCTGGCTTATAGCGCTGGCTTGGCGAAGAAGCGTTATAGTGCCAGCAGCAACCGCTGTTTGCTCTAGCCCGCGGGGTCAGAACGCATGCCTTGCTGTCCGCCTAGTGTTAAGGTGCAATTATTAGAAATGTCCAAAAGCTAGCAATAACATTATCAAGAGGGATAGCGATTATGTACATCACTAAGGCTTTAAAATTCATCTCCTGCGCAGCGGTACTATTGCTGGGTGCGCAAACGCAGGCGCACGATAAAACCCCGGAAGTAACCATTGAGGCTATTCCTGTTGCCGAGGGTATCTACATGCTTACGGGCTCAGGCGGTAACATGGGCTTAAGTGTGGGCGATGACGGTGCCTTTTTGATCGATGATCAGTTCGCGCCATTAACCGATAAAATTCAAGCCAAAATAGCGACCTTGTCGGACCAGCAGGTTAAGTTTTTAATTAACACCCACTGGCATTTTGACCACACAGGCGGCAATGAAAATTTTGGCAAGCGCGATGCCATTATCGTTGCCCATCACAATGTGCGCACCCGTCTTGAAGCCGGTGGCGTGATCGAGGCCTTTAAAAAAGAAGTGCCGCCAGCGCCCAGCGTTGCGCTGCCCGTGATCACATTTGAGGAGTCGTTAAGTTTTCATTTCAATGGCGAGACCATTCACGTAGAACATCCGGCACCCGCCCATACCGATGGCGATGCCATTGTGTTTTTTGACAAGGCCAATGTGGTGCACATGGGCGACACCTATTTTAACGGTTTCTACCCTTTCATCGACGCCAGCAGTGGCGGCAGTGTGTTGGGTGTCATTCAGGCGGTCGACAGTGTGCTAAAAAAAATTGACGGCAAAACCAAAATTATTCCCGGTCACGGCAAGCTAAGTAATAAAGCGGAGTTGCAGGCCTATCACGATATGTTGGCGGCCGTGTATGCCGAGGTGAAAAAACTAAAGGCTAAAGGGATGTCTGTGGAAGCAGTGGTTGCCGCTAAACCCACCGCGAAGTTTGACGCCAAATGGGGCGCCGGCTTCTTGGCTCCCGATGTTTGGGTGGCTTTGGTCTACGGAGCGATGTAATGCGTATTTTTGAAACCAAAACCGCACCCAATGCCCGTCGAGTGCGGATGTTTTTGGCCGAGAAATCGCTATTGTCAACGGTTGAGTTTGAACAGGTTGATATTCAATCCGGTGAAAATTTAACCGAGGCCTATAAGCAAAAAAATGTTACCACGAAAATACCGGTGCTCGAATTGGATGACGGCACCTACATCGGGGAATCGATGGCGATTTGCCGCTATTTTGAAGCGCTGCATCCAGAGCCGGCGTTGTTTGGACGCGCGCCTAAAGAGCAAGCCATTATCGAAATGTGGCAGCGCCGCGCAGAGTTCTATTTATTTCTGCCGGTGGGCATGTGTTTTCAACACACCACGGGTTATTTTAAAGATCGTATGAAGCCGATAGCGGAGTATGGCGAAGACTGTGGCCGCCAAGCCTTGGCTTTTATGGAAAGCTTGAATACGCACTTGGCAAGCTCGGACTACCTTGCTGGCGACAGTTTTTCTGTCGCCGATATCACGGCCCTATGCGCAGTGGATTTTGCCCGTGTTGTGAAGCTGCGAGCAGCGCCTGAGTGGCAGCATTTACAGCGCTGGCATCAAGCTGTGAGTGCGCGCCCGAGTGCCAGTTGTTAGTTAAACGTTAAGCCGGTTTCACGTCACTGGGTGTTATGCCGGTCCAGCGTTTGAAAGCGCGGCGAAAGTTATTTACGTCGCTAATTTGAAAATAATCGGCCAGTTTTTGGTTGCTCCAGCCCTGGTCGGTCAAGAGGCAAAGTGCTTGTTGACCGCGAAGGCTATCTTGTAGCTGCTGAAAGCTAGTGCCTTCCACTTTTAACCGGCGCTTCAACGTTGCCGCACTTATCCTTAAATGTTTAGCTAGGTCGTTAAGTGTTGCTTGAGGCCGCGGCTTTAAAAAACGCTGCGCTAACATCAATAAACTGTGTTGCCTGGGCAGTGACGCCAGCAAGCCTTTGCATTCTTCTAGCCAAGGTTCAGCCTTAGAGCCTTTCGTGGTAATAACGTCAGCCATTGGCAAGTTCAAGCGCCAAAGCGGCGACGGGCTTTGTATCGACTGATCAAATATTGCGTAACTGCAGGTCTCGCTTAAGGGCAACTGCCAATGCAGGTGTATTTTTTTATGCTCGCTGATCCAGCCGTACACGAAGCTACTGGCCGCGAGTAAAAAGAAACGCGCGAGATCTACCCGGCCCAAGGGGCAGTAAAAATCAAGATGAATGTGTTGCTGTGAATGGGCTGGCCGAATTAATACC
This sequence comes from Simiduia curdlanivorans, assembly GCF_030409605.1. Lineage (NCBI taxonomy): Bacteria > Pseudomonadati > Pseudomonadota > Gammaproteobacteria > Cellvibrionales > Cellvibrionaceae > Simiduia > Simiduia curdlanivorans. The sequence goes on from NZ_JAUFQG010000004.1 coordinate 2,707,132, forward strand.
TGTGGTGCCCACAGGGCTTGATAGCGCGCCAGCAATCTAAGCCCTTGGTATACATTTGGCGTTTGCAGCAGCGCCTTGGCTAGGGGTTCATCGCTATAGAGTAGCCGGCTACCGAGTTGTAGCGGCAGATCCTCGGCGCCGAGCGAGCGGGATTGCCGCACTAGGCGAAATAACTGTGATGGTGCAATAAGGCGCTGGCTATTTTGAAGGTCGTGCGCGAACAATCCCGTGCCCGCTAGAAACATGTCGGGCTGATCGTGCCGCGCCGCAATTAATCCATAAAGCTCGCGTGCCAGAATTGGGCGTATTACCTTGTCGTTGACGGTAAACATTAGGCGCAGTCCTTTATTGCGCCGTGCCGGTAAGTTTGCGGTAATTGCCGCAGGGCGCGGGCAAAAAAGGCCTCGGCGCTTTCATTCGACAGGCGGCAGAGGCTTACACTGGTGACTGGGCTCGCGATAACGCGGCTGGCATTTTCCAGTAGTTGTTGGCAAATACCTTGCGCGCTATGCCAATCTTGATGAGGAATTAGTAACGCAAAGCGATTGCCGCCAAGCCGGCAGAAGCTGTCCTCACCGGTCAAATGCGCGAGCATGGCTTCGGCAAAACCTTGCAAGAGTTGATCGCCGCGATTCATGCCCAGTGTGCGATTAATGTCGCGTAGTTGATCGAGTTCGATCAAGGCCAAGAATAATGGGGTTGCCGTTTCGCGATCGCAAGCCAGTGCCAACTGCTGTTGGAAGTGGCGCGCAGTGTAGGCGTTGGTGAGCGGGTCGATAAGCTGGTGGTCGCGGTGAAAATTTTCTCGGCTGCGCAGCTGACGATTGATGAGGGCCTGTTCTTTCAACCAATTAAACAGTCCTACGGTTAGCAGCAGCATAGCCAGCGGCGCGCTAAAAGATTCCAAGTTTTGAAACAGGCGGGAATCGCTCGGGTAGCTGATGAATTCATCAAGTAAATCCAAACAGGTAAAACCCCAATAACAAAGTGCGCCAGCAAAGAGCCATTGTGTCACTCGTCCTGCTGGGCGCGCGCAAAGCAATAGCACTATCCATGTTAATGCCAATATACAAGATAAACCTTCGCCGGCGACATCGCCCCAGTGTACCGAGGCCTTGGCATCGCCCGCGTGCAAGGTTAGGGCGGCCAGCAGGGCGCCAAATAACGGGAGGGCGATCAGCCGCTTGGCGTGATGACGCAGGATAAATGCGGTGTAGTAGCGCAGTCGATAAATTAGCATCCGGTTAGCATAGCGAGCCAGTATGACAATTTTGTGCCTCGCCTTAATGCCTGTTGAGCTGATGTGACCCGGTCATATTGGTGCATGGGTTTGCGTAGCGATTGGCTTGGTTGACAAGAGATTGTCACAAAGCGGCGGCAGGATGGCGTCCATCAATTATTCCCGATGGAAACCTGTTATGAAAACGCGCATGAAACCCCTCGCCATAGCTTGCTGCTGGGCACTGACATCACCGGCTTTTGCAGCACCAGAGATAGAACAAATATTGGTTCTTGGGCAGACTGGCTCCGCCAGTAAATCCCTAGCGGCGCAGCGTCAAGCAAATAATTTAATAACCGTGGCCTCAAGCGACGCTATTGGTGATTTCCCCGATGCCAATGCCAGCGAGTCGCTACAGCGGTTGGTTGGTTTATCCATTGAGCGCGACCAGGGTGAGGGGCGCTTTGTACGAGTACGCGGCTTGGCGCCGGATTACAATGCGGTAACTATCAATGGCGCCCGGGTGCCTGCCCCTGAGGCTGGCCGTCGCGCCGTGGCGCTCGATGTTGTTCCATCTGATTTAGTCCAGTCCTTGACGGTAACAAAATCCCTAACCCCCGATATGGATGCCGATTCGCTCGGCGGCGCCATCGATATTAAAAGCAGCTCGGCCTTTGATCGCGATGGTGAATTTTTTAAATTCAGCTCTGAAGCGGGCTACAACGCACTGCAAGATGAATTTAGCCCGAGCTTATCAGCTGCCTATTCCAATCTGTTTGCCGATGAGACCTTTGGTGTGGCTGTAGCGGGTAGTTTTGTCGAGCGTAAATTTGGCTCCGACAATGTGGAAACCGGTGGTGGTTGGGATTTTGACGACGCCGCGCGCATGGTGGATTTAGAACAGCGCGACTATGTGATAACACGGGAGCGCCAAGGTTTGGCGGCTAACCTAGACTGGCGCCCGAGCGAGACTCAACAGTGGTTTTTGCGCGGCTTGTACAGCGAATTTTCCGATGACGAACAACGCAATGCGGTAGTGGTTGAGTGGGAAGACGGCGTCGATGTGAATGGCTCAACGGCCGAGGCCGCTGTGGCGCGCGAGTTGAAGCAGCGCAAAGAAACACAAACAATTCAATCGCTTTCCCTAGGCCTCGATCAGCAGATGGGGCAGTGGGAGCTAGGCGTTATGCTGGGCTGGGGGCAGTCGGAAGAGGATACGCCCGATCATATTGAATCGGCCTTTGAATACGACGGCGATTTACCGTTGTCGGTGACCGGAAGTGAAAAGCCCTTACTCGCCGGTGATCGATTCGATTATGCCGGCTATGAGTTAGATGGCATAGAAGTGTCTGAAACCTTTACCTCGGATCAGGACCAGAGTTTGCGATTAGATTTAACCCGCCACTTCGAATTAGCCGATGGTGAGCTAAGCGTTAAATTCGGTGCCAAGGCGAGCCGGCGCGATAAAGAAAACGACGCCAGTTTTTGGGCGCTAGAAGATCTCGATGACGCAGGCGTTGCCGAACAAGATCTTTTGCTGTCGGCGTATTTAGGTGCAGAAGCTGACTATGGCTTGGGCGATTTTGGCGCTACTACTAACCTGCAAAGTATCCGAGCACTGGTCGATCAAGTGGGGCTTGCGGGTTACGAAGACGACGTAGAGTCGACCCTGGGTGATTTCACCATGACTGAAGACATAGATGCCGGCTATGTCATGTTAACCGCTAATCTTGGCGAGTTGACACTGATCGGCGGTGCGCGCGTTGAAGCGACGCGTTTTTCCGCCAGCGGCTGGCGCTACGATGACGCCGCGGGAGAATTCAGCCCGCGTGCCGAAGACCACGAATACACCAATACCTTGCCGTCGCTAATAGCCCGTTACGATCTCGATCAAGACACAGTAGTGCGCGCGGCCTTTACCACTAGCTTAGTGCGCCCAACCTTTGAGCAAGCGGCCCCTGGTATGTTGCTTGAGGAAGATGACGGCGACGTGGAAGCTGAGTTCGGCAACCCGACCCTGGAGCCGCTAACGGCGAATAATTTCGACCTGGGTATCGAGCACTACATGGGCCGCTTAGGTTTGCTTTCGGCGGGATTGTTTTATAAAGATATCGATAATTTTATTTACAGTACCGATATAGCCGGCGCGGTGGATTTTGAGGATTACGCGAAGGCCGTGACTTATGTAAACGGAGATTCGGCCGAGCTTTACGGCTTGGAGCTGGCGTTGGTAAAACAGTTTGATAGTTTGTCTTATCCTTGGAATGGTTTATTGGTGAGTGCCAATGCTACCTTCACCGATGCCGAGGCGAGCATTCAATATTTTGACGACGGCGAGGCCTTTAACCGCGCGATTGATTTCCCCAGTCAGTCGGCACAAACCGGCAACTTGGCCTTAGGTTATCAAGATGAGACCTTTAATTTGCGTCTATCGGCAGCGTATAAGTCATCGTATTTATTGGAAGTGGGCGAGTTAGATGACCCCGATTACGACGTTTATGAAGACGACCACCTACAGCTGGATCTAATCGCGAAAGTGCACGTTAATAAGCAGCTGATGCTTTACTTCAACGCCTTAAATTTAACCAATCAAGCCTATTACACCTATGTAAACCAACCGCGCTTTAACGCCCAGTACGAAGAGTATGGGCGCAGTTTTCAGCTTGGTTTTAGTTACAGCGGCTTTTAATAGGAGTTAATACATGCGTATTTGTTGGATTGTGTTGGCCGCGCTGAGCGGTTTAGTCATGGCCTGTAACACGGGGCATTATAAATCGCTGGCGTTAGAGGCCAGTACTGACACCTTGGCGCTGCAGCAGTGGCACTTGAATGGCGGCCAGCTGGTGCTGGTTAAAGACGGCCTCGTTTGGCACAAGGATAAAGCCCAGCACCGCGTTGACGGTGAATTCACCAGCCTCGATGTGCGCTATCCCTTTGTCGCCGGTGTGGCCGAGGGCGGCCATCACTTACAGGTTTGGCAGATCACGGAAGCGGGGTTGCAGGCGCAATCGCAGGTACTGTTTGCCGATATACTGGCAGATGAGCAGTGTTTGTATTTGAGCCGGCAAAGTGGGCAGCTGTTTAGTTTTATTCAAGATGGCCGTGGCGCTAGCCAGCAGTGGCTCTTGGCCGAGACGGGGCAGGTCTTGGCAAAACCCTTGCGCGTGCGCGATCTCCCCGTTCCCAATGGCACTGGCTTGTGCACAGCGGACGACGCCCGGGGTTTTGTTTTCTTAGTGGAAGAGGGGCAGGGTATTTGGCGTTTGCCGGCGGAGCCAGAGGCCTTACCGGCTCGGCGGCCAGTGTTGCTCAATGAGCCTTTCGGTGAATTAACGGGCGATATTGAGGCGCTTGTCAGTTTACCCGAGGGTGATTTATTGGCACTGAGCGATCAACGTCTCTGGCATCTGCGTCCCCAGTCTTCGGGCTTGGCGGCTGATATGGCGCTACAAACCTGGGCTTTGCCCTTGGCATCGCCCGAGTGGCTCAGCGCTTGGTGGGCGCCGGCGGGCTTAACGGTTGCCGTGTTTGACGAGGAGGTTGCCCAGCTCTATACCGGCCTATTGCCGCTGAAAAAGCCGCAGGCCTTCACGCCAGAGCTGATTGCTCAAGTGCCCCCAGTGCGAGAAACACCGCCGGCGCGGCAGACCGGTGACGCCATGGATGACCCGGCAATATGGGTCAATGAAGCTAATCCGCTCAAATCTCGGGTACTCGGCACGCACAAAAAAAGTGGTTTGTATGTTTACGATCTAGACGGGCAGGCGCTGCAATTTTTACCCGATGGCAGGCTCAATAATGTCGATGTTAGAAACTATGGCTTGCGCGCTGGCCTAGGCTTTGACTTAGCGGTTGCCAGCAAGCGCGATGATAACAGTGTGCTGCTATACGGCATTGATAACACGGGCCAGGTACAGAAATTGGCGAGTTTTGAAACCGAGCTGGATGAGATTTACGGTATCTGTATGGGGCTGTGGGACAAGCAGCACCAGGTGTTTGTTAACGATAAAGACGGTCGCTTTCAGCAGTATCAGTTAACTCAGCGCGAAAAAAATTGGCACATGACACTGGTTCGACAACTAAAGCTCGATTCGCAACCCGAGGGCTGTGCCTTTGACGATCAGCAAGGCAGATTGTTTGTCGGTGAAGAGGGGCGGGGCATTTGGACCTTAAGCCTAAAAACGGGTGACAGGGTGTTTGAGCTGGTGGCCGAAGTGGGCGATGCGCTCAAGCGCGATGTCGAAGGTATGGCCATCGCACATTATGCCAATGACGAATCACTGTTAGTTGTGTCTAGTCAGGGCAACGACAGTTATTTGCTCTACGACACGGCGCCACCCTACGCCTATCGCGGTCGCTTCCGCGTCGGTTTAGCGCCGGCACTCGGCGTTGACGGCAGCAGTGAAACCGATGGCCTAGATGTGACAACAGTAGCGCTTGGAGCCGATTTTCCCGCTGGCCTTCTGGTCTTGCAGGATGGCCGCAACTTAATGCCGAGCGAGGGCCAGAACTTTAAGTTGGTGAGCTGGCGGGCGGTACTGGATACGCTCGAGCTGCGATAGGTTTTTAATCTTTACGCAAAATTTTCGCTCCTAAAATAAATTGCGTCGATAGGTAGCGTTGATAGATAGCGTCGAGCACCTAGGCTTGGGTGTTCGACCTTGCGTTATGTGCCGTTGAATGAGTGCGGTTAATATTTTCCCGTTAAGGATTCTGTTAGTTGATTTAGCGGTTTCAGCGTTAGAAATTCTCTAGTGGAAAGGGCAATACCTCTAGTTCAGGGGTTGCTAGGCAAGGCTTCACTCGCGCCAAAGAGCTCCTCGGCGGCTACTTTTAAGTCCTCTTGTTGCGGTGTTAAATCGTCGAGCACGCGCAGCAGTAAATTCTTCAGGTGCAGTAACTGGCTGTCAATTTGATCGTACATAACGCCCACCTCCAACAGCTGTTCTAGTTCATCTGGCTTGGGAGATTTCGTCATATCTTCGAGCCAGGCCTTGTGCTCATCTTGCAATAACCCAGCGCGAACAATAGAAATGGCCAAGCGACCGAGCATGGACGCGATGGAGCGATTAAGTGGGTGTTTTGTACCGGTGATGACCTTACGCGACAGCGTTCGAATGGCTTCAAAATAAGGTTGAATCTGCTGATGACGGTTTAACAGCGCCTGCGCACTGGTGCCCTGTGAGGGCGGTTGCTGAGGTTTAGGGTATTTTTGAAATAAGATAGCGGTGGCCTTAAATACGGTTTCAAAATGCAGGTGATCATTGAGTTTGAGTGCCGCCAGAATCATGATATGGGTGTGCGGGCCGTAGCCTGAATAGGCTTTATAGCTGGCCACTATATCGTCGGCTATGCCGATAATTTGCGAACTAATACTGAGTTCATCGCCAAATTTTTGGTTCGGGTAGCCAGTGCCATCGGTGCGTTCGTGGTGGTCGATCACGGCGGCTGTAACATCCTTTGGCAAATCGGGAACCGAGTCCAAAAACCGCTTGGCAATAATGGGGTGCGCAAGTAATGAGTGCCATTCGGCGCGGCTAAAGTCCTGCTTTTTATGGGCCAGCTCGTTGGGAATATAAAGAAATCCACAATCGTGGGTTAGTGCCGCCATAAAAATAATTTGCTGTTCGCGCTCGGAGCGCTGCATTTGCATGGCAATGGCAAGGCTTGCTAGTGCAGTAAAAACGCTGTCGTTGTAAATGTCGTGTAAGCGATTTGCCAGTACCGTTAAGGTTTGCTTTATCAGCGGGAATTTACCGTAGTAACTGCACATTTTTTTCAAGTTGCTGAGATAGTCATCGGAGCCAGTCACTACCTGCAGCCCCGGTACCGTGCTGCCAAATTTTTTCATGTAGTTGAACAGCTTCTCGGCATTGTAGGTTTCTGCGAGTTCAATGCTTTGCTCGATAGGTTTAACCAACTTATGTTGCACGATCATATGCGCGCGGCGCTCGCAGATATCTTCACCTTTTTTTAGAATAATGGCGCCTTGCCGATTGCAAATATCTTCTTTGGCCAGCACTTTTTGGGTTTGGTTCAATTGTGCGAGGTGTTGGCAGAAAAAGGGGCTGCCATCTTGTTGGCTGGCGTCCTGAATTGCCTTTCGCTCGAGCAGATAATGGGTTGTTGGGTTCATGCGGGGCGCTGTTCCTTTGCTGGTAACGTGAGCCTTATCCTAGTTTACATGGCGGTGGCGAATGATCAGTTTAGATGAGCATTCTGCTAAGTGGTGTTATCGGGTGAAAATACTTGTTTAAAAGCGCTAGAAATATTGAGCAGAAGATTGGGTGATAAACTACTACACAGTTTGCTGAGCGCAAGGAAAGTGTAGCAGGCAGATAAGCGATGGTCTGTTTGCTAGGTGGGGAGCACGTGCGAGAGCTTCACCGTTTGTAGGCTAAAGGTGGAGACAATATTTTTAACGCCTGGGAACTTTAAGATTCTACGCATACTGATATCGGCGAAGTCGTCGATATTTTTTGCCACAACGCGCAGCAGGAAGTCGTAATCACCACTGGTGGCATAGCACTCCATGATATTGTCTTCTAACTCCACCGCCCTGAGGAACGCCTCAGTGTCGGGTTCAGAGCGCTGATCGAGCGTAACCTGCACGAAGGCCGTCACGTCTAGGCCTAGCTTGCGTTGGTCGACAATGGCGGCGTAGCTAGATATGACGCCGGTATCTTCGAGTTGTTTAACGCGACGAAAACAGGGGGATTCTGATAGGCCGACCTTTTGTGCCAACTCGACATTGCTGGTGCGACCATTCTGCTGTAAAGCCCTGAGAATACGCCTTTCGCTTTCACTGAATTTCATGGTGGAATTCGCCATAATTTGCTCGAAAAACGGAATTATACGCGCAATTTTATCGGACGTCAGGCAGGTTGCTCGGTGAAACTAGGGAGCAGAAGGGGATTTAACCTATAGCGAAACTGAGCCCCTTGGCCTTAAACGCATGCAGGTGAATACCAAAACTACCGTCTACGTGCAGTTGTTTTATGAGATGGTCTTCAGTCAATTCGCCACGGCTGATGAGCGACAGATCGATAAACTCGTGTTTACAGGCTTCTTTTTGGCTATCGGTTACACAAATTATCTTGGGCAGGTGTTTGGTTTGCTCATTGGTTGCCAGCACTAAACCGAGTCGGCCATTGACCAGCTCGACAATTGTACCCGGTGGGTAGAGGCCAATAAATTTAATAAAGGCTAAGGTGAGTTCGGTATCGAATTGCTTACCGCGCTGTTCATAAAGAATCTTTAGTGCCTCGGTGGTTGGCCTGGCAGTCGCGTAGCAGCGGTGGCTGGTGATGGCGTCGTAGGTATCTACGATGGAAATAATCTTGGATAAATAGGAAATGTCTTCGCCTTTAAGTTTGCGTGGGTAGCCGGTGCCATCGATACGCTCGTGATGGGAATGCGCTGCGTCAATCACTTCTTTGGCAATGTCGGGGGTCTGTTGAAGCAAGTTACGACCGTGCACAACGTGTGCAGACATGGCCTTAAACTCTTTGGGTGTGAGCTGGCTGGGTTTGTTCAACACGCTCGGCGCGACACGCATTTTGCCAACATCGTGTAAGAGGCCGGCGGTGCCCACTTTGTAGAGCTCTTGTTCGGCGAGACCGAGGTGGCGGCCAAAGGCAATGGCTAAAATACAGACATTTAGACAGTGCTCCGCCGTATATTCGTCTTTATTTCGGATTTTCGACATCCACAGCAGTGCATCTGGGTTGCGAAGAATACTTTGCACACAGTGATGAACGGTGGCGTCTGCGTCGGGAATCTTAAGCGGTGGCCCTGAGGCGGCGCTGGTTAATATCGTGTGGGTTGCGAGCTTGCTGGCAGTGTAAATGCCACGGGCTTGGCGATGCTCTTGCTCGGCGCTGATAGAGATAGCTTGCGTGGGCGTCGATGCTTTTTTCGGCGCTGCCTCGGAAAGGGTGAGAAGAGGGTTGGCCGGGCTTGCCGGAATGGTCTTGGTGGTTACCCAGACGTGCTTGCAGTGGGCGCGTAAAATCTCGATTTGCTCGAGTTTCTCAATTTCAAAGCCCTGCAGCAAGAAGGGTGTGACCAGCCAGTCACAGTCAAGCTCAGACACAAACATGCCGAGCCGTAGTTCATCTATGGTTAATTTGGTGCTGTTTTTCAGGGGTTGATGTTGTGTGGGCACTGGGCTCTTCGAATCGTTACTTCATATCCAAGAGCCAGTGTAACAAGTCGTTGTGAGCGGAGCCACAGGACTATAAGTGGCTTACTCGTATTTGCACAAATAAGCGGTTTCAACGGTGATTTTGACACCAAATTTCAAATTGGCTTCAACAATGAAGGTTTCACCTTCGGCCATGTGCTGCCAGGTGTCGCTGCCGGGCATTTTTATATCCATAGAGCCGCTGACCACGGTCATGTATTCCCGTTGGCTGGTGCCAAACTCATATTCGCCAATGGCCATCACGCCAGTGGTTGCCGGTAGGGTGGCGGTTTGAAAGGCTATGGATGTAACCTTGCCGTCAAAATAGCTATTAACTTTAAACATAGTGATTCCTTTTCGCGTGAAGCGGGCATAAAAAAGCCCCGAATACGGGGTATTCAGGGCTTCAAAATATGGCTCCGGTGGCTGGGATCGAACCAGCGACCAACGGATTAACAGTCCGCTGCTCTACCGCTGAGCTACACCGGAAAAACGACTTCCTCGTTGGAAGTGGCGCGTATCTTATTGTTCGATATAGGTATGGTCAAGGAGTTTTTGTAAAAAAATTAAATGCGCTAAAGAGGTGGTTAATTGTTGATCAGTGTAAAAACGCGTTCCGCTTAGTGGTGGTTATTTGCCACTCGTCATAAATAGCCATTTATAAGGGCTAGAGGAGACCTAGTAACTATTAATAAGATTTTTTTTGCCTTAGCATTGACTCATATACAAAGGCAAAGTAACGCCCAGTTTGGCAGTTACATAGGTTGAAATTTATCGCGAGCCCTTAAAGGGCTTGGTCTAAGGTGTTGGTCGATTTTGGAGTAGTGTCTGGGTGATAAAACAGTCTGGTTTTACATTGATAGAGTTAATGATCACGTTGGTGATTTTAGCTGTTGTGATCGGTCTCGCTGCGCCATCTTTTAATAGTCAAGCTCAGCGTGCGAGAACGGACAGTGCGGCAGAGGAATTAAGGTCTGCTTTATTATTTGCACGCTCTGAAGCGGTGAAGCGTGCTCAGCGTGTATCTGTCTGCGTCGCTAACGCGGCGGCTACCGCATGCGACGCCGCAGGATCTTGGGAGAATGGTTGGATTGTGTTTGTTGATACCGCCGCCACTGATGCCGCCGCGACCCCTGTTGTTGGTAATGTATTGAAGCAGAAGGCGGGGCTTCCAAGTGGTCTTGATGTAGCGGCAGCGGCGGGGGCGGATAGTCGTTATTTTATACGCTATGCGGCCAGCGGAATGCTGGCTCGCTTGTCAAACCTTCCTGTTGACGTGACGTTTGTGCCTTCAGCTTGCGTTGATTCTAATGCGCGTCAGCTCACGGTTCAGCTGAGTGGTACAGCGGCAATATCTAGTATGGTGTGTCCATAATGATACAAAGAATGCATGTGAGCGCTCGTCATCAGAAGGGTGCAACGTTAATTGAAATTCTCATCACTGTGCTCATTCTGGCGGTTGGTTTGCTGGGTGTTGCTGCGCTTCAGACGCAATCGTTAAGTTTTAATCGCGACGCTTATCATCGCTCGCAAGCCAGTGTGCTGGCTTACGATATCATTGATCGAATGCGCTTGAATCGACAAAACATTTTGCAATATAACATTGGCGTTGCAGATGCTGATCCATCGGCAGGTAGTTTACCTGGAGACGATGTCATTGCTTGGCGTGCCTTGTTAGCGTCAGCGCTACCGCAAGGCATCGGCGGGATAAATTGTGATGCCAATGATTTTTGTACGATAGCTGTGCAGTGGTATGAAATTAGCGAGAGTGAAACAGTGACTTTCTCCTATGTGACCAGGTTGTAACGATGATGATGCGAAAAAATTCTGGTTTAACGTTAGTTGAGATTTTAATTGCAATGGCATTGGGCATTACGTTGATTGCCGGTGTGGTTCAAATCTTCGTGTCTAATAAACGCGTTTTTAGCAGTCAGCAAGCCTTGTCTGGCATTCAGGAAACGGGTCGGTTTGCTGTAGAGCTAATGAGCAGCGATATTCGTATGGCGGGCTATTTTGGCTGTATGAGTCGAGTCTCTCAGCTCACCAACACGCTAAATAATGCCAACGGTTTTAATTTTGATTTTACCAACGCCGTCGCTGGCGCCGATGTGGATAACGATGGCGGGGGCGCCGTGCCAGCTGGCTACCCTGCGGCTTTGACGGGAACCGATGTGTTGGTGCTTCGCTTGTCTACCGGTGATGCTTCAGCGGTTGTTGCGGTCAATGACGCCGACTCTATTTTTATCGACACTTATGCCGTCAGTACCTGCGCTGTAGGTACCGGTGTGAACGGCCTGTGTACTGGTGATCTCGTCGTCGTTTCAGATTGCTCCAAGGCTCGTGTATTTCAGGCGTCTAGCTTTGTTACTGCGGGTTCAACCACCTCTGTCTTTCATGCGAGTGCAGGCACGCCAGGTAATGCCATACCGGCATGGGGCGCTGGCATTGATCCCGCTGAAGTCTTTGATGTGGGCGCACAGTTAATGAAAGTTAGTACGGTTGCCTATTATGTCGCCGCAGGTGCTTCGGGCAGGCCAGCATTGTTTCAAGCAATTGATGGCGTAGCGTTTGAGCTCTTTGAAGGCGTGGAAAACTTTCAGGTGAGTTATGGCGTGGACACTAACAATGATTCCGTACCCGACAATTATCAAAATGCGAATGCAATAGCGGCAGCCAATTGGCAAAACGTACGCAGTGTGCGCATCGCATTACTGGTAAGTAGCATTGAAGATAATGTAGTGGATGAGGTTCAGCCTTTTACCTTTAATGGGGTGTTAACAACCCCTGCTGATCGTCGGCTTAGATTGGTATTTAATAATACCATCGGCATACGTAGCAGAACCCCATAACGCGCGGAGTAATATGTGATGACGGGAAAAAATGAAAGCGGCGTCGTGATGGTGATCGGGTTAGTGCTGCTGTTGTTAATGACTATTCTAGGCCTTGCCGCCGTGCGCGGTAGTGGTATGCAAGAATTGATGGCGGGTAATTACAGAGATAGGCAGTTGGCGTTCCAAGCTGCCGAGGCTGGCCTTAGGCAGGCGGAAGATCAATTGTCTGGCCAAGTGTTGCCCGCTTTTGATGGCTCAACGGCCGGCTACGTGCAAGCATTCAATGACGGCGCAAGGGCTCAGTACTGGAATACCTATAACTGGGCAACAGGGTCGCCTACGCCAACAACATCTATGGCGAATATTTCGGCTCAGCCGCGCTTTGCCGTGGAAGAGGTTGGTGTGGTTGAGGCGAGCGAAAGCGGCGGTGCGATTGATTATGCCAGCACCTTGAATAGCGAGTTAAATATTTTGTATCGAGTGACTAGTCGTGCCCAAGGCATGACCGATGGCGCTGTGGTTTTATTGCAATCAACTTACAAGCGGTAGGGGTAAATTATATGCCTAGTTTATTGATGAATTTTTCAAAGAAGGTGCGTACCCTAACGTTTGTTGCTACGCGTGGGTTAGCGTGTTTTATGGCCATGGCCACTACGCAGGCTGTGCAAGCGGTGGATCTGGCGCAGATCCCCTTATTTTTATCTCAGCCCGTTGTGCCCATTGTGATGTTGAACATGTCCAATGATCATCAGCTGTATTTTAAAGCCTATGATGATTATTCAGATCTGGATGGCGATGGATTTATCGAAACAACCTATACCCACACTAACAGTTACTACGGATATTTTGATTCAAACAAATGCTATGAGTACAACTCAGGTGTTTTTGAGCCGCGCAATATGGTGGATGCAAGTGGTTACTGTAATGCCGCTGGCGTTTCAAATCAGTGGCAGGGTAATTTTTTAAACTGGGCCACCATGACTCGTGTTGATGCGGTGAGAAAAATTCTATACGGCGGCATGCGCTCTACGGACAGTACTACTGAAACAATATTAGAGCGTAGTTTTTTACCCCAGGATGCCCACGCCTTTGCAAAGCATTATGCTGGGTCCGATGTTGCTCGATTAACGCCGTTCACCACCGTAACCACAGGTAATCCAACCTCTACGGGTAATGGTTTAACTATTTGTAATTCCACCGAACCTGCTAGCCGAAACCAAAAATCACAAACGGTGACCGATGCACCGCGTATGAGTGTAGTCAAGGGCAATTATAGCCTCTGGGCTAGTAATGAGCGCTGGCAGTGTCGGTGGGGGCATGGAACAAATGATAATAATAGCGCTTTAAGTGGTATTTTTGCTCATACTAGCTCGCCAACTAAAAGTAGTACGAATGGAGTTGATCGGGATTTAACTGTCCGGGTTAAGGTTTGCGATGCCGCGTTTCCTGAAGAAAACTGTCGTGCCTACGCTTCTGGTGCGCTAAAGCCGGCTGGCTTACTTCAGGAGTATGGCGAAGAAGGGCGTATCCATTTCGGGTTATTAACCGGCAGTTATGGCAAGAATAAGTCCGGTGGTGTATTGCGAAAAAATGTTGGCTCCATGGCCGATGAAATTAACGTCGCAACAGGTCAATTCTTGGCTGCACCATCAGGTGGAAGTATCGTTGCCACGCTCAATGCCATGCGTATATATGGTTATGACTTTAACGGTGGAACTTACCATGAAAGCGGTACAAACGACGATAATTGTAGTTGGGGTTTAAGTGGTTTTACGAATGGTAGGTGTTCGAATTGGGGTAACCCCCAGGCGGAAATATATGCTGAGTCCTTGAGCTATTTGGCGGGCGGTTCGGCTAACTTTGCGACTAATGACTCCACCAGATTAACCGGTTTAACTACCGCTACTTGGGCTGACCCCCTGAGTGCCGATAACTATTGCGCACCACTTAGTATTATCCAGTTTAATGCCTCCACCATTTCCTACGATGGTGACGAAGGTACAACCCTAATCCCGACAGCCACCGCGAATTCATGGACCAATGCCATTGGTGTTGCGGAAGGTTTGGTTGGTGAGACGGCCTTTGTTGGAAATTCAGGTGCAGTCAACAACAGCCTGTGTACGGCAAAGGTGCTCGGTAATTTATCTGACGTTCGCGGTACCTGTCCAGATTCGCCAAGGCTTGATGGTAGCTATTTGATGGCGGGCCTCGCTTATTTTGCGCGGACAAATGACTTGCGCGCGGGCAACAGTGCGGGTAATCAAGGCACCCAGAAAGTATTTACCTACGGAGTGGCTTTGGCGCCCGCAGTCCCTCAGGTTCGTTTAACTGTACCTGGTGGTAACAATGTAGTGTCAATACTTCCTGCTTGTCGTAATTCATCTATACCAAACGGGGGCGGTAACTGTGCGTTGGTCGATTTTAAGGTGGTGGCTCAAGTAGAAACCGCTACCACTAAGTCTGGCAGGCTCTACGTGAATTGGGAGGATAGCGAGCAAGGCGGTGATTTCGACCAAGATATGTGGGGCATCATCGATTATCAGTTAACCGCCTCTACGCTGACCGTTACAACCGATGTGATTGCCGATTCTACGCCGAATAAAATGGGCTTTGGCTATGTTATTAGCGGTACTGAAAGTGATGGCTTTAAGGTGCGCTCGGGGATTGATAACTTTACTTTTTCGTACTTGGAAGGTGGGGTTAGTACGGGTTGTACGAACTGTACGACCGCAAACCCAGCGGTGACATCGACCTACATTGTTGGAACCTCAAGTGGCGTCAACATCCCGCCACCACTGTATTACGCTTCGAAATGGGGTGGTTTTAAAGACAACCCTGATGGTTCGCCGAGAACAACGCCGGTTATCAATGCCGAACCAGAGACTTACTTCTATGCACAGAACCCTGCCGAGCTAGCAGAAGATTTGGGTGAGGTACTGAGTTCCGTGGCAGCGGGTGTAGGTGCTGCTTCTTCGGTTGCCACCAGCTCTACGCGCTTGGGTACCGACACCACCTTGTTCCAAGCAAAATTCAGTAGCCTAGATTGGAGTGGTACCTTGTCTGCCCTGGCATTGAATGCCGACGGCGAGGTTACCGGTACCCGTTGGGTATCTGAGGTGGATGCACCGCTACCAGCGCCGGCTTCACGCAATATCTTCACTTACACGGGCAGCAATGGCGTTCAGTTTAACTGGGGTAATTTAACCACAGCCCAGCAGGCGATCTTAAATGACGCCGATAGCCGTGGCGCTGAGCGGGTTGATTGGGTGCGAGGCACCTCGGTTATCGGTATGCGCGATAGGCCGGCCCGTATTTTGGGCGATATCGTTAACAGTAACCCAGTTTTTGCGGGCAAAAGAGATTATCGCTTCGACCGTTTATCGGCGGCGCTCGGTGGCACTAGCTATGCCGCGTTCGTGACCGCCAAGCAAAGCCGAGCCGATGTACTTTATGTGAGTGCGAATGACGGCATGTTGCATGCCTTCCGCGCTAGCGATGGCCGTGAATTATTTAGTTATATTCCGTCCAAGGTTTACCCGCAGCTATTAAAGATGAGCCAGCCGAATTATGGCTCTGCATCTAACCCCCATGAGTATTCGGTGAACGGCCAGGTTGTGGTGGGCGATGTTTATGTGGGCGGTAGCTGGAAAACCATTTTGGTGGGTGCCTATGGTGCCGGCGCCAGAGGTATATTCGCGCTAGACGTTTCTAACCCAGAGAGTTTTAGCGCATCGGATGTGTTGTTTGAGTTTGATGAAACTGACGATCCACTCATCGGAAATATTCTGGGGGAGCTAACCATTGCGCCGGTGAATGACCGTTGGACGGTTATCTTTGGCAATGGCTATAACGGTGCGGGCGAAAGAGCGGCCTTGTTTGTAGTTGATTTAGCTGACCCAACTAATTCGCTTTATACCAAATCGATTGTTGTTGATAACAGCGGTAGCAACGGCCTAGCGCCGCCAGCACTGCTGGCAAGTGGCAATGGCAATATTCTGTATGCCTATGCGGGCGATTTGCAGGGTCGAGTGTGGAAATTTAGTTTATCGGGGCCAGCGAGCAGCTGGGCGATGGACTATAGGTTGTTTAGTGCAGTGGATGGCAATGGCCAAGTGCAAGCTATTACGGCGTCACCGGTGCTGGGCTTAAAATCTATCAGTACGGGTCAAGCCGGCGTTATGGTGTATGTGGGCACTGGAAGGTATTTGCTCAGCAGCGACAATGCCGTAGGCACAACAGTCAATAGCATGTATGCATTGGCAGATTATGGCGCGACTATTCCCGACCGCAGTTCATTGTTCGCAAAAACCATTGCGACGGAAACAGCGACTAGTAGGTCTATTTCTGGTGATGACAATAGTTGGTATACCTCTACTCCAGTAAAGTCTGGCTGGTATTTAGACTTGCAAACGCCAAGCGTAGCCGCTGTATCGGGTGAACGTATATTCAGTAAGGCACAACTCGTTTATGACCGCCTGATTTTCTCTACTTTTATCTCTGCTCAAGAAGCCTGCGGCTTTGGTGGCAGTGGTTGGCTGATGGAAGTGGCCGGTGTCGGTGACCGATACGTTGATCATAGTGTGTTTGTTGATGGCGGTATGAAATTGGATTCTGCCGTGATGAGTTTGTCACCTATCTTAACGCTGGGTGATAAAGCTTGGACGAATCTGAATAAAATTACGGGCGAGCTTGAGACATTAGAGGGAAGCCTTCCTTCTGATAGCGTAGGGCGTATGTCATGGCGTCAACTTCAATAAATTGGGATGCAAAGATGAGGCAAGCGGCGGGTTTTACATTAATCGAGCTAATGATGGTGGTTGCTATTGTGGGTATTCTCGCGGCAGTGGCGATACCCTCTTATAACGACAGTGTACGAAAATCAAACCGCACCGATGGGTATGTGGTGTTAGAGGAAACCGCGCAGCGCCTACAGCGTTGCTTCACCGCTTACGGTGCCTATAACAATGCAGCCTGTACTGTGTATGGTCTGGTTTCTGGCGGCGCGGTTTTGAATTCAGAGCATAGCTATTACACGGTCGCCATTTCCGGTGAGTCGGCAACAGCTTATACCTTGACGGCCACCGCGGTGGCCGGTGGCCAGCAGGCTGATACAGGTTGTACCGCACTTGTGCTCACGAGTGCAGGCGCGCGTACGCCAGCGGCGTGTTGGCGGCGATAGTCTTTATCGAATCAGTTTCTGCCAGTTTGTGATTTATGACTTGGTTGTTTAATCCATACCTGGCAGAAATTTCAAGCTATGTCGAATCAGTAAGTGCTTCGGGATCGTTTACGCTAACGGAGCTTGACTTACTTAACCATCTGCGTCGAACCGAGCATGTACCAGCCGAGGTTATGTCTTCGCACGAACTCTACTGTGTTCATTTTCTTATGCGCAATGCGCTCTATCAGTTGGCACAAGCCGACGATACTGGCCTATGGCGATTCTCGCCGCTGGGCGTTGAGTGGATTAGCAGGGAATCTATTGCTCTTGATAGCGCTGTAAGCACCGATGTGGAATCTGTGAGCTTGTCTGAATATTATCTTGATATGGATAATATAGACATGAGCGAGAGTGCGGTGGATGACCTGTTAAGTAGTTTTTGGCGTGGCTATCAGCAATACGGACAGGGTAGGTGTGCAGATACAGTGGCGGCTTTGGCGGTTTTGGAGTTGCCTTCGGTTCAAAGCCTGACGGCGTTGAAAGCTCAATATCGGCGGTTGGTAATGGAAAATCACCCCGATAGGGGTGGTTCAAAGGAAAAAATGCAAGCGTTAACGGCGGCCTTTAGTGTGCTAAAACGCGGTCTAAAATAGATTTTTCGCACAAGCTGTATCTCTTCATTCAAACTTTTCGGCTTCTCATTGGCGTTAATAGCGCGCCAGCAGCATGACTTTAAAACTGCCGTTATCGGCAATAAGTTGGCAACTTTTGAATAGACCCTGCGCCCGTTTTTCAACGCCCACAAATTGATTGACTACTATTAACGCTTGGCCTTTTGGCGTGAGCCAGCGCTGCATGGCTTTGAGAAATTTTTCGGTGATATCGCCAGTTGGGGAGAAGCCTTGGTGGAAGGGCGGGTTGCATAAGATCAAGTCAACTGGCGCGCGCAGTGGCTCGCCACTTGCATCCAAACCCCGGTCGCCGGCAAACACCTCTGCCCATGAACCGCCGTTGGCGTTAAACGCGGTCAACGCCGCCGCGCAGTTATCGGTGGCCAGCCATTGGGTGTTGGGCCAATAGTGTTCGGTGATTAATTT
Organism: Simiduia curdlanivorans; assembly: GCF_030409605.1. NCBI lineage: Bacteria > Pseudomonadati > Pseudomonadota > Gammaproteobacteria > Cellvibrionales > Cellvibrionaceae > Simiduia > Simiduia curdlanivorans. Next base: position 2,725,625 of record NZ_JAUFQG010000004.1, read on the forward strand.
CGCACCGACGCTTAAATAACCGTAGCCACAGCCAAGGTCGAGCAGGCGCGATGGCACCGGTAACTGAGCTGCTAGCTTCTCTAGCTGATCCAATAAAAACGCGCTGCCGTCATCGATTTTTTGCCAGCCAAAGGTGCCGGGCTTAGACATTAAATCGCGATCGCGCCAGACTAAGGTTGGGCGCAGGTCGGGATAGTTTTGGCAGTCTACATTAGCCTTTGCGTTTTCATTGACTTGAACAGTCACTGTGTAATCGTTACCCGACTTATTGATTTTTTTATTGCCAAAGCAGGCAGCGGCTTGGTCGGCAAGGCCTTTAATGCCTTCATTCTTCTGGCCAATGAGGGTAATGGTTGCGCCGGGTTTGAGGTGATGGGCCAGTTGATTTAACAGGTAGTGGTTAACTAATTTTTCCTTCGAAATTCGGAAAATAATTTTTTGATAAGCTTGAGTGTCGAAGCAAGGCGCCAAATCCCAGTCGGAAAACCACGCCTGTTTGGCTCGCGTTTTAGCGTGCGTGTCAATATCGTAGCGGTTGGTGATGAGGTCGGGCAGTTTTTCTGTGCTGGATTCCAACAGCGCTAAAACATTTTCATCGGCCAGCCAAAGTGTCTGCTCGCAAGCCTGCGCTAAGGTGTTGGACAACAGTTGATCGGTACTCGAGAGCTTGTGCGGTTTCATAGGGTTATATGCTGCTTATTTCTTCGGTCGTGAGCGGGCGATAGGAACCTTCGGTGAGTGTTGGGTCGAGGCTGATGTTGCCAATGCGCTCGCGGTGCAGGGCTATGACGCGATTATTTACCGCGCCGAGCATGCGTTTCACTTGGTGGTACCGTCCCTCGGAAATCGTGACCCGACATTGATTGTTGGGTAAAGTTTCGACGGTGGCTGGCCGCGTCGGGTGGGTTTCGTTGCGCAGCAAAATACCTTGACGAAATTGTTCTTCGGCCGTGTCTACCAGCGGCTCAGCTAGCGTGGCTAAATAGGTTTTCGCGCACTCTCTCTTAGGGCTGGTGACGCGGTGATTCCAGCGGCCGTCATCGGTAATGAGTAGCAGGCCAGTTGTATCTAAATCCAAGCGGCCAACAATTTGTAGGCCGTGTCGGTTGGGTTCGTCCAATAAGTCGAGCACCGTGGGGTGATGCGCATCGGTGGTGGCGCACAGGTAGCCCGCTGGTTTATGTAGCATGAAATAACGCGCGCCGGCGGCTTTGATATTTTCACCGTCGAGGCTAACCACATCGTCTGCTCTTACCGGAAAGGCTGGGCTGGTGACGGCGCCGTTGTTCACTGAAATACGACCCTCCTTGAGTGCCGCGTGCACTTGTTTTCGACTTAAATCAGTGGCTTGGCTTACCCAGCGATCAATGCGCATCGTTAACCTCTCGGTTCGGTTGTTCGAGCGCAACGTAGTATCGGTCGGCGAGGTCGCCTAATTGCGCTAGCGCTGTCGGTGTCATAAACGCTTTCTCGAGGGCAAGCACTTGATACACGCCGCGGTGAATGAGCGCTTGATTGTTATCGTCGCCAATATCCACTTGCAAGGTGGTGCGTAAAAAGCTGACCCAATTAGTTAAGATGATCCAGGCGTTATAGCTGAGGTCGCGTTGCTCTTGCGCCGTTGCCTTAATCAAGCCTGCGCTGGCCAAGGCTTGATGAAGTTGCAGGGTTTTAGCAAAAACCGTATCGAATGTGCGTTTGTGTAAGGCTGCCAAGGTGGCTGATTCACTCAAAATATGCTCGGTGTCGCGGTAGAAAAAGCGGCAGTTCCATAGGGCTTCGGCTAATTGTTCAAGCAGCGCCGCTTTATCCACCATGGTGAATGGCCTGTCGCTGGGTGGTGTCAGTAACGCTAATACGTGCGCTTGATGGCGCAGATATAGTTCGGCAATGATGTCGCTCTTGTTGCGAAAGTGGTAGTAGAGATTGCCCGGCGATATACCCAATTCAGCGGCTATATGGTTGGTGGTCACCACGCGCTCGCCGCGTGCATTAAACAGCTTTTGGCTGATGCTCAGAATGCGCTCGCGGGTGCTGGGCTGAGAGTCGGGTTTAAGGCTGGGCTGGGCGTTGGTCATGAGCTGTCGTGGCTGGGAGGCGGAGTGGGATTATACCTGCTTGACAGGCTAGAGCAAATACTCTAAAACTGCACCCAGTATTATTTCCCTGCCTTTGAGGAGTGTCTATGAACACCGCCGCGCCCGCGTTTACCGATGCAGATCTAAGTGCCGAGCAGCTACAGGGCTTGTTAACTGCCCAACGAACTAGCTACAGCAAGCGCCCAATGCCGTCGGTGGGCGAGCGCAAAGCTAACTTGCAGCGCTTGAAATCCATGTTGATAAAGCACCAAGACGCATTAATGGATGCAATGACAGCCGACTTTTCAGCTCGTTCGCGTCATGAAATGAAGTTGGCTGAAATTCTAAGCATGACGGAAATGGTCGACTACCTGTGCAAGCGTTTGGCGAAATGGATGAAGCCAGAAAAGCGACATTTAGCTCTGCACATGCAGCCAGGTAAAGCGCGGGTTTACTATCAGCCACTCGGTGTGATTGGCATTATGGTGCCGTTCAACTATCCCTTGTTTCTGGCTTTAGGCCCCTTGGCCACAACATTGGCAGCGGGTAACCATGCGATGATTAAAATGCCTGAAGCTACACCGGCCACTTCTGCGTTGTTGGCCGAGCTTATTGCCGATACCTTTACCGCCGATCACGTCACCGTGGTTAATGGCGGGCCGGCTGTGGCGGCGCTGTTTTCGGCGCTGCCTTTCGATCATATTTTATTTACCGGCGCCGGCAGTATAGGTAAACATGTCATGCGCGCGGCGGCGGAAAATTTAACGCCGGTAACCTTGGAATTGGGTGGTAAGTCGCCGGTTATTGTTGCCGATGATTTTGACATTGAAGAAGCCGCGAGGCGCTTGTGTTTTAGCAAGTCGATGAATGCCGGCCAAACTTGTGTGGCGCCAGATTACATTTTTCTACCGCGCAGAAAGCTCGATGCCTTTAAGGCGGCCTATAAAAAGGCCTTCAATGCCTTCTACCCAACCGTCAATAATAACCCCGACGTAACAGCTGTGATTAGCGATCGCCATAACCAGCGTTTGCAAGGCTGGGTAAAAGAGGCGCAGGAGCAGGGCGCGCTCGTTGAACCGGTAACCGATGAAGTGGTCACCGACGGCACGCGCCGCACGGTAACGCAATTAGTCACTAACGTGACCCGCGATATGACCCTGATGAAGGAGGAAATTTTCGGCCCAGTATTGCCTCTGTTAACCTACGATAGCTTGGACGAAGTGATTCGCTACGTGAACGAAGGCGATAGGCCTTTAGCCTTGTACTATTTTGGTTTCGATAAGGCGCAACAGCAACGGGTGCTGGATGAAACCCATTCCGGCGCCGTGGTATTTAATGAAACGATGTTTCATGTTGCGGTCGATGACTTGCCCTTCGGCGGCATTGGCCCTTCGGGTATGGGGCAGTATCACGGCAAAGAGGGTTTTTTAACGTTTAGTAAACCAAAATCAGTACTGTATAAGCCGCGCTTTAACGGCATGAAAATGCTCTATCCGCCTTACGGCGGTTTAGTCGATAAGGTCTTGGGTTTTTTGATTGGTAAATAGTTTATGGTTGGTTTAATGTCGGATTAAACCACTGGGCTGACAAGTTTTCTTGCCAGCCTTTTTCTTGCCAGTTGATTTGATGGATGGCGCTAATGAATTTCGGCGCTGCGTTGCAGTTTAGGCTTATTTTTTCGCCGCTCACCGGGTGAGTAAAATCTAAGCCCACGGCGCTGAGTAATAAGTGGTCGGCGCCGAACTGATGGGCAAAGAAGTGATTGTGTTTACTTTTTCCGTGCTTCGCATCGCCCACGATCGGATGCCCCGTGTGTTTCATGTGGCGGCGGATTTGGTGTTTTCTACCGGTCTTGGGTTTGCATAGGACAAGGGAGTAGTGGCTCACCGGGTATTTGTCCACCGCGAAAGGCAGTTCGCATCTGGCTTGGGTATAAAACTCCGTTAATGCGGTTTGCGGTTCTTTATCGCTGGCGCGATGTTTATCCGCAATGCGATCGAGTTTTACCGTCAGCGGATGGTCGCAGGTTTGGCTCTCCATGTGCCCACGACAGAGCGCGAGATAGTGTTTTTGCACCCGGTGCTCGGCAAAGTCTTCACTGAGCACGCGCGCCGTTTCTGGGTTGAGTGCGAATAATAAAACGCCCGAAGTGGGTTTATCGAGCCGATGAATGGGGTAGACGTGTTGCTCAATCTGGTCGCGTAACAGCTGCACCGCAAACCGGGTTTCATGCCGATCAATCGGGCTGCGATGCACCAATAAACCCGAAGGTTTATTGATGGCGACCAGGTGTTCGTCTTGAAAAATAATAGGGAGTTTTTCAGTCATCGGGTGCCGGCTGTCCGGTTAAATGCAAAGGTGAATTATAAAAATAAAAACCAAGCCTTTCCTGCGTCAGTGCTTGGTTTTAGCGAGAAGTTTTGGTTCGTTAAGCTTGCAGCTTGCAGCTTGCAGGGGGCGGAAGTGTCGGACCAGCCCCCCCGCCTTACAGCTCGCAGCCTGATCGAATTAAATCGATTTCTCGCCCGAATCCACAGACTGATAAATCAGCGTGTTAATCGTCATTGGGCCAACGCCACCGGGAACCGGCGTGTAGGCACTGACGCGATCAACCAGCGGTGCCAGTTCGATATCGCCAACACCACCTGGGTGATAGCCGGCATCGACAACCACGGCGCCATCTTTGATCCATTCGGCTTTGATGAACTCCGGTTTGCCCACAGCGCCCACCACAATGTCTGCCTGCTTAATGTGCTCGGCCAGATTTTGGGTGCGCGAGTGGCAGATGGTGACGGTGGCGTTGGCGCCGAGCAGCATCATTGCCATTGGCTTGCCCAGAATAGGGCTGCGGCCAACCACCACGGCGTGCTTGCCGGCCATATCAATCTTGTAGGCCTCGAGCAGGCGCATGATGCCTTTCGGCGTGGCACAACCGTAGGCTTCTTCGCCCATGCTCATGCGGCCAAAGCCTAAACAGGTGACACCATCGACATCTTTGTGCAGGGCAATGGCATCGAAGCAGGCGCGCTCGTCAATTTGTGCCGGCACCGGGTGCTGCAACAAAATGCCGTGCACGTTGGGATTGGTGTTGAGCTCGCCAATTTTCGCCAACAGCTGTTCTGTGCTGGTGCTACTGGGCATTTCTACCCGAATGGAGCCCATGCCAATGCGCTCGCAGGCATTGCCTTTCATTTTGACGTAGGTGGCGCTGGCTGGGTCGTCGCCCACTAGAATAGTTGCCAGAATGGGGGTTTGACCGCCGCTTTTGGTTTTCAGTGCCGCCACGCGGGCGCTCAGTTCTTGTTCTGTCTTTAAGGCAAGAGCTTTGCCGTCAAGTAGCAGTGCTGCCATGGCAGTGCTTTCCTTTATATAGGTGTTTAATGGGGGGGTAGTTTCAATCTGCCCGCGCATTGTCCCACAGCTGCCGCAGAGCGCCAATAGGCCGGAAAGAAGCGGGCGGTGTTGGTTGTGCCTGTGACTAAAAAGGCTAAAGTAATCAGGTACCTATTATGAAAAAATCCTCATATTTTTCGTTGACGAGGGCAGGGTGCATGGGTATGATGCGCTCCACTTGAAACGGCAACAGGCCGTAACGGGTATGTCGGAGTGTAGCGCAGTCTGGTAGCGCGCCTGGTTTGGGACCAGGATGTCGGGGGTTCGAATCCCTCCTCTCCGACCAATTTTCCTAGCGTTTGTTACACTTAGGTGTCGATCAGCGCCCGTAGCTCAGTCGGATAGAGCAACGGCCTTCTAAGCCGTGGGTCGCAGGTTCGAATCCTGCCGGGCGCGCCATTATGGCAGCCGGTCAGTTGTAACAACCACACCGTATTATGGTGGGCGTAGCTCAGTTGGTAGAGCCCTGGATTGTGATTCCAGTCGTCGGGGGTTCAAGTCCCCTCGTCCACCCCATTTTTCTCGCCTTAATCTTCGTTTTTATCTCTTACTCTCCTAGTTATAAGCTTGTCCCTTATGGGTTTTCGGGTTTCTGCGGCGAGTATTATTCGGCCGGTTGCACTTTTCTTTTGACGAAATCCCAGTTGCTACCTCATCGGCAGCTTAATAATAAAGGTCGTGCCCTTGCCAGGCTGGGATTCCACGCTGATTTGTCCGCCGTGATGTTCCGTAATAATGAAGTAAGAAACGGATAAGCCAAGCCCTGTGCCTTGACCCACATCTTTGGTGGTGAAAAAAGGTTCGAAAATATGCCGGCGTACATTTTCTTGCATGCCGGGGCCGTTGTCGGCAATTTCTATGCAATACCAGTCGTTGTCTTTATAGGTTGCGACCCTGATCGTGGGGTTTAGCGGTGCGCCATACTCTGTTTGTTGGAAGGCCTGAAAGGCGTTGCGCAGCAGGTTTAAAATAACTTGCTGTATTTCGATGGCCGAGCAAGTGAGGCTGGGTAAATTCGCGTCGTAGTTTTTTTCAATTTTTGGCAATTCGATATCGTCACCGGTATCAATTTGCATGCTGTGGGTGGCTAAATCGAGCGAGTTATCCAGTAGTTGAATAATGTCGGTGGGCGACTGGTCGCGATGCTGGCTGCGAGAAAATTCCAGCATGTTGCTGACAATACGCGCCGATCTTTCACCTGCTTCCCGAATGTGGTTTAAAAAAGTGGGAATGTCTCTGTGTTGCCAATAGCGGTCTAGCTGGTCTAGGTCTACGTTTAGCTTTTCGGCTTCCACTTTATTCATGGTTTGTTTAGCGTCGGTGCGCCGAATGATGTTCTGCACATTATTTAAAATGGCTGCAAGGGGGTTGTTTATTTCGTGCGCCATGCCGGCGGCAAGTTCGCCCAGCGACAGCATTTTTTCATTTTGGATCATCATGTGCTCAACTCGCACCCGCAGAGTTACATCGTCTATGCGGATGACGGCGCCGCCCATTTCTAGGGCCATGAGTGGGTAGACAGTTATGTCTGAATAACTAGCTTGATTGCCGCTACCTTGTTGTAGATTTTCCAGCGTTTGCGGAATTTGCGAATCGATAGCGGCTTCGATGGTGGCTTGAGAGATCACCAGTTCCGGGTAGACGTCATCGATAGTATTGCCAAGGGCGGCCTTAGAGCTGATGCCGATAAGCCTCTCCGCAGCCGCATTCCACAGGGTGATATGGCCGGCCCGGCTAACGCCGATCAGCACTGAGGGCATGGAGTTGATGATTGAGTGTAAGTAATCTTGCGTTTCCCTCAAGAGTTCTTCGGCTATCTCATGTCTGGCGGCGGCATCAGAGAGTTGATTGTTGGTATAGCGCAGCGATTCGGTGCGCTCTTCAATGCGGGTTTCTAAGTTTGCTTTGGCTTGCTCTAAGGCGTTTCTCGCCCTTTTGTACTTGATGCGGCTCTTTTGCAGCAGGCCAATCATCACTGCTTGCAGCGCAGCGAGTGCGAGCAGAGTCCAAAAGCCGAAATCCAGCTCACTAGCCATACTTGCCTGACACAGGTTGGGTGTGAGCAGTAAGGCACCGGCATAGGTTGTTCGCAGCAGGGTTGGGTGCTGGGATTTGGTGCTCTTTTCGGGCCTGTGCATGCCTGTCTCTCGTTGCCGTTCGGGGCTATTGTATAGCCTTTTTACGGTTCTCTGCTCTGGTTAATAAATGGCCAAAAAGCGTTTATAAATCAATTTGTTAGCTTTTTCAGTAAAGTGATTGACAGACTCCGCTAAAACGGTAGAATGCGCGACCTGAACAACGGGTGGTTAGCTCAGTTGGTAGAGCGGCGCCCTTACAAGGCGTAGGTCACAGGTTCGACCCCTGTACCACCCACCATATAAGGCAGTATTTAACAGCAGTTACTTACGCCAACCGGTTATGCGGACCGGTAGTTCAGTTGGTTAGAATGCCGGCCTGTCACGCCGGAGGTCGCGGGTTCGAGTCCCGTCCGGTCCGCCAGTACAAATAAAAAAGCCCTCCTCGTGAGGGCTTTTTTATTTGTGTGGTGGATTGGGCGGGCGAGAACCCGCGTACGGGTTCGACAAATTCGTCAGGAACGAATTTGGGCAACGGCTGATAAGCCGTTGGGGCGCAGCCCCGAGCACAGGGAAGTGCGAGTCATTCCCGTCCGGTCCGCCACTGCCCGACTCTCGCTACAATTTCACTTTAAAACTGAGCCCCCCTTTAACTACCCCTTCAAAGGCCACGCCCGCGTACGGGTTCGATCAAATTGTTGGGAACAAATTGAGACAACAGCTTTGCTGTTGGGGCATAGCCCCGAGGATCACGATGATCCGAGTCACTAATCGTCAGGAACGAATTTGGGCAACGGCTGATAAGCGCGGATGGCCGCCCCCTCGGGCAACACCCCGACGGCAGGGCGCCCGAGTTCTTCTTGTCCGCCTCACCACAGTCCGGCATTTGGCATCAATTCATTTACAAAGCGTACTAACTGCCTTTATACCAAAGCCTTAGCAGCCCTTTCTTTCTAATTTAGCTCGCAGTTTCAAGGCGGCACGTCATTCTATGCTTTTTGAGGCTTGAGGCTTGAGGCTTGAGGCTTGAGGCTTGAGGCTTGAGGCTTGAGGCTTGAGGCTTGATTCAAACTGAACCTTTCGTTCTGTTAGCAGTCTCAGGCTTTGCTTAAAGGTCTGATACGCGGTTTATGCCGTATATCAACCTGTCATGCAGATGTCATGAATATTGACTATGCTGGCTAGGCATTAAAAAGTTAAGTTATTGGATATGGAGATATATCATGCAGGATTATGTAGAAGAGTTGTTAGACTTGTTGGAGGCCGAAGAGGCAGAAGAGCCTTGGGTTAGTGAGTCTTTAGGTTTGTAGTTCCCCGTTAGCACCAGATTTGTTATTCCCTCCTTAATCTGGTGAGTTCATCACAGCCCTCATCCTTATTGTCGATCATACTTACACCTTCTATAGTTGATGAACTTATTATCCTCGTGGGTGTTGATCCTGCGGTTTAACCGATGTGGGTCGGTATGGGACTTGTGTTATGCCATTCGCGCCAAACGAGTTAGCTGAGGCGGTTTACGTCTTCAAAGGCAATCGAATTATCCGGGAAATGCTCTATCCCGAATTCGAGGCCATTCTCGATGGTTATGTCCCTATCCCTGATTTTGCCAACAAGCAGGTAAAGGGCGTTTACGTACGTATCAACTCGCGCTTTTTCGTTGCCGCTGCGGTGTTTTTTTACATTGAATTTGACGCCGAAGGCTTCCCCGATCGGCGTTGGAATATCCCCCTTGCTCAGCTTGCCGACACGGCCAAAAGCGGCCCCGATTTAGGGGCTGGCGCTATAGCCTTGGCCTGTGCGTCCCAGTGCGCTATCGAGTGGCATCAGCCCAAGCTGTGGGACCCAAGCATGGCCAGTGGCAAAAACAATTTTGCCATGTTGAAAAAGTCCGTGAAGGCCAATCGCTTGGGCCTCATTTTTAAGGCCGCCCAGGGCGATACGAATGTGCCTAATCCAGTGGCGCAAGCGAGCATGGATACAGCCTCGGCGCGGGCGCTAAAGGAAAAATATGAAACCGAGGTAAGAACCCACGTAGCGCAACTATTAAAAGAGCAGCGGTTTCGGATGGGGGTTCAGAAAAATCAGTTTCAAGAGCAGGTAGACACGCTAAAGTCTGAGCACCAAAGCCGGCTGGCGCGCTACCAAGAGCGCTTGGCTGAGCGCGATAAGGACATTGAAAATTTGCGTTTACTTAATGCGCAATTAAAGGAGCGCATGGAGTCGCAAATGGTGAAGATGGATGGCATACGCGAGTATTTCGAGCACAAACTGAAATCGGCGCAGTCGGGCGAAAAAGAAAGTATTGAATCGCTGCGCAAACAATACGAGCTAGAGATGCAACTGAAGGTTGAGGCCGCCACCTCTGAGCTAGAAGACATGATTCAAATGCGCGATATGGAATTAATGTATCGCAATGAGCAGGAATCGAGCTTAAATGAGGAAGTCGCACGGTTAAGGGATGAGGTGCAAAACCTCGTGAGTAACTCTGGCAATGAAGTGTTGAGCCACCTGCAGGAGCGCGGCATTAATTTTGTTGCCTATCAGCCAGGTGCCGGGCACATAACTATTCCCGTGGCCGATTTAACCGCCTATACCGAAAACCCTCAGGATTACGCGGCGCAAAAGTGTGGCCTGACCCCAGTGCAATATCGCACCTGGCTCGTGCACTACCAAAACCCGTCCTGTTGCGCATTAAACTCTGATGGCAGTGTTTGCAGTGCGCCGATCGATAGAGTGCACAACCCCAATGATTTTCACCCGGGTGAAAACGATCGCTGTGCTACCCACCGAACCGCTATTGTTCATGCAATGGCCGCATCTTCTTAGTGTAAAAATAGTCGCCTTCTCGTTATGGTTTTTATCGCTGAATCAATTGCCGAAACGGCGAGTCGGGTGCCGATGCAACGGGTTGCTTGGCAGCTCATGGATCAGCAGGGGCTGGAGCTTTGGGTTAGGCGCGACGATTTGCTACCGGCTTGGTGCCAAGGCAATAAATACTACAAGTTGTATCACAACCTAAACAGCGTCGGCGACGATCAAACGGTGGTTAGTTTTGGCGGCGCTTTTTCCAATCATCTACACGCACTCGCACTGGCTGCAAAAATGCTTGGCGTGGCATGTGTGGGTATAGTGCGCGGTGAGCGGCCGGCTCGGCTTAGCCCGACGCTGGCCGATGTAGAGGCCGCGGGGATGCGATTGGTGTTCCTATCTAGGCTCGAGTATCGGCGCTTGACGGCGGCGTCATCTGATTCTGAGCGGTTGGCTGCGGTAGCGGAGCTCATGGCATGTCACCCTTCAAGTATTCATTTGGTGCCCGAAGGTGGTGCCAATGCTGCAGGTATGGCGGGTTGTGCAGAGTTGGGCGCCAGTATTGCCGCACAAGCGGTTGCGCAGTTTGGCCAAGATTCGCCCTTTGATGATCTACTGTTGCCAGCGGCCACCGGCACAACCTTAGCGGGTTTGGCTAGGGGACTGCCGAAGGATTGGCGAATATCCGGGGTTTCTGTGTTGGGGCCAACGGTAAAAGGTGGTAGAAACAGTCTGTCAGACGTCATTACTGAGAATATCGGTTCGTTGCCTTGTGCGAGTTGGCGTTTATTAGCGGCTGATGGCTTGGGCGGCTACGCGCGCACCACGCCGGCGCTACTGGCTTTTATGCAGGCGTTTCATGCCGAGACCGGCATACTGTTAGATCAGGTGTATACTGGAAAGCTATTTTGGGTCATCGCCCAGCAGGCTCAACGGCAATTTTGGCGCCCAGGCTCACGTTTACTGGCACTGCACACGGGCGGTTTACAGGGGCGACGAGGGTTGGAATGGAAAAGGGTATGAAGGGTATGGATTTGGCATTAATGGAAGAGTCTTCGGCCTTAGATTTTGGTTGGGTAAGAACCTTGGTGCCCCTAAAAGCTATGGGCGACGCACATTTATTAGAGCTGTTACAGCATTGCCCTGCACAAATGGCCTTTAAAGGCCAGAATCTATTCGAAGCCGGTAGCTACGATCGTCAGCATGTTTATCTCTTGCATGGCGACGTTGAACTGCGCAAACCCGATGGTAGCTCGGAGCTAATAAAAGGCCGCAGTAGCTTATTTCCCCTAGCCGATGAGCAGCCAAGGCCTTGTTCTGCCGTGGCGCTAACCGATAGCAGTATTCTGCGTATTAATAGTGAGCAATTAGATAAGCTATTAACCTGGAGTCAGGTGGCAGAGTACTTGCAAATTGATACAGCCTATCAGCCCGAACTCGATGACGATGTTGATTGGATGTTGACGGTGCTTAAATCGAATCTTTTTTTTAAGGTTCCGCCCACCAATATTGGCGACATATTCACCCGCTTGCGGCCACAAAAAGTGGTTAAAGGTCAGGTGATTTTGCGCCAGGGTGAAATTGGTGACGGTTGTTATTTCATTAAAGAGGGTTGTGCGGAAGTGCTGCGCTCGGCCGACGGTGTGCAGCGGCCAATTCACCTGGCCGACATAGGCCCGGGGCGCTGTTTCGGCGAAGACGCCTTAGTGAATGAAACGGTTCGCAATGCCACGGTAAAAATGACCACCGATGGTGTTTTGATGGTGATGGATAAGCTTGATTTTATTCATCTGCTGAAGGAACCGCAGGTTAATCAGTTACCCCTAACGGCGCTGCAGTCGGTGCAGGCGCAGGCGGTGTTAATTGATGTGCGCACCGAAGATGAGTATGCACTCGGGCATTTGAGCCAGGCCGTCAATATTCCGCTCGGTCTGTTGCGGTTAAAAACTCGGATGCTCAATGTAGCGCAGGAATACGTTTTATATTGCGATACGGGTAGGCGTTCCCATGCGGCGACCTATTTACTGCAAAAACTGGGTTATAAAGTGAGCTATTTGCAAAAAGGTGTGAATCAAGATCTCGATTTGCGCCGGCAATTGGCGAGCAATAAAGGCGATTATTTATTGAAAGATGGGCGCGCAACGCCCGTGCTCGATTCGGGCCAGTAGTCGTTAACCCACATAAAGCGACGCTGTTCTAGCCAAAAGTTTGCACTTAATTTTACCTCTGCAACCAACAGCGCTTGCGCATTTTGCTGTTTGCTTTGAGCGCCCATGAGTTTGCTCAACTCATGGGTGTTAAGCAAAATAGGCGTTTCCAAATACAGCTGGCTGTAGTTCCCTAACTCCGCAGAGCTTAAGTTTTTTGCTAATTCTATCGGGCAGCTGGCCGGGCTTAACCAATACAGTCTCGGCAGCAATAGCCAATGGCTGTCCAGCTGTTCCAGTTGATCCAGCCAGTGTCTCATTTCTCGGTAATGTAGCCAGCGCCCGTGGCAGCAGTGTTGGTTCACAAGCGCTGATGTTTCTAATCCCCTTGAGGCTCGATAATGTTGGAATAGCCAGCCTTTCATCACCAGTTTTTGTTCGAGTGTCGCGCTGTCTAGGCTGGGCATGGCTTGATTCACTAACCATTGGTCTATTTGAACCCGAGCTCTCGGGTCGATGGCAAGTGGTAGTTGATGGTGTAAAAGTCGATCTAACTTTAGGTCTAATCTATCCCGACTGTTCGGTCCTATCCATTTTGTCTCGGCGTCGCTCAGCTTTGCCTCCAAGTAAAATTTAACCGCTAGCTCGTAGTGAAAATAAGTGTTTTGTTGGTTGCAATAGCTGAGTAAATCAAGCGCGCCTAACGTGGTGCCCGCATGGGTAATTTGCCGGTTGGCTGCGATGATTGTTTGGTTGAATTGATGGCTAATTAAAAGCTGCCAGAGCTGTTCGAAATACAAGCCCAAGCGCCTTTTTGGTTCGAGTAGGGGCGTTATGGGTAGATCAATATTTTGCCTTGGAGAAAGTGTATCGTAGTCTCGGCCGGCGATCGTGTTGATGTAGGTAGCTTTCGGTAGGTCGCTACTGGCGAGACTCCAAGCGAGGTCTAGCGCCTGTTGATGGGCGCGATTGGCAATGGTTTGGTCTGGAGTGGGCAATGTTTTTTGACCTCGCAGGCGTTATACTGTCAGGCCTATTATGCAGAGTACCAGCTAAATGGCAGAGTTTTCTACAATTGGCTTAATTGGTCGCCTTGGCGGTGATCGCGCTGTGTACACCCTTAAGCGGCTGGTTAAATTCCTCGAGCGCGAAAACAAACACGTACTGCTCGATGATACCCTGCTACGTGATTTTTCAGGCCACAACTGTGAAGTTGCCAGTAGAGAACAACTCGGCCAGCGCTGCGACCTTGTGATTGTGGTTGGTGGTGATGGCAGTTTGCTCGGTGCTGCGCGCTCCTTGGCGAAATACAAAGTACCCGTGCTGGGTGTAAACCGTGGTCGCTTAGGCTTTTTGACCGACATATCGCCCGACGATATCGAAGAAAAAACCGCGGAAGTGTTATCCGGCAAATTTATGATGGAGTCTCGCTTTCTTCTCGATATGGCGGTGACTCGAAATGGTAAGGCGGTGGGGCAGGGCGATGCCTTGAACGATGTTGTGCTGCACCCAGGTCAATTTATCCGCATGATCGAGTTTGAGCTTTATATAGACGGTCAATTTGTATATAGCCAGCGCTCTGATGGCCTCATAATTTCGACACCCACGGGTTCAACAGCCTATGCGCTCAGCGGTGGTGGGCCGATTATGCATCCGCGGCTTGAGGCTATCGTGCTCGTGCCGATGAACCCGCACACGCTCTCGAGTCGCCCCATCGTGGTAGATGGCAATAGCGAAATAAAAATTTTAGTAGGGGACCACAATACCACTTCGCCCCATGTTACCTGTGACGGCCAGACTCACGTGGTTGCAGAGCCGGGCGATGAAATTCATGTGCATAAAAAACCGCACCGGTTGCAATTAATTCACCCGTTGAACCACAACTTTTATGAAACGTGCCGCACCAAATTGGGGTGGGGTAGTCATTTAGTCGATTGAGGAGCGCCGCGAGGTAATGGCGATGACGACTTGTTCAGGCTACGACATCATTGGCGATGTGCATGGATGCGCTAATGCGCTCGAGCGCCTGTTAGATAAATTAGGCTACGAAAAACTTAACGGTGTATTTCGTCACCCAAGTCGACAAGCGATATTCGCTGGCGATATTGTCGATCGTGGGCCACATATTCGCGAAGCGTTACATATCGCTAAGGCTATGTGTGATGCGGGCAGCGCTCAAATGATTATGGGCAATCACGAGTTTGATGCCATCGGCTACCATACCCCAGCACCGAAGGATGGTTCGCGGAAATATTTAAGAGAGCATACCGAGCGTCACTCTCGCTTGATCGCTGAAACCTTAGCGCAATTTGACGACTTTCCTGATGAATGGGCCATGTTTCTGGCCTGGTTTAAAACCCTTCCTCTGTATATCGAAAAACCGAATTTCCGTGTGGTTCACGCTTGCTGGGATCAAAATTACATAAATGAATTTAATCGTCGCTATCCAGCCCTAAGGATTGATGATGATTTTCTCGCTGCAACGGCGGATACCAATTCTTTTGAGTGGCAATGCATTAGTCGGCTTACCCGAGGCCGAGACTTGCCGCTGCCGAAAGGCACCGCTATGCAGAGTGCCGAAGGCTTTGAGCGCCGCTCCTTTCGCGCTCGCTTTTGGGGCAGGAAGCCAAAAACCTACGGTGACTTGGCGTTTCAACCCGACCCTTTACCCGACGCCATTGCAAGCCAACCGCTTGGCACGGGTGATGACTTGGAAATAAACCGGTACAGCAAAAATGAAGTGCCCTTGTTTATTGGCCATTATTGGTTATCGGGAAAGCCAAAACCCATCGCGGATAATTTGGCCTGTTTAGATTACAGCGCTGTAAAGTATGGACGTCTCGTTGCCTATTCCATGGACGATGAAACAATACTCGACCCGGATAAATTTACCTGGGTTCATGTTGATATCCCGTGAGTATTATTAATGGAATGGTTTGAAGCGAAGCGATTGCCCTTGGCGCTTGATTTGGCCCCAGTACTGCGTTCTATGCAGCGCGCCAATATTCCTTGCTGGATCAGTGAAGATGCCGGTGAGCAGGTTATTTGGCTCGCCTCGGAAGCTCACAGGGCCATATTAGCGCAAACCTTACAGGCGCAATCTGACGGTATCCTTCAGGTGCCTTTGACGACCGGGACGACAGCGACCGAACCCAGTCGGAGTGCGTTTAATTGGCGCGGCTGCTGGGTGACTTTATTGGCGTTGATCTTGAGTGCGTTAGGTGGGCTTTTGGTTTATCTCGATGTGAATCTGCAATGGGTCCATTGGCTGACGTTTACCAATGTGCTTGTACGTGGTAATAGCCTTTACTTTACAGACTTACAATTTGTATTGGAGCAGCAGGAGTATTGGCGACTCTTAACCCCTATCTTTTTACATTTTGGTTTGTTCCATATTCTTTTCAATGGCCTTTGGCTGTGGGAGATGGGGCGGCGAATAGAAGTTAGACGCGGCGCCGGTAGCTTGATGGTGATTACTCTCTTGACCGGTATTGCGTCCAATTTATTGCAATACGCCATGTCGGGTCCGTCATTTTTCGGTGGCATGTCCGGCGTGTTATACGGCTATTTAGGTTACATTTGGATGTGGCAAAAATACCACCCCAGTGAGGGCTTTGGCTTACATTCTGGCGTCATTGGTTTTATGTTGCTTTGGCTGGTTGTTTGTTTTACCGGCTTGGTCGATGGATTTATCGACGGGCAGGTGGCGAATGGTGCTCATCTTGGTGGTTTATTATGCGGGATATGCTTGGGTTTGTTCGGCGTTATCACCCGCAAGCTCGAAGTACAGAGAGTCAAGAAAATTAAGTGATTTAACTAGATTACATAACGGTAGTAGCGATGGATTATCAGAAATTAGTAGCCTCCTTAACCCCTGAGCTTTACGCTAGTTTTAAACGCGCCATTGAATTGGGTAAATGGCCCGATGGGCGTGTGCTAACGGTTGAGCAAAAGCAAAGTTGTATACAGGCGGTTATTGCCTACGAACACTTGCATTTACCGAAGGAGCAGCACTCGGGCTATATTCCGCCGAAAGTCCATAGCCACTGCGGTAGCGATGGCGACGAGCTCGATCATGGGCAAGAGAAACCCATCAAGTGGCAACATTGATGCTTGCCTATACGGGTTACCTTGAAAAAATGCGCGTGACGTTAACTGAACAACGCAATGCCCAGGGCGCACAGTCAGTTGACTATAGTTTGCAGTTAGGGGAGGCCATTGTTCCCTTAAATTCGCTTATCGGTACGTCAATAAGGCTTGAGTTTTCAACGGCTATTGCCTGCACCCATTGCGGCCGAAAAACGAAAAAGAGTTTTAGTCAGGGCTATTGTTATCCGTGTTTTCAATCTTTGGCGCAATGTGACCGATGTATTATGAGCCCAGAGCTCTGTCATTTCGATCAGGGTACGTGTCGCGAACCCGACTGGGGGCAATCCTTTTGCATGACCGACCATGTGGTTTATTTGGCCAATTCCTCCGGCCTAAAGGTCGGCATTACTCGCGCTAGTCAAATTCCTACTCGCTGGATTGATCAAGGTGCTGTGGCGGCCATCCCCTTTGCTCGCGTTGCGACGCGTCAGCAAGCAGGCCTATTGGAAACTGCACTGAAACAGCATGTGGCTGATAAAACCAATTGGCGAACAATGTTAAAAGGCGAGCAAGCGCCAATCGATTTGGTGCTGGGGAGACAGGAATTGGCGCAAGCGGTAGCCGAAGAACTTACCCAGCTACAAGATAGATTCGGTTTGCAGGCTTTGCAGTTGGTTGATTCGCCGGTTGTTTCGATAACCTATCCAGTGCAGCAATACCCAGAAAAAATTACCTCGTTAAATGCTGATAAAAATCCAGATGTGGTGGGTTTGCTTCAAGGTATCAAGGGGCAGTACCTCGTTCTGGATACGGGTGTTATTAATTTACGAAAATATACCGGTTATGAAGTAACGCTTCATACGGGTGGAGAAACAGCGTGACGGCAAGTAACAGTGAAAAAGCCCAGACGATTTATTTAAAAGATTATCGCGAGCCCAGTTATTGGATTGATCAAACAGAATTGGATGTAAATATCCGGCCGAATTTGACACGCGTGAAGGCGCGTTTAAGAATTCGACCAAATAAAAACCTAACGGGCGAATTGTTGGTGTTGGCCGGGGAAGGTTTGACAACTCATAGTGTCACTTGGAATGGCCAGAGCTTGGAACAGAATGATTACATTATTGATGGCGATAGCCTGACCATTACATCACCTCTGTCTGAGGGTTGGCTTGAAACAGAGGTCAGCTTTAACCCGGAGGAGAACACCTCACTGGAAGGTCTGTACCGCTCGCGCACTATGTATTGCACCCAATGTGAAGCACAAGGCTTCCGTAAAATCACCTGGTATTTGGATCGCCCGGATGTCATGAGTGTTTTCTCAACCCGTATCGAAGCTGATAAAGCGCAATGCCCCGTGTTGCTGTCAAATGGAAATTTACTCGAGGCCGGTGAGCTTGACGCTGGGCGTCATTTTGCGCGCTGGGTGGACCCGTTTAAAAAGCCGAGTTATTTATTTGCCCTGGTTGCGGGTGATCTCGCGTGTAAAGCAGATGCGTTTACCACAGTAAGCGGTCGGCCAGTTGCCATCGAAGTGTATGTCGAGCCAAAGGATTTAGATAAGTGTGACCACGCCATTGATTCGCTCAAGCGTGCAATGGCCTGGGATGAAGCTCGCTATGGGCTCGAGTACGATCTGGACAGGTATATGATCGTGGCTGTGGATGATTTCAATATGGGCGCGATGGAAAATAAAGGGTTGAATATATTTAACACCTCTTGCGTGCTAGCCAACCCAAAAACCACCACAGATCTTGGTTTTCAGCGGGTTGAGGCGGTGGTGGCCCACGAGTATTTTCACAACTGGTCGGGTAATCGCGTCACCTGTCGAGATTGGTTTCAGCTGAGCTTGAAAGAGGGGTTTACCGTTTATCGCGATGCGCAATTTTCCGCGGATATGAATTCAGCCACGGTAAAGCGGATTGAGGATGTTAACTTACTGAGAAGTGCCCAGTTCGCCGAGGATGCTGGCCCGCTTGCCCATGCGGTAAGGCCTGAGTCATTTATTGAAATTTCTAATTTTTATACCTTGACGGTCTATGAAAAGGGCGCTGAAATTGTTCGCATGCTTGCCAATTTACTCGGTGCCGAAACCTTTCGCGCCGCGACGGACTATTACTTTTCTACTTATGATGGTCAGGCGGTAACCTGCGACGATTTTGTGGCTGCAATGGAGAAAGCCAGCGGCAGAGATTTTACCCAGTTTAAGCGCTGGTACTCTCAGGCGGGTACACCAGAGGTTACGGTGAGCGATAGCTATGACCCAGATGCAAATATTTATACGCTGAGTTTTACCCAGTCTTGCCGAGCCACGCCGGAAACAGTGGAGAAACTTCCTTTTCATATTCCCGTCGCCATGGGCTTGTTAGGTGAGGCTGGCTCGCTAAAATTACAGTCGAAGGATATTGCGTTAAGTGATGAGGCTGATAACACCCATACAGTTTTAGAGCTAACCGAGGCGACACAACACGTTGTTTTTACCAATGTGCTGGAAAAACCGGTACCGTCGCTTTTCAGAGGCTTTTCTGCACCGGTTAATGTGCGTTTTAACTATTCAGAGGCTCAATTAATTCGGTTGTTGAAACTCGATAGCGATGAATTTAATCGTTGGAGTGCAAGCCAGGAGCTCGCGGTAATTGCTGTCACAACGGCGTTACAAGAGCCGCCGGCCTTCACGCTTTCGCCCCAGTGGTTGGAGGCGTTGCGCGATATTCTCGAACAGCAAATGATTGAGCCAGCAGTGCTCGCTTATATGTTGCAGGTGCCATCGGTGAGTTACCTGCACGACCGGCTACCGCAGTACGATGTGCTAGACATATACGCTGCGAGGGAAAAGGTTGTTAAGGCCTTGGCGCTAAACTTAGAAAGCCAACTTACAAGTTTTGCTAGGTGTTTTGATGCCAATGTGGCCTATAAGGTAGACGCCGAGGCCGTAGGTCAAAGAGCACTTTGCAATGCGGCACTTTTATTATTGGCCCATGCCCAAGTGCGCTCGGCAAGTGAATTAGCCTTGGAGCAGTTTAAGTCTGCAAATAACATGACCGATCAGCTGGCCGCACTTAAAGCGCTATTGCTGTTTGACGAACCCGCGATAAGCGCCGAGGCACTAGAGGCGTTTTATCAGCAGTGGCACCATGAGGCGTTGGTGGTTAATCAATGGTTTAGCTTACAGGCAGCCGTAGAGTCCGATAGTGCGCTAACGCGGCTCGAAGCGTTAACTCAACACCCAGATTTTCAGTGGTCTAACCCTAACAAGGTTCGCGCACTGGTCTCGGTGTTTGGTAATCAAAATGTGACAGGTTTTCACTGCGCTAGTGGCGCTGGTTACACATGGCTTGCGGATGTGGTGGTCAAGGTGGATAAAAACAACCCGCAGCTGGCGGCGCGGCTAGTGACACCGCTGACGCGTTGGGCGAAATACGGTAGACGGGGTGAAAGGATGCGACAGGAGCTGGCGCGCATCGCGGCGCAACCCCTAAGCAAGGATCTGTTTGAGGTTACGGACAAGGCACTTAAGCCCGATTGATGCTTGGGAAAGGGGCTGACACTGCAAAGTAGTTTAAAAGCAGTAGTGGCAAAGGGTAAAATCGGATGCATTGGAGCGCGGAAGGAAAAGGTAGTGATGACTAGATTATTGGCGGCATGTTTGTTGGTTTTGGCGGTTGTGGCCAATGCCAATGCGGCAAAGTTATACAAAATTGTTGATGAGCACGGAAATATCACCTTTTCCCAGTACCCGCCAAAAGAAAAGAGTGAAAATACCGTCGTAGAAGGGGTAGAGGTGCGCGGTGCTGGCGCGGCGGAAACAGTTCGCTATGCAGGCTCTAGCGCCTATTGTGGCGATATTCGCTTGCCTAGATCCTATACTGGCTCCAGCGCTAGGTCGTCTGAGTATCGAGCTGAGTATATGAGTGAATCGGTTACTTATTGGCGAGAAAAGCTACAGCGCTTGGAACAGTCTGCGCAGCGACGGTCTCGGGAAAAGTTAAATAGCAGTAACTCTGGCTATGGTATTTCTAGTACAGCAGAGCGAAATAGTCGCTATCAGCAACAATTGGATGAAGATGCCAAAGAAATGCGCGAATTGCGCTGTGCTCTCAATTGGGCTGATAAAGAGAGCACTCAAAATGCCGAAGTACTCAGCGAAGGGCAAAGCGAGAACAAGCGATTGCAGACCGTTCACGACGAGCTTTCGCGCAAGATGGTGAACGAATGTGGGCGCGAACCGCTACTTGATCCAACCGATTCAACCAATGCCAAAAGCCGCAGGCAGTGGAAGGCGTGTACTAAAAAATACCGAAAAGGCTTGGATGACGTTGAAAGTGAGCTCTACCGTCGTTGATTTTTACGATCATTTGTGTAAGTCAATAACGGCATTTTGTTGGCAGGTATGCAAGTTCTAGATTCGTTAAATTTGCTCCTGCCGCTTGCATTCCATTGGGAATAGCGGCACTGCCGCAAACCCAAGATACAGGGCTCTGGGGTGAACCAGGTACGAATACCGGCGTTAAACTAACAACCTTACCCGTTTGGCCCTCGCCAATTTTATTGCCTAGTTCAAGGTGCAGTGCCCCTTGCTCTAAGGTGACGGCGCTTAGGTAATTGCCGATGATTTTTTCTGGGTCGGGCATGCCCAAGGTGTTGTTGTCGGCGGGAAATTCGCCCATGACCTTGTAGTAACTGATCACCTGCAATTGATAATCTTCAACTAAGGTTAGCGATTCTTCAATTTGAACTCTGGTCATTCGCCCTTTGGAATTGGGCATGGCGAGGGTGACCAATATGGCGATAATACTTAACACAATCATCATCTCGATAAGTGTGAAGCCGCGGTGTGTGTTTGGGTTAAGGTTTTTCATAGCTGCTAGCATAGCGTGTTCGTGCGCTAATATCAGCAGCTACTGAATTGTTATCAGCCTACTTTATGCACAAAGTAGAAAGCGATCCATTTTATTTTGGATGGTGTTTTGTAGCGACGTGGCATCAAAGCGCGACAGATCTTTGAGTAGGGATGGCTTTACCCTATGTAGGTGTAATATTGGTGCCGCTTTATTGAGTTCCCTTAAATCTTTATTGGTGATAACAGGCAAAAAGGGCTCAGAGCTGGGCATCATGTCGGCGACCTTTTTCAAACCGCTGGCGAAGGGCACGAAAATAAACTTACCTGTTCCCGGATTGCGTTTTGCAAGTAGTAAACCTTTTTGTCCTATCGCCTCGCCGGGAACGATAAATAAGCCCGTTTTTACCACGGCTTCGCTGCTCACATCTTGGTAAGTGTCGTGGTGGGCTTGTGCATTTGGCAACACCAATAGTTTGCTGCTGTCGGCAGTAACAGGCCAAATATTGTAATTGGCATATACTTGTTCGACAGTGCCGGAGAAAACACAAAGTGATTCCTCAAAGCGCTTAAGGAAGTTAACCGCCTGCTCCTTATAAACAATGCCGGCTAAATTCCAGATGAGTTGTTGGGACATGGCATTTCTCCTTAGACTTAGATTTTACCGTGGTTTGAGCCCTACACCCACGACGCACAACGCCTGAAATATGATGCAAAGCGCCATGTTGGTGGTTTGTATATTTCAAAATGCGATTAAAATTCACCAGAACGAGTGTCATAGGTATATAAATGGACTTTACAGTCAATGCGGTTTTATTACCTGCTCGCGACTATGTCTCAGGCGAGGCAAAATTGCTGGGCGAGCGGCAGGTGTCGGCGTCTGACCTTTTTGCCGTGCTGGAAGCTCGAGGTTGGTTGTCTTACTTCCAACACGTGCAAGCCGCACAGTTTGGTGTTGCGGGTTACTGGTGGCTGGCAAACCCTAATTTGGCTGCCGTACTTGATGGTGGTGCTGGCGTGATGCGGCATTGGATACCCAGTTTAACGGTGGAGATAGAACGAGCCGCTTCGGTAACGGTTCGGTTTAAGCACCCAGAGTCCAAGGCGAGTGTTTTTGCCGCGCTCCTGTTTTGGTTGCTGGTGCGGCAGGCGCAGGGCTCAAGAGTCAAAATGCGTGAAATTAACGTCAGCCCAAGTTTTCGTGATGCCGATTATATTCCTGTTTTCTCCGAGCACTGCGTATACACCAACGCCGCTGGCCAAGTGCAGATAGAGTTTAGTTTGGCCGTTTTTAATGCCCCCTTTGTTACTGCAAACGCCACCTTATTGCCTCTCTTTTCTGATAACTTGCCCTTTGCCCGATCCGACAGTCACAGTGAGTTGTCGGTAAAAATTTATCATTTAATGGACGCCGCTTCAGATTTAAGTGAGGTGAGCCCTGGTTGGGTAGCAGCCAAGTTGGCCGTCTCTGAGCGAACACTTAACCGGCAACTGGCAGAGTTGAATACCACATTTCGGGAATTGCTCACTCGATTTCGCAATGGCCAAGCTATTGCGAAACTGTGCGAAGGTGAGTCCATTGATCGCCTAGCCGATTATTTGGGTTTTTCCGAGCGGGCGGCGTTTGAGCGCGCATTTAAATCATGGCAAGGTGTCACACCAGCAAAGTTTCAGGCGCAGTATCGGCGCTTGTCGAAAGATGTTGATGTCGAGGCGCTCATTTCGCCTGATAGCCTACCTAATATTCCTGCAATTGGTGCCCAGTTACTGGCACTTGCTCAGCGCGATGACTCTAGTTTGGAGGATATGGCGGGCTTAGTTGAACAAGACCCTGTATTGGCCGCCAAACTTATTAGTATTGCCAGTAGCGCCTTTTATGGGATGAAACCTAGTTCCTCCATAAAAGATATCGTGGTGCGGGTTTTTGGTGTCGATAAATTAAGAAGCCTGGCCTTAGCTGTACTTGCCGCCGGTAGTTTTCGATTGATTAATTGCCCGGCCTTCTCCTTGGAGCGGTTTTGGATTTTATCATTGGGGGTTGCACAACTTGCCAATGATTTTTATCGGGAAATGGGGAAAACAACCGAAGTGCAAGCGGACATTTATTTGGCTGGTTTGTTACATAACATTGGCCGACTGGTGTTGATTCAATGCTTTCCCCACAAAATGCAAACATTGCTAGAACCTCTACAAAAACACCCAGCACCACAAGAGCTTCTTGCCATGGAGAAGCTTCGACTCGGTGTGGATACCAGCGAAGCGGGTGCGTTATTGCTAGCTCGCTGGCAGTTACCGCGCGCGGTGAGTCTAATCATGCGTCAGTTGGCCGTTGATAAGGTGGCCATGATTCCGGAAGCTCACCTGTTATTGATTGCTGAAGAGTTTTTGTTGGCCAATATTCAAGCGATTGAAAATAGTCTCGAACTACCTATTATTCAGCCATTTAGCGCAGATTTAAGCCAGCTCTTAAGGTTGCCAGACACTGCAGTAGAGAAAATATTGCTAGGCTTTCTTGAGCGTTTACCACAACTTCGCGCTGCGGCTGAATTGATCAATGGATAATAACGTTCGCATTGTTTGAATACCTAGCGATCAGTGATTGCAATCGACTACTATGGCATGTCGCTAGGAGGATGATGCATGGCTGTTGAATGGTTTTATCTGTTATTACTCGTTACCGGTTTTATCGCCGGTATTATTAATACCCTCGCCGGTGGCGGTAGTAATTTAACCTTGCCCGCGCTCATGATGATGGGTATGCCTGCCGATGTGGCTAACGCGACTAATAGAGTCGGCGTGTTATTGCAATGTGTTAGCGCTGCTAAGGGCTTTCACCGGTATGGAAAGTTGCCTGTTGAAGCAATCTTTCCTGTCATGCTACCCACCTTATTCGGCGGAGCTTTAGGCGCTGCAGCTGCCGTTATTGCACCCAATGAAATATTAAAACCTTTATTGTTGGTTACCATGATTGGTATGGCGGTCATTATTTTGGTTAGTCCGTCCGTTGTTGCGCCAGGGCAAGATGAACAGCCAAAGCGGGTGCAGGACTCACCAACCGGCATTGCTGGATTAATGTTTGCCGGGTTTTATGGTGGTTTCGTGCAGGCGGGTGTTGGGTTTGTCTTGTTGGCGGCCATCACTGGCGCTTTGCGTTACGATCTGGTTCGGGCAAATGCACTTAAAGTTATTTGTACCTTAGGTTTTACTCTTATCGCCTTGCTGATATTCATTGCCGATGATCTCGTGCAATGGTTACCCGGGCTGGTATTGGCTGCGGGCACTATGTCTGGCGCTTCGGTAGCGGTGAAGTTTGCAATAAAGGTAGAGGCCAAAGTACTCAAATGGTTCTTGCTGTTGATGACGTTATTTGCCAGTGCCGCCGCGCTGTTCATTCAATAGGAATTTATTGTTTTTATGCGAACTGCGCAGGGCCACTTGTTTACGAAGTTAAAGCATTCTTTTAAGGATATCTTTATCTCCGCCTTCCAGTTTGTGGTAAATCACTGCCGCTAGGTGAATAGCAACTAATGCCAGTAGAACCCACGGCGCAATTTCGTGTATCTCGTGAAATATCCCCGCTAATGATTTACTTTTTTCAAATACCAAGGGTACCGAAAAATTACCAAATTTCACCGCATATCCGGAAAAGTTGCTCATGGCCCAACCGCTAAATGGCACTAAAAACATCGCCAAATAGAGCAGGTGCTTGGTCGCTTTGGTCAATTTTATTTCTGTTGAATTAAACGCAGAGGGGAGAGCTGGTGCTGGTGTCAGTTTACTCCAGATTAACCTAATCATGACTAACCACAGAAAGATAAAGCCTGACGCCTTATGTAATAGTATGAGATCCATCCGGCCGGGAGCGTCATCGGCCAAGTCGGACATATAGGAGCCGACGCCAATCAATACAAACACCATAATGGCCATTAGCCAGTGCAGCAATTTGCTAAATCTATGGTAGGTGGTGGACGTGCTCATAGGGTAGGCCTCTATATTATTTTCCTGTATTTAATCTGGATATAAACCCGTTAGCAAGGGAGTTGGCAGAGCGCTGCTTTTATTGGGTTGTTGGGTCGCCTGGCGCACCAGCGACTGAAGGGTAGGTAAATCGCCTTCGTAGTGCGGCTTGTCGCCGTAAGTGTAGGCGTTTAATTGTTGTATCGCATGCTTGAGCTCGGTTGCGAGCGATTGGTCGGCCATGGCGTCAATGGCTTGCTTGGGAAAGTGGCGATTAAACGCGCGTAAAAAATAGGCGGCACTTGCCCTGTTGAGAGGTTGCGAGAAAAATTTATCCAGCTCCTGAAGCCTCGATTGCGGCGCTGAGGCGTCGGGTGCGGGCAGATGTAGCTTGGGCCGGCTACGCCGCCATAGGTGCCAGACGAGCGCGGCTAAGCTTAAGTTAGTTGCCACAAGTAGAGCAGTCAGAATTTGCCAAATGACGGTTGCGTGAACGCCCTCAAGGGTAGCCGGAGTTGTGTCGGGGATTGTTTGCTCTGTCGCATCCGAACTGGGTTGCGTCGCTAGGATAGGCGTTTTCGGTGCGGGTAGCTGTGGATTGGCTTTGATGTTGATGTTGCGAGCTGGGAGCAGCGCAATTTTTTGGGTATTGGACTGCGTATCCCACCAATACAGTTTTACTTCCGGTAGTTGGGTTGCGCCCTCTTGAGTGGGAACAATGGCGATTGATTCGGTTATTGTGGTGCTGAGCCCTCTGGCATCTTGTGTGTCTGAGGACTCGGGCTTTTCACGGTACTGCTTAAAGCTTTGACTCTCTGCAAGCGATAAACTGGGAATCTGATTGGCGCTCAAGCCCGTTGCTTTGAGGGTAATCTTGCGTGTTATTGGCTCGCCTAAAGTCCAGTCTTGCGTGTCGCTAGACCATTGCTCACTAATTTCTAGTTTGCTCGCTGGCAGCCATTGCTCACCTTGGTAGCCTTTTGCTTGAGGCTTCACGGACAACATAACCGGCCTGCTGCGAATTCGCTTGGTTTCAGTCTGGCCATAGTTCAGCGGGTTGCTGAAGTTACTGTTGGCACGCATGGTGACGGTGAAGGTTTGAATAGGAATTTCAAGTTCGCCACTCATTTGCGGGAACAGGGCGTAGCGCAATTCGGAGACGGAGTAGACTTTATCGCCAATACGCTTTTGGTACTGACTATCTTTCAATGGTAATAATAAGGCGTTAGGGATATTGAGTGCGGGCGCATCATCTACTCTAAGCGGGATGGCGGTGTGTAATTTGACCGTGATAATGACTTGTTCTTGCACATAGGGTTCGGATTTTTCGGCTTGTATGTCGAGAAAGATATCGGGTGTTAAACCGCTTTGTGTGTCATCAGTTTCTGCTACTTCTAAGATAATGGCATCGCTAAACTCCTGCTCATATTGAATCGAAGGAATAACGAGCTTACCGGTGGACTTTGGTGCTAGGGTTAACTGCCACTCGGTAAAGGCCGTGACTTGTCCGTTAATGTTTCTGTATTGGCTATTTTGGCTGCGGTTTAGAATATCGAACTGAGTCTCTAATTCGCTGAAATTCGGGGTGGTATTGGCTTGGGGTGAAACCCTGATGGATAAAACAACAGTTTCATCCATGCTAATGCGCGCTCTATCGACGCTGGTTGAAATGCTGGCTGCATAACTAGCTTGAGCTGAGCAGAAAAACAACACAGTAACCAACGTAAAAATTGACCGTATTAACATCTTTACTATCCAATTAACTCTATTTAGTAATGTTAGTTATTAGCTACCAACGAGTGTGAGCGTCGTTTTCTGGTGGCGACCATTCACCTTCTTTAATGGCTTCACGCCTTTGGCGGTACTGGTACTCAAACTTTCGCTTTAAAAGCCCAGAGGGGTCGTCATTCACCTGGCGTAGCCACTGTTCCATTGCCTCTTTTTCTTCGCCGCTTAAATGGTCAAAGGCATCAATAGCCACTTGCCCCTGATCTGCTTGTTCTTCTTCTAGCTCGTTCGTTAAGCTGTTAGCCGCAGTTGGGTTGCTGTCGGTTGGGTCTGTTTCGGGTTTCTGATTAGCTTCAGCGGGGTTGTCGCTTTCGGCGTGGTCAGCTAGTTCGCTGCTATCTTCTTGCGATTGATTTTTTTGCACGTCGTCAGACGGATTTTGCTCGCTGTCTTCCGTTGCTTCGCTTTGATTACTCTTGTCGTTTTGCTCAGCGTCGGAGTTGGTGGGTTCAGCCTGCGACTGGTTGGCATTTTCCTCAGGCGATTGTTCACCATCACTCTCTTTACCCGCGTCATCTTGGCTATTCTTTTCACCCGAACCAGACTTGTCTTGGTCTTGGTCTTGGTCTTGGTCTTGGTCTTGGTCTTGGTCTTGGTCTTGGTCTTGGTCTTGCCGCTTGAGCAATTCTTCAACGATTTTCTTATTGTAAATGGCATCCTCCATGTCTGGCTTTAATGCCAGTGCCTGATCGTAACTCTCTAAGGCGGCTTGCAGTTGCCCAGCTTGCGCCAGTGCATTACCTTGGTTATAGAGGTCGTCTGGGGATGCTACTTCAGCGGTATTGTTGATGGACTTTAGCAGCTCGGTTGCACGTTCGAAGTCTTGTGCTTGATAGAGAGCGGCGGCCTTCCAGCGTGGGTCGGTAAATTCGGACGCTGCCTTTTGTCCTTGATTGTCTTTATAAGATGCCAAGCCTTGTTGGTTTTTATTCAACCAAATATTTTGCCAGGCAAGAGAGTCTACTTCCTGCGCGCCGTTTGAGTTTTCTTGATCTGTTTCGCTGGCATAGGCTGGTGGGCTGCCAGCGCTTAAACTGAATAATAAAAATAATAAGCACGGGGAGGCGAGCACGAAGGAAAAAACACTGCCGCGTCGAAAGCTATAGGCGACAAAAGGTAACAGCAGCCAAGCCAGCCAGTAGCCGTTGTCTTGCCATTGATCAAAGTCCCGATCTTTTCCTTCTACTGTGCTACTGGCTTGTGGCTTTGCCTCGGTTAGAAAATTAATATCTTGGTCTGTTAGCGCGATATCCGAATAGCTGCCTTGGGTTTTTTGTGCGAGTTTGCGCAGTAGCGCTCTGTCGTTCTTGGCGATAATAATATTGCCTTGCCGGTCTTTCGCGAAACCCTCTTGGCCGATGGGAATGGGGGCACCGCCTTCATCGCCCATGGAAATAATATGTAGAGGAAAACGCTGGTTTTTCAACAGCGAAGTGACAGTGGATTCCGCACTGGGATCAATGCCATCGGTAAATAGTAAGAGTTGACCGTTTTGAATATTACCTTGCTGCAAGGTGTCGAGCGCTAATTGGATGGCCATTTCTATATTACTACCGGTAAGCGGCATGATTCGTGGCGACAAAGCGGGAACTAAGCTCGAAATGGTGCGGGCGTCATCGGTCAGTGGCGTGACGAGATGGGCTTCGCCGGAGTAGGCGATTAATGCTTTTAAGCCATCTTTCTGTAGATTTAAGGCGTCGATGATTTTCTGCTTTGCCCGGGTTTCTCGATTCGGTTTTATATCTTCTGCCAGCATAGAAGGGGATAAGTCGAGGATATAAATGGTGGCGGCCTCACTTTGGTAAACCGGTGCGGGCGCCTTTTCCCACGCAGGGCCTGCTAGGCCTATAACAGCCACTAGCCAGCCGAGAAGTAGGGGTAGCCATAGCTTGTTTTGTGTATCTGAGGGTTTGTGTATTGTTAAATGGGCCAAAAGTTCCGGTGCGATAAAAGCCTGCCAACCATTTGAGACTTTGGATCTGGCGCGCACGAGCGCAACTACAAGCGCTAGGGGAAAAAGCGCGAAGAGCCATTCTGGTCGAATAAAATGGAAATTTTCTAAAAATTCAATCACGGTGCTCTGGCTCTGAGTGTAGTTCGTTAGCGGGCCTTCTTTTGACGGCCGAAGCGTGAGCGGTTATAAAGGCGATAACGCTCGCCAATAACGCGAGGGCTAAGGGTAAATAGAACAGTGATCTTTGCGGTCTAAACACTTCGCTGTCTTGTTCTGACGGCTCGAGTTCATCGAGTAAAGCATAGATGTTTTGTAGTTCTTCTGGGTTTCTGGCCCGAAAGTATCTGCCGCCCGTGGCCGACGCTATTTGCTCCAGTGATTTTTCGTCTAAATCAAGCGACGGGTTTACGGTTCTGGCGCCAAAATTTGAACCTAATAAGCCGGGAATATTCATTTCTTCCGAGCCAAGCCCGATGGTGTAAATTTTGACGTTGGCGGCGGCTGCAAGGGTAGCGGCTTGTTGAGGGCTGACGTTGCCTGCAGTGTTTGCGCCGTCCGTTAACAATATGAGCAGGCGCGAAGCTTCTGGCCTGTTCCTGAGGCGTTTGATGGCTAAACCAATCGCATCGCCAATGGCGGTTTTTTCACCGGCAAAACCTAGTTGTGCTTCGGATAATAGTTGGCCCACGGTGGCGCGATCGAAAGTGAGTGGTGCTTGAAGATAGGCGTTGGTGCCGAACAGTATGAGGCCTAATCTATCGCCAACGCGGCGCTCAACAAATTCAGACACTACTGCTTTTACCGCTTGTAGTCGATTGATGGATTGACCTTGATAAAACATATCCGGCGTTTCCATCGAGCCGGAAATGTCTACCGCTAACAATAAATCTCGTCCGTTGCTAGGTAGCTCGATGGCATCGCCTTGCCAGCGAGGATTTGCGGCTGCGGTGATCGTGCCGAGCCACATGATGGCTAAAAGTGTCGCAAGGCTCCAGCGGCTGTGCTCATTGCCACGTTGATATTGTCGCTGTTCTTGGCTACCGGTAAAACTGGCGGGCACGAAGACGGCATCAACGGTTGTTTTGCGCTGGCCGGGTATGAGCCGAAACAGTAGCGGCAGGGGAAGTAACCAGAATAATGCGGGCCACTCAAAGGTCAACATTGAGAAGTTCTCCGCGATGTTGTTCTAGCCAATTTTTTATGTCTGCAAGGCTGCTGTCTGTTTGATCAGGTGTTAGCAAAGCGTTAGTTGTATAAGGTTGCTTCACTAAAAAAATATGGGTGTTGTGTTGAAGTGAGGTACTGGATGGGTTCAGCTGTTGGTTTAAAAATTCAACCCAGGCGTCATCGATCAGTCGTGCGGCCTTTGGGCTGATGGCGCTTAAGCAGATCTGTTTCAGTAGTTGGTTTACCTGCATGGATAGTCCTTGCAGATTATTGTCTTGGCGATAAGTGTCGATGAGCGTCGCTAATCGCAGCTTGGCTTCTTTGCGATAGTCTCGTCTCGCTTTTTGTCGATGCCGATGTCTGAGCCACACTAGTAGCGCGCTGCTAAGCAGTAGCAGCGCCAACAATGCCCACCAGCCCGGCGCCAAAGGCCAAATGCCGGGTTCGGGCGGCAGGTGAAAATCTTTCAGTGGTAATAGTTTTTCGTTCATGTCGGCAATATTATCCACGCCTTTTTAGCTTGCCAAAATGCTTTTGTAGCCAAGGTGTTAGTGCTGTGCTGCACTCTAGCAAGTGATAGCCAACACCCAGCCCCTGTGCGCTTTTTTCAATCGACGCTTGCCGTTGCTGGAAGCAGTGCGCCAGAGCTTGGGTTTTGGCTGGGTCAAGTTGCACCAGTTCTCGGCCGTTATTTATACCAAGCTGACTATTGTTGGGCAGTTGTTGTTCGAGGCGATCGTAAATATGAAAAAATAGCAGGTCGTTGTGCCGCGCAAGCAGAGTAACCAATTTATGGCACTCGTCATTCCAGTCGGCAAAGTCGCTAATAATGACTAGAGTGCTACCGGGCTTTAGTGCTCGTCGACAATCGCTTAGCAGTGCCGACAGGCTTTTTTCATCGGCGCCTGCGACGGGTGACGATAAGGCTTGATTGCGGGCATGTAGGCGATTGATTAGGGTCAGCATGGCGTGCTGCGAGCCTTTAGGTCGAATGTCTTCTACGCCGCTTTGATGTGCAATCATACCGCCAATGCGGTCGCCAGATTCAGCCGCCGTCCAGCCTAAGGTGCTGGCGAGCTGTGCGCTAAACACGGATTTAAAACACAGCGTGCTGCCAAAAAACATGCTGGCCCGTTGGTCGATGAGAAAAAACGTCGGCTTCTCTCGCTCTTCGCTGTAAAGCTTGGTGAAGGGCGTTTGGGTGCGGGCTGTTACTCGCCAGTCAATGGAGCGAACGTCGTCGCCGGGCTGATACTGGCGAACTTCGGCGAATTCCATCCCGCGGCCGCGAAATTTCGTGCGGCTTGCACCGGCAAGGCTGCTTTGGCTGCGCCTGCGGGCGGGAATGCGTAGGTCTTTACTGATGAACCTTGCCATCAGTAATTGACTCAGCTCGCTATAGGCTCCTTTGGGCTGAAGTGCGTCCATGATCAGGCTGCTGGCACCACGTCGAGTAAATGCTCGATAACCTGATCTATGGTGACGCCGCTGGCCTCAGCTTCGAAGGTGAGAATCAGTCTATGCCGGAGAACATCAGGCGCGAGCGCTTGAACATCGGCGGGGGTTACAAAATCTCTGCCATCGAGCCAAGCGAGTGCGCGCGCTGAGCGCTCGAGCGCCAAGGTTGCCCGCGGGCTGGCACCATATTCCAGCCATTGGGCCAACTTTGCATCGTAGTTGATAGGGTGCCGGGTGGCGTCGATTAAATGCACGATATAGTCTTCTACGCTTTCCGCGAGGTGAATTTGCAAGAGGCTTTTTCTTGCGTTCAACAAATCGGTTTGTGAAATCTTCGCCGGCGGTACCGCCTCTTGGGTGAGATTTTCCTCTCTGACTAAGCGCAATATTTCTTTTTCGGCCGCCGCGCTTGGGTAGCTCACCCGCACGTGCAGCAGGAAGCGATCTAATTGTGCCTCCGGCAACGGGTAGGTGCCTTCCTGCTCGATGGGGTTTTGGGTCGCCATCACCAGAAATAAGTCGGCCAAGGGGTAGGTGTGTTTACCGACGGTGATTTGCCGTTCAGCCATTGCCTCTAACAGCGCAGACTGAACTTTTGCCGGGGCTCGGTTGATTTCATCGGCGAGCACCAGATTGTGAAATATGGGGCCTTTTTGGAACTCGAAGCTGGAGGTCTCGGCGCGATAGATATCGGTGCCTGTGACATCCGCTGGCAGGAGGTCTGGGGTGAATTGAATGCGGTGAAAACTACCTTCAATGCCCTTAGCTAAAAGTTTGATGGCCTTTGTCTTAGCCAGACCTGGCGCGCCCTCTACCAGTAAGTGGCCATCAGCTAAAAGTGCGATCAATAAGCGATCAATGAGGTCGTTCTGGCCAACGATTTGATTATTTAGCCAGGTTTTCAATACTTGTATTTGTGAATGTGTGGTCATAGGTGTGTTGTTCGTTATTACTTCAAAATTAGTCAACTGTAAAACAGCTACATAATGTTAACGCTATAACTGCTCGGCTAACCCTTATTTGGGGGCAAACAGTGCCTAATCAAGGCCTTAGAACGCTTTCAGTGGTCTATGCTTGGTCGAGGCTGGTGAAATGTTTTTAACTTTCACCTAGGCACGGCCTGTTAGTCCTCAGTCAGCACTAAAAGTTCAGTCTTTGGCATTGGGCAAAATTTAGTGGTTAGACGCGCTTTGGTAGGTGGATTTGCAAGACAAATAAAAGTCGGGCGCTCAATCTGGGTGCTTATTACGGTGCATAAAGGAACGCAAAGCGTTCTTCGGAGAGTATGACGTGGATACAAGTTTGGTCACTGCTGACAACAAACAGGCGTTTTTGGATCAGTTGACAGCGTTAATCGATGACCGATTGAGCGGCGAACAAGCGAAGCAATTTAAGGCTTTCGCCTGTGAATACTATGACCAATATCCCCTAGAGGAGCTGGAAGGGCGCAAGGTTGCGGATATCTACGGTAGCCTGTATGGCTGGTGGAATATGATTGCGGACAGGCCAGCTGAGCCGAAGGCTAAGGTGCGGGTTTTTAATCCGACTCTGGATGAAGATCACTGGTTGTGCCCGCACACGGTTGTTGCCGTGCTACAGCGTGATATGCCTTTTCTGGTGGATTCGATTCGCATGGAGCTCAACCGTAGAGGTATCGCTATTCATGGCATCTACAGCAGCATTCATCAAATAGGGCGCAATAAGTCGTTAAAACTGCAAGAAATCGTGCCGCGCCATGAACCTATCCCCAAGCGCAAAGACATTCACTATGGCAAAGAGGCGCTGATTTATTTTGAAGTGAATCTGCATACCGATACCGAGGAGATGGCTGAGATTGCCGATGGCCTGGTTGATGTTCTGCAGGATGTCGATGTGGTGGTAAATGATTATCGGCCCATGCTCGCGGCTGTTTCTGAGGTGGCTGAGGCGCTTGGCCGCGTACCGCCAAATGAACACGTGGTGGATCTATCGGAAAGCTGCGAGTTCGTTCGCTGGTTGGGCGATGGGCACTTTACCTTTATGGCTTATTCGGAATACGAATTTTTTGATCAAGAGGGGACACGGGCATTACGCGAGATCACCGAAAAGCGTTTGGGTTTATTCCGCCGTCATTCCAGCGATGCCGGTGCCGTGGTGATTGATGATTTTAACCCAGGCATGGCGCGTTTTCATTTGACGCCCAAGGTTTTGGCTTTCTCCAAGTCGTCGGTTCGATCTAGGGTTCACCGCCATGCCTATTCCGATTACATCGTCGTTAAGCGCTATAACAAGACTGGTGCGGTTGTGGGTGAATGTCGCTTTATGGGCCTTTATACCTCGCCAGTTTACACCCTGAGCCCCACCAAAATTCCGCTTATTCGTATGAAAGTGGAGCAGGTATTAGCACGTGCAGATTTGGACCCGCAAAGCCATGACTGCAAGGCGCTAAAGCAAACCTTAGAAACATTCCCGCGCGATGAGTTGTTCCAAAGCAGCGGCTCAGAACTGTATGAAACTGCGGTGGGTGCGATGCGAATTAGCGAGCGCTACCGGGTGAAACTCTTTATGCGTCGCGACCCCTACGGTAAGTTTGTCAATGCGCTGGTGTATGTGCCAAGAGATATTTTTAGCACCGCTATTCGAGTTCGAATCCAGGAATTGATCAGCAAGGCTATCAATGCAAAAGAATGTGAGTTCACTACCTATTTTTCCGAATCCATTTTGGCGCGTGCGCATTTAGTTTTTCGGGTTGATCCGAGCAAACCAATTGAGTACGACGTTAAAAAATTGCAGTCTAAAATTGTTGATATTACCCGTACCTGGGAAGATCACCTACATGCAGCTCTGATAGAAAACCACGGAGAGGAGAAGGGCGCTCGGCTCTTTAAAAACTACCAGCATGCTTTTGCCAGTGCCTATAAAGAGCATTTTGATGCGCGCGCTGCGGTGTTTGATATTGAAACCATGCGCGCCATCGATGGCCCCGATGGCCTAGGAATGAGCTTCTATCAGCCCGTTGGTGTGGATAAAAACTCATTCAGGTTTAAGGTTTTTCAGCGCAACCAAACCCTAGAACTATCCGATGGTATCCCTATTTTAGAGCGTATGGGTATGCGGGTGATCGGTGAGCACCCCTACCGAATTGATTTGGGTGAAGACCATTATTGGATGCATGATTTTGAGTTGGTCTATGACTTGCCTGCGGATATTGATATTCAGTCTGCGCGCCATTTGTTCCAAGAGGCTTTCGCCGCGGTTTGGAGTGATAAAAATGAGAATGATAGCTTCAATCAGCTGGTTCTAGGCGCTTCTTTACATTGGCGTGAAGTGGCTGTGTTACGTATTTACGCGCGTTATATGAAGCAAACCGTTTTCAATTTCAGCCAAACCTATATTGCCAATACCTTAGCCAATCACATGGACATCACCCGCAATTTGGTGGCCATGTTTAAGGCTAAATTTGACCCTGCTTGTAATGATGGCTCGATGGCAGCCATGCAAGTGGTTAAAGACTTGGAGGCGCAAATTCTGACGCGTCTTGACAGCGTCGATAACTTAAACGAAGACCGTATTATTCGACGCTACCTGGATATGTTGAATGGCAGCTTACGGACAAACTTCTATCAGTTAGACGAAAATAATCAAATCAAAGATTATATCTCGGTCAAATTCAGCCCTAGAACAATTCCTGAAATACCAGAGCCTCGCCCGCTGTATGAAATTTTTGTTTACTCTCCCCGCATAGAAGGCGTTCATTTGCGTGGCGGTTCGGTTGCGCGCGGTGGTTTAAGGTGGTCGGATCGATTGCAAGATTACCGTACCGAAGTCTTGGGTTTGGTAAAAGCCCAGCAAGTTAAAAACGCTGTTATCGTACCCAATGGCGCCAAGGGTGGTTTTGTCTCCAAGCAGCGCCCGAGAGGTGGTGACAGGGAGGCCATTCAGAAAGAAGGCATCGAATGCTACAAGATATTTATTCGCGGCCTACTTGATATCACCGATAATCTGATTGATGGCAATATCGCGCCACCCAAACAAGTGGTTCGGCATGATGGCGACGACCCCTACTTGGTGGTGGCGGCCGATAAAGGCACCGCAACTTTCTCCGACATTGCCAACGGTATATCCCTTGAATACAAGCATTGGCTGGGTGATGCCTTTGCCTCGGGCGGCAGTCAGGGTTATGACCATAAAGGCATGGGCATCACAGCCAAAGGCGCATGGGTTGGCGTTAAACGTCATTTCATGGAAAAGGGCATCAATTGCCAGACCACTGACTTTAGCGTGATTGGTATTGGTGACATGGCGGGCGATGTGTTCGGCAATGGCATGTTGATGTCTGAGCATATTTGTTTGCTGGCGGGCTTTAACCACTTACATATATTTATCGATCCAACCCCTAATGCTGCAAAGACGTTTAAAGAGCGCAAGCGTTTGTTTGAGCTGCCGCGCAGTAGCTGGACTGATTATGATCAAAAATTGATTTCAAAGGGTGGTGGCATTTTTGAGCGCTCCGCGAAGTCCATCGCCATTTCACCAGAAATGAAAAAGGCGTTCGCGATAAAAGAAGATAAATTAACGCCAACGGATCTGATCAATGCGCTATTAAAGGCGCCGGTGGATTTGATTTGGAATGGCGGCATTGGCACCTATGTTAAGGCCGCTTCCGAGTCCCATGCGCTAGTCGGCGATAAAGCCAATGATAGCCTAAGAGTAAACGGGGCAGACCTACGCTGTAAGATTTTTGGCGAGGGTGGGAATTTGGGTATGACCCAATTGGGTCGTATTGAGTTCTGTTTATCTGGCGGTGCTTGTAATACCGATTTTATTGATAACTCGGCAGGGGTCGATTGTTCCGACCATGAAGTGAACGTCAAAATTCTGTTAAATGAAGTGGTGTCTAGCGGCAATTTGACGGAAAAACAGCGCAATAAATTGCTGGGCGAAATGACTGACGATGTTGCCAGTCTCGTACTCGCCAATAACTACCGTCAGACCCAAGCTTTAAGTATTGCCCAATATCAATCTAAGCAGCGGGTGGGCGAGTATCGTCGCTTCATTAATGCCTTGGAGGCCAGCGGTCGTCTCAACCGTGCACTGGAGTTTTTACCGCCCGACGATCTGTTGGTAGAGCGGCAGTCGCAGGGCAAATCACTGACTCGACCTGAATTGTCTGTCTTGGTTTCCTATGCCAAGGTGCAGTTGAAAGACGAGCTAGCCGTCGAGGATATTACCAATAACGAATATATCGCCAAAATTGTTGAGTCCGCTTTCCCTAAGGAAATCTGCAAGCGTTATGGCGAGCAGGTCTATAACCACCGCTTGCGCCGTGAAATTATTGCAACCCAGCTAGCCAATGATATGGTCAATATCATGGGTATTAATTTCTGTCAGCGGCAAATGGAATCCACCGGTAGTAAGCCGGCCGATGTGGCTAAGGCCTATGTTGCAGCGCGCGATATCTATGCACTCGATAGCTTCTGGCGCGAAATTGAGGCGTTAGACTTTAAGGTGGACGCACAAATTCAGCTTGAAATTATGAGTCGTATGATGCGTAGAATCCGTCGTGCTACACGCTGGTTTTTGCGCAATCGACGCACCCATTTGGACGTGGCTCAGGAGGTCGCTTTATTTGGCGGGTCTTTAACGCGCTTGGTGGGCGCGCTGCCTGGCATGATTCGCGGCGAACCGAAAAAACAGTGGCTGCGCGAGTCTAAACGCTTGGTTGCTGCGGGCGTTCCCGAAGCAGTGGCGAGTAGGGCTGCAATTCCGATAAATGTTGCACCTGGCCTTAGTATGGTGGAGGCAGCGATTATTGCCGAGACGGATATCCTACGTGTTGCCGAATTTCAAATGACCGTGAGTGATTTTCTTGGCTTAGATTGGTTTGCCGAGGAGATGTCTAATGTAAAAGTTGAGAATTATTGGCAATCGATGGCGCGCGAAGCCTTCTTGGATGACCTCGATTTTCAGCTGCGTACCATTACCATCTCATTGATTAAATCGGTCGATGGTAAGCAGTCTATTGATGAGGCTATCGCTGCTTGGGCGGATAAGCACAGTGTGCTAGTTAACCGCTGGCGTTCAATGATCGCGGATCTACGCGGGGCGACGGGTACTGATTACGCCATTTTCTCCGTAGCGCTTCGCGAGTTATTGGATTTGGCCCAGGCTAGTCAATATACACCCTAAGGTTTTATCTTGACCTTTGTTGACGTCGACTTGGTGATTGAGAAAGAGGAGCTGCTGCGGTTGTACCGCGGCAGTGCTCGCATCGTCAGCGCTAGGGCAATAGATGGCAGGCGAATACAGTTCCCTGCACAGGCTCTGCGCGCCTTTGTTACTGATTCTGGGGTTAACGGGCGATTTAGAATCGAGTTTGATCAAGCCTTTAAACTTGTCTCTATTCAAGCCCTTTAATAGCCCTTTAATGTTCCTTTATGTTGTTTCACTGCGCCGGCTACATTGAGCTTATGCCCTTGTAGCGGGCTAGCTTAGGTGCAGTGAGTGCCGCTTTCCAGTATCCTTGTCGCCTTTACCATAACTTGGGTTTTGACCTATGTACGCTTTTGCTCGTCGTATTTTATTCGCCCTAGATCCAGAGACATCCCATTACCTTAGCCTGGATATGTTAGGCGCAGCTGAACGTTTGAAAATGCTGGGCTTGTTTGTGCCCGAGGTATCTGGTCGGCCGGTCGAGATAATGGGTATTCAGTTTCCTCATGCTGTGGGGTTAGCGGCTGGTTTGGATAAAAATGGCGATTATTTTAATGCGCTTGGCGAGCTCGGCTTTGGTCACGTTGAAATCGGCACGATAACGCCTAGGCCTCAACCGGGTAATCCACAGCCGCGGTTATTTAGATTGCCCGAGCAGCAGGCCATTATCAATAGGATGGGCTTTAACAATAAGGGGGTAGATCATCTGGTGGCGCGCGTTAAAAAACGCCGATTTAAAGGTGTTTTAGGGATTAATATCGGCAAGAATTTTGATACCCCAGTCGAATCAGCGCATGTTGACTACTCCATCGCCATGGGCAAGGTTTATCCCTATGCCGATTATATTACCGTGAATGTTTCCTCGCCTAATACGCCGGGTTTGCGCTCACTGCAGTACGGCGAAAGCTTAAAAATTCTGTTACATGAAGTTAAAGAACAACAGGCGACGTTAGCGCAAACAGTGGGTAAGTATGTGCCGGTAGCAGTGAAAATTGCGCCGGACATGAATGACGAAGAAGTGCAACAAGTTGCGCAGGCACTACTGGAAGCCGACATAGATGGTGTAATTGCCACCAATACCACCTTGTCTCGTGAAGGGGTGCAGGGTTGTGAGCATGCAGATGAGGCCGGTGGGTTAAGCGGCGCGCCGGTTAGAGAAAAATCTACCGCCACTATTCGTT
Organism: Simiduia curdlanivorans; assembly: GCF_030409605.1. NCBI lineage: Bacteria > Pseudomonadati > Pseudomonadota > Gammaproteobacteria > Cellvibrionales > Cellvibrionaceae > Simiduia > Simiduia curdlanivorans. The sequence continues at coordinate 2,764,749 of NZ_JAUFQG010000004.1, forward strand.
TGCTCAATACGGCCCTTAAAGGGGAGCTGCCGATTATTGGTGTGGGTGGTATTTGTAGTGGTGAAGATGCGGTTGAAAAGATTGAGGCGGGCGCCTCTTTGATTCAAATCTACAGCGGTTTTATTTATCGCGGGCCGGAGTTAATTGCCGAAGTTGTAGATGCCATAAACTCAGTTAAATAAATAGGCGTTTAGCTGAATGAGAGGGCCTTAAATAAAAAGCAGCGCTTGGCGCTGCTTATTTCTAACGGGTTTGGAGTGAGTGAATTCAGCCTAATGCGCTGAGTTTATGCGCGCATGCCGCCATGTTGTAACCGTTCCAATGATCTTCCCGTGCTTCCCGCCAACCGCTTAGCCATTCCTGACGCGCGTCGCCACTCTGATGAGGGCAAAGTTCGCGCGAGCGGCCTTTAATGGCGGCCATGTAGCCTTTGCTAAATGCATGTTCGATCTGGTTACGTTTTTGTCTTTTCATAAAGTAAGCACCTTGGCTGTCTATTTAGATCAAATTCAATACCGATCAAGCCAACGCAGCACAGAATACAAATTACTGTATCGTCATCTGCGTTGTTTCTCCTTTTGCAGTGCGCAGGGGAGAGGCAAAGCGTGTGTAACCTCGCTAGTTAGAATGTTGGTTGGATGAGTTATTGCGAATGTTAATTTTTCCTACTATCTGTGGTGAAGCGTTTAATTACCCTGAAAATATTGCCATGCCAAGATAGGTATGGCTTTGGTAGTTGCTTCTTTGCATGGCTATTGTTTTGCTTTTCAGAAAGGCAAAAACCTAGAAAACCGATATCTAGTAAACCAATGCTTAGAAAGCCAAAGCACCAAGTATTTTCTCGGCTAGGTAAAAAGAGCTCTTGCCCAAACTTGGCACAAGTATGCGTATTTTTGTGTAGACGCGAATGCCGAGGCAAAAGCTCCGTTACGATTGAAAACAACGTAAAACCTTCTCCTTGTTGTGCTTTATTGATGTGACACTCGTTATTCGTGACGCGAGCAGCTCGTTCTTGGCTTGATACCATGCAGGGCATCAGAGCATTCGAGCAGAGCCTTAACAAACCCGGTGGAATAGTGAATTGCTATTCCACCGGTGATCGAGGTTTAAAGACTGATAGTAGAATGTCAGTCATCAGATTGATCGCGTGTAAACGCGAACCAATCAACCTCTGCCTAGCCTTAGCTTAGACGATGAAACTTGGGTTGTTATAGCCTTCCTTGCTAATTGGCCCAATGCTTTACCACTATTATTAATGACGTAAACTACTCCGTTTACGCGTTAGGTGGTCAGTATTTCAAATTTAACGTTAATTTCCCGCTCTATGCGGGCTAAGCGGGATTGAACCCGTTACAATGCGCCTTTTTTGCGGCGGACGCTCAGTACACCAAAACTGAGCCTGCTTGTGAATGAATTAAATCTTCTATGATGGGCCTCTATTATGGCTCATCGGTATATTGTGAATGTGAGGTTTTGGCTATTTGGACGGCATAGATATGAATCAATTTGAGTTTTTTGCGGCTTGTCCAAAGGGGCTGGAGAGTTTGTTATTAGCGGAGGTCCGCGACCTCGGTGCTGTTGAGTCGCGGGAGACGGTGGCGGGGGTCTATTTTAGCGGTGATTTAGCCTTGGGCTATCGCACCTGCCTGTGGACTCGTCTGGCCAATAAAGTGCTCCTGCCGCTCAATAGCTTCGCTGTCGACAGCGACACCGAGCTCTATGATGGGGTTGCCGCTATTGCTTGGGCTGAGCACATCAGCCCATCTAGCACCTTCTTAGTGGATTTTTCGGGCACCAGTTTTGCCATTCGCAATACACAGTTTGGAGCTTTAAAGACCAAAGATGCCATTGTCGATCGCGTCCGTGATGTGACCGGTGAGCGCCCTTCGGTGGCAAAACAAAACCCAGATATTCGCATTAATGTACGCTTATCGCGCGGGCGAGCCGTGGTGAGCTTGGATCTTTCTGGCGAAAGTCTGCACCGGCGCGGTTATCGCCTGAAACAGGGCGCGGCACCGTTAAAAGAGAACCTGGCAGCAGCAGTGCTGTTGCGTGCTGGCTGGCCTGAGATAGCCGCTCGCGGCGGTGCGTTGATCGACCCTATGTGTGGTTCGGGTACGTTTTTAGTTGAGGCGGCGATGATGGCCGCCGATATTGCCCCTGGCTTGCTGCGCGCCAGCTTTGGCTTCGAGCGCTGGTTAAACCATCAAAATGATCTCTGGTTAACCCTGCGCGAAGAGGCGATTGAGCGCAAGCGAATCGGCCTGCAGAAGGATTTACCCGAGATCAGGGGTTACGATGCCGATTTACATGTTATTCGCGCCGCGGAAGAGAACATCGTCACCGCAAAACTGGATCACTGGGTGCGTCTGAGCCGCAAAGAGCTTAAGGAGTTTACTCAACCGACCCATAAGACTCTTGTGCCGGGTATCGTATTAACCAACCCACCCTATGGCGAGCGCCTAGGTGATGCGGAGGCTCTGGCCTATTTGTACCGCTATCTGGGCGATCGTATGCGCGCAGAGTTTCCCGGCTGGCAGCTGGGTGTTTTTACTGGCAACCCACAGCTTTGCCACGAGCTGGGGCTCAAGGCGCACAAAAAATACAAGTTATTCAATGGCACTCTGGAAAGCGAGTTGTTGTTATTTGATGTGCACACCGTTCAACCGGCCAAAGTGACTGACGCCGATCAACCGCGAAGGGCCTATGTGCCGCAGGAGGTGGTGTTATCGGACGGTGCACAAATGTTCGCCAATCGCCTGCGTAAAAATCAAAAGCAACTGGCGAAATGGCTTAAAAAAGAAGCCGTGAGTTGCTATCGCCTCTACGATGCCGATATGCCTGAATATGCCGTTGCTGTCGATATGTACAATGACCATGTTCACGTACAAGAATACGCTGCACCGAATTCGATTGATGAGCGCGCCGCGGTTAAGCGCTTCGAAGAAATTAAGCAGGCCTTGCCGCAGGCACTGTCGGTCAACCCAGATAATATTAGCTACAAACAGCGCAAGCGTAATACCGGTACGAGTCAGTATGAAAAACTCGCCAACCGTCGCACCCATGAAATGTTGTCGGTTCAGGAGGGGCAGGCCAAGCTGCTGGTCGATTTGTGGCAATACTTAGATACGGGGTTATTTTTAGATCACAGACCCTTGCGTTTAAAAATTGCGCAATCCGCTAAAGGAAAGCGCTTTTTAAATTTATTTTGTTATACCGCCAGCGCCAGTGTGCAAGCGGCGGTGGGCGGGGCGCGTTATACCGTCAGCGTTGATATGTCTAAAACCTATTTAGATTGGGCGCGCAAAAATTTCGCTGAAAATGGTTTGGGTGAGCAGAAAAATAGGCTTGAGCAAGCCGATTGTATGACTTGGCTCGATACGGCCCAAGGCGAATACGATCTCATCATGCTAGATCCACCCAGCTTTTCGAATTCCAAGCGTATGGACGGCGTGCTGGATATACAGCGCGACCATAGCCAGCTGATTGAAAAGACCATGAAGTTGCTTGCAGCCGATGGCGTACTCTATTTTTCGAATAACCTTCGGTCTTTTAAGTTAGATGATATGTTATACGAGCATTATTTGGTGCAAAACATAACGCAGGAAACCTTGGATAAAGATTTCCAGCGCAACCAAAAAATTCACCACTGCTGGTCTATTCGCCATAAATAACGCAGAGAGTAGGGGTTAGTTCTCTTGTGAATTTAGCCCCTTAGCGCTGTTATTGTATGGTTTACACGCCGCACTCTTGTTTAATCGCCTCGGCGAAAGCTGATGCCGCCGCTTGTAGCTGCTGTCTGCGGCGCTCGCCTATGCCCTCGCTATAGCAGAAAGACAGGCGCAATTGATCCAGGCCTGCCTTGCTATTTCTCGCTCTCGCATCCTCAGGATAAAAGCTAAAGGTGGGAATGGTGACAACGCCATACTCGGCCACTAATTTATCGGTCAAGTCGCTATTGCATATAACGTTTGGGTGATTAATGGTAAACACGGAGAAAAAGCCGGCGCCCGGTTTGGTCCAGTGAAACATGTCTTTGTGTCGAGCGAACTCTTGCTCAAAGGTGTCGAGTAAAATCTGTCTGTTTTCGCTATAAATCTGATTTTTTTCGTTGGCAATCGGCCATAGGCTTTGACGCGCCGAAAATTTTTCGTCTGTGAGGAAGGCTTCAAAACCTCTCAATGCCTCAGGGTTGTGTAGCAAAATGTTGGCGCTCGCCTCAGTCAGCAGTAATTGATTGAGTGGAACAGTCTGTTTATTGGCAAGTTCGATTTTGGCCTCGGTATACATGAAACCAATGCGCGGCCCAGGTAAGCCAATTTTTGATGCGGTAAACAAATGTACGGTTTGCTCGGGTGCTAAGGCAAAAAAAGGTTTAGGTCGTTTGTTTGCTGTTTCAAAACTAATATAGCTATAGGGCGCATCTTCAACCAGAAGGGTGTCATGGGCTCTCAATACTTCGATAACGTCGCGTCGCCGCTGCTCGGAAAAAGAAATGCCGCCAGGGTTGTGGCCATCTGGCACTGTGTAATAAAACGCAACGGTATAGCCATCGGCGCGAGCTTGGGTAATTTGCGCCGCTAAAGCCTCGCACGAGGGACCTTCGAGATCCATCTCCACGCTGTAAATGCGCGCTTTTTGGTAGAGGTTTGCTCGGGAAATGAAGCCGGCATAGGTGGGGGCATCGGTGATGTAAGCCACTTTTTCGCCGCTGCGCTCAAACAGGGAGCACATTTGGCTAATGCCGCCTGATGACCCGATGGTTGGGATTAAAAGCTCAGGGTCTAGGCGGGTATTGAAATCATGACCGTAAATTTTTGCAAACATTTCCCGCGTACTGGCCGGGCCTAATGTGTCTGTGTAGCTATAGAGTGGTTGTAAGACTTTTTGCAGTGGCTCTTGGCCTGCTAGGTGTTCAAAGTAGGCGTCTTTGTGCGCGATATAACCCATCGGATTCGTGACTTCTGGGTGTGGGTAGCCGGCACCTAAATGGTGCAATTCCAAACCCTTGGCCTTTGCAATGGCGGCGAGCTTTGGTAGTGCCGCTGCCATCTGCCGGGTAACACTGATGGGTTGTTGTTTGAGCTGGGTGATGGGCATGGGCATTTTCCGATCTGCACTAGTAAAGTTTCTATGATGACCAAGGCGCGGTTAAAGCACAAGGGACAGGGCTCAGTGGCTTTGTTAAGATAGGCCATGTTAAAAATTTGGTTAGATCCGCATGAACAAGTTTGAAGTCAAAAGTCCTTTTGCTCCGGCGGGAGATCAGCCTACGGCGATTGCTAGCTTGGTGAAGGGTATTCACGCGGGTCTTGCACACCAAACGCTTTTGGGTGTCACCGGATCGGGCAAAACCTTTACCATTGCTAATGTTATTGCGCAAATCCAAAGGCCGACCATGATTATGGCGCCTAATAAGACGCTAGCCGCGCAATTGTACGGTGAATTTAAAGAGTTTTTCCCCAACAATGCGGTCGAGTATTTCGTCTCTTATTACGATTATTACCAGCCCGAAGCTTACGTTCCCTCCTCGGATACGTTTATCGAAAAAGATGCCTCGATTAACGAGCATATTGAGCAAATGCGACTCTCTGCAACAAAGGCGCTGATGGAGCGAAAAGACGCCATTGTGGTTGCAACTGTTTCGGCTATTTATGGATTGGGTGACCCAGATGCCTATCTCAAAATGGTCATCCATCTGGTGCGCGGCGATACCATTGACCAGCGCACTTTATTGCGCCGTTTAGCGGAACTGCAATATACCCGGAACGACGTAGAATTTTTCCGCGCCACCTATCGCGTGCGCGGTGAGGTTATCGATATCTACCCCGCAGATTCAGATGCGGACGCCATTCGGGTTGAATTATTTGACGATACTATTGAACAAATATCGGTGTTCGACCCCTTAACCGGCAAAACCATCCGCAAGTTACCGAGGTTTACGATCTACCCAAAATCACACTATGTCACCCCCCGTGAGCGTGTATTGGAGGCAGTAGATCAAATCAAGATAGACTTGGCTGAACGCTTAACCCATTTGCGCGAAACCAATCAATTGGTTGCCGCTGAACGCTTAGAGCAGCGCACTCGCTATGATATTGAAATGATACTGGAGTTGGGTTACTGCAATGGTATCGAAAACTATTCGCGCTATTTATCGGGTCGCGATCCTGGCCAGGCGCCACCAACACTGTTTGATTATCTGCCAGCAGACTCATTATTAGTGTTAGATGAGTCGCACGTGGGCGTGCCACAAATTGGCGGTATGTATCGCGGCGATAGATCGCGCAAAGAGACCTTGGTGG